>JBBDVZ010000235.1:0-5757 GCA_040903115.1 Planctomycetaceae bacterium
TTCGTTTTTCCTGATTTGATGATCCGTGCCGATCCGTGCTCATCCGTGGTTCCTCTTCTTCGCTTGTTGGAAGTCGGTTGCGGCCATGCCGCGCTGTGGTAATCTGTGGAGCGCATTTCTCGTTCTCCACGGATCGCGCGAATCGAGATGACAGGAACACCTTTGACGAATCCGGGACCACAGGAATATGAAGAGCCCATCGGGCCTCGCGCTGCGACGCTGACGCTGTTAACGGCGGCCCTCTGGGGGGCGACGCCGGTTGCCGTGAAGTACTCCCTCGATAAGCTGCCGCCGATAGCCGTCTCGGGAATTCGCTTCGCGCTGGCCGCCGTCTTTATGGTGTTTTGGTGCCGCATCGAGGGCAGCGGCTTACGGCTGCGGCGCCACGAGATCATTCCCTCAGTGGTGATGGGAGTGCTGTTGTTCGTGCAGATTGCGCTGTTCACCGTCGCCATCGACGAGTCGAACGCGTCTCATTCCACCGTACTGATCAACACCTACATTTTTTGGGTGGCCGGCATCGAGCACTTCATCACCCGGACGCTGCGCCTCACGTCGGTGAAGATGATGGGACTGGTGTTGGCGGCGGCCGGCGGACTGATCATTTTGGTCGGCAGCGAAGGCGGCGCGGGGGTGACGCCTCTCGACCCGGCAACACGGCACGGCGACCTCATTATGCTGGCCAGCGCCTTTGTGCTGGGAATCAAAACGATCTACACGAAGCAGGCGGCGCGCATCGTCGAGCCAGGCAAGCTCATTTTGTGGCACGACGTGGTGGGCGTCATTCTGTTTGCCGCTTGGAGCGCCGCGTTCGAGGATGCTTCGTTCGCGAATGTCGACGTTCCCGCGTTACTGGGTTTGTTCTACCAGGGGGTGATTATCGCCGGAATGTGCTTCGCGATTCAGGCGTATCTGCTGCGGCGGCATTCCGCGTCGAAGATTTCCATTTACAGTTTTGCCACCCCGTTATTCGGCATCGTGGCGGCCTGGGCATTTCGCGGCGATCGGCTCTCGCCATGGCTGCTCGTTTCGGCGGCGTGTGTCGGGCTCGGGATTCTGATCGTCAACGTCGACGCGGCGCCCAAATCCTGAGCCGCGACAACTCTACTTGCTGTCGGCACCGGCTTCCGACGGTTGCTTTGAGCCGTCGGTGCTCTTGTCCGCTGAAGCATCGCCGGATGCAGCAGAGTTGCCGGATTAAGATTTCGGCTGCTCGCTTTTGGAAGTCGGTTCTATGGGCGATGTCGGAATGACGGCGGGAGGCGGCGGTGCAAGCACTGGCCCATCGGTGCCTGTGGTTGGGCCACTCAAAACTGGACCGAATTGCGGCTGCTCATTTCCGGCGGCCGGATCGGTTTGCGAAGGCTTCTCGGACGGCTTTTTCGGAGAGGGGGGCAGCCCTGCCAACGCGACCGCCGCTGATTGCAGGATCTCGTTCGATGTGTCGTTTTGAACGAACGCCACCAGGTGCAACCGCTCGAGATCGAGGGGCCGCTCGCGAAATTCGAGGTTGTTGCGTCGTTCGAAATCGGCCAGTTCTTGTGCGAGTTGGCCGCGAAGTTTGAACAGATCGATCGATCCTGAGAACGCCAGACGACCGCCGCTCGGTTTGATGCCATCGGGCCCGCCGGGCATGACGCGCACAATTCCGTCGTGGATGCGTATTCCGTTCGGAGCGGCGAAGTAAATTCCGTTTTCGGCCAGCGCCAACCGCAAGCGCAAGTCGCCGATGTCTTCATCGGTTGGAACGAGTTGATACCCAGCCGCGGCGGCGCCGACCAGGAATCCGGCGGCCAGCAGCCAACGGATTCGCCTCATCAGCAGGGCGTGCATCCACGGAGTATCAATGCGCGACGTGAGGTAGCGCTTCGTACGGGGGCCGGCCAACAGCAACACGATTGCTAGCAAAAGCCCGCCTCCGGTCAGCAAATAGATCATCACACCCGTTTTCCCGAAGCGGCGCTCTCTGGCGATTTTTTGCACGCCATCGGCGGTCGCGGAAAAATCGATCACACCGTCCTTCACGTCTGCAGTCAGCCTAACGTCGATATCGCTGGGAGTCTGGTTGATGGAATCGATGGGTTCGCGCAGTCTCGTATAGGCTGCGGGGGCGTTGTCCAAGAGGCCGCCGATATGCGAAACCGGCAAGCCATTCGCAAAGGCGCTCGGCGTACCTTGGCCTTCGTAATACGCGAGGCGCTGTTGGCCATCGTCGTTGACAAGCGGATCGGGGCCCGGACTGTGTTGGTGGTATCGCAAGACAATCACATCGCTCGTCGGAAACGTGTGCTCGATTCTTGCGAGCGATAAATCCGCCGCGATGCAGGGCGCGCAGGACGCGCCTGTAAACATTTCGTACAGGGCGACGCGATTTTTGCCGTTGGTGTTTTGGGGTTCGGGCTTTTCGTCAGCCACCAAATCCAGCGATTGGAGATAGACCGTGTCGAGGTACGCTTCGAGCCCCGACGTGTCATTGTGCTTTTTTGTCCAAAGCTCTGTCAGCTGTTGCTGCAGAGCGCCGACGTAATCGAGCCCCTGCTTGGCGGCAGATTGCCATCTTTGAAATTCTTCCCCCGTCGGAGGGTACGCCACGAGCTGGGCGGCGATTTCGATCGCCTTGTCGAGCTGTCCGAATTGCCGTTCAAAGTCGAGCAGGTCGGCCGCAATCCGCGTGTCGAGTTTGTATTTCTGATGCATTTGACGCAGGGTCTCGGCGCCCTGGTTGCGGCTGTCTTCGTTGCCCGTGGCAATCAGCGCACGCGCCTTCCCCAGCGCCAGTCGAGTTCGTCCCTGTTCGTGGACTGTGTCGGCAATATGCTCTTCGGCCGCGGTTGCATACTTGAGCGCCAACTGCGCGAACCGCGGCGACCGACTTAAAGCGGATACCGTGGCGATCCGTGAGTCTTGGACCATGCGCGGTCCCCAGTGTTCGGCGAGCTTTCTAAATGTCTCGGCCGCTTTTTCGGCGTCGGGCAATTCCATGTTGTGGAGATCGGCCTGCCGCAGCACCTCTTCAGCCGCGTCGAGCGCCAAGGCACTTTCGGGAAACTTGGCGACGAATTCCTGCAGCTTGCCGATGCGCAACTTGCCTTCGCTCGTCCAGGCCTCGGCCATCTCTGTCAAATGCGCTTCATCGCGATTTTTGTACGCGTCGAACGAAGCGGCACGTGCGGCGTACAGCCTCGCGGGAAAAACAATGCCGCTCGGCGCCGCGACACTCCCTCGAATCACAGGCCCGTTGCGCCGCCCTTGGAACAACAGCGGCGCACCTGGAGTGTTGAGCTCCAATTCCAGCAGGCCGTCTTTCTGCGCGATGGACTTGACCGTTGTCCCTGCGAAGTCAGCGATCATGCTGACCGGCTCGGCGATTAGCGGGCCGCCTTCGCTTCCGCTGATGTCGATGACAAACAGCGGATCGTTCTCACCTTTGCCGTTGAAGATGGCGAGCAACCAACGACCGGCGAGTGTCGAACGCCGGCCATCGTATGGCTCGGCTTTGAGGAAATCGTTTTCGCCGGCGGAGGTTGGAGGGGCCGCCGCTTTTTCTTCCGGTGCCTTCGTGGTTGGCTGATCTTGAGAGCGCGAATCTACCGCGACCGCCAGGCAACAGAATACAGCCAGACCGATGACGGACAAGGACGATACAGACGGCAGGCGAAACATACACAATCCTTCCAACGTGCGGGGCGGCAGCAAACTCTAATTACGCTGGGAACCGCGGCAACGTGGGCGAATTCTAGCGGGACGGGGGGCTTTGTACAGCCTCGAAATCGTGTCGGTCGAGGCTTCCGCGTTGACCCCGCCTGAGGGAGACCTTCAGCGGAAAAACCCCGAAAGGGGCACGCGGCGACGTTAATCTGATTCTAATGCGTCGAGCCGCTTCGAGTTACTCCGGCGGCGAAATCGCGGCTTTCTTGCCTGCCGCTCTTCGAGGCGGACTCCTGCGTCGGTGGAGGGAGCGCTCGTCAGCGGGTCGGCGGTGCCGTCGAGAGGCTGGCCGGCGCTCGCAGCCGCGAGCCGCTTCATCGCACGAGCCGCGTATTCCTCCGACAGTTCGTAACCGATGTATGTCCTGCCCAGCTTCTTGGCCACGGCCAACGTCGTGCCGCTGCCTGCAAACGGGTCCAGCACGCTCTCGCCGGGTCGCGAGCAGGCCTGGATGATGCGACCCAGCAATTGCTCCGGCATTTGGCAGCCGTGCCAACCCTCGCGCTCCTTGAACGTGCCGTTGACGCGCGGAAAATACCACGTGTCTTCGTGAGATCGGAACGAGTCGGGAATGTCCTGCGGTCGGAGAATCCACGTGTCGTCGGGCAGGCGGCCATGCGGGTTCGCTCGCTTATCGCCATAAACCAGTTGACGGGCGGAGGGGACGCGAACGGCCGGATCGTCCGCGTTGAACGTGAACCGCTCCCGGTCCTTGACCATGTAGAACAAGTGAGCGTGCGAGCGGCTAAACTTAAATTTACAGTTCACGCCGAACGTGTAATACCAAATGACCCAACTGCGGCACGTCATGCCGTGCTCGCGCTGGAGCATGATCTTCAGCTCGGCCGCGTATTCATCGCCGATTGCCAGCCAAAACGTTCCATCAGGCTTGAGCACGCGCACGACCTGGGCGGTCCACTGGCGGCACCAGTCGAGATACTGCTCCGACTCCAGCCGGTCGTCGTACTGGTCGTATTCATAGCCGATGTTGAATGGCGGGTCGGCAAAGGCGAGATCGACCGAACCCTCGGGCAACTCGCGCATTCCGGCGACGCAATCCATTCGGTGAATCTGGTTGAGGATTGACTTCATGTCATTGTTTCTATCGCTAGCGGATGACGAGGAGATTAATTCTGCACAACCGGGTTCGTCAACGTGCCGATGCCGCTGATTTCGATCGACACGCTATCGCCGTGCTTCAGCGTGAATTCGTCGGGAGGAATGACCCCGGTGCCCGTCAGCAGGATGACGCCCTGCGGGAATTCGTTTTCGCGAGTCAGCCAGCCGATCAGGTCGTCGAAGCTGCGCACCATTTGCCCGACGTTCGTCTCGCCGCGGAAGACGACTTCGCGTCGACGCGTGATCGACACCGAAATGCGCGTGCTCTCGCGGTTCAGCGGCTCTTCGGGGATCAAGACGCACGGCCCCAGGGCGCAGCACTGCTGATAGACTTTTGCCTGGGGCAGATACAGCGGGTTTTCGCCTTCGATGTCGCGGGCCGACATGTCGTTGCCGATGGTAAACCCCACCAGCTTTCGCTCGGGCGAAATGACCATTGCCAGCTCCGGTTCGGGGACCGACCAGCGACTGTCGTGCCGCACGCGGACCGGCTCTCCGGGACCGGACACTCGGCTGCGGTTCGCCTTGAAGAACAGCTCGGGCCGATCGGCCGTGTAGACCTTATCGTAATGCGACGCGCCGGACTTCGACTCCTCCATGCGGGCGATTTGGCTGCGCTTGTACGTTACGCCCGCCGCCCAAACCTCCTGCCGATCGATGGGCGCCATCAGCTTGATCGAATCCGCGGCAAGCGGGGCGGCATTGGGGTCGACCAGAAAACGCGCCAACCCCAAGGGGTCGGGTGCGTGCAGAATGTCGGAGAGGGTATGGCATTCCTCGACCTGGGTGAGGTCCAACAACAAGACGTCGTTGTTTTCGAGCAAGCCGATGCGGCGTTCCCCGTCGGCCAGCATGCCTATTGCCAATCGCATGACAGTGCCTTCGTGATGTTTCCCGGAGAGGCAGTTTCAAAACTCCCCTCCCTTCCAG
>JBBDVZ010000236.1:0-5729 GCA_040903115.1 Planctomycetaceae bacterium
TTCCCGCCGGGCGCGGCCGGCGGGCTTTGTTTATTATTGCGCGCTGTACCGTTTCAACACGTGTTTCGCGACAACCGTTTTATGAACTTCGTCCGGGCCGTCGTAAATCCGTGCTGCGCGCTCGTGGCGGTAAAAGTACGAAAGGATCGTGTCATCGGTCACGCCCAACGCGCCGTGCACCTGCAACGCGCGGTCGATGACTTTCATCATCACGTCGGCGACCGAGAACTTGATCAGCGACACCTCTTCGCGCGCCTCTTTCGCGCCCACCTTGTCGATCATCCATGCCGCATGCAGAACCGTGAGCCGGGCGGCATTGATTTCGGCGCGGCTTTCGGCGATCCAGTTTTGAATCGTCTGGCGGCTGCCCAGCAGGTCACCGGGGGCCAACTCCCGAGTCGCGGCGCGGCGGCACATGAGATCGAAAGCCCGTTCGCAGATGCCGATCCAGCGCATGCAGTGATGGATGCGCCCCGGCCCAAGCCGGGCTTGCGCGATGGCAAACCCCTCCCCCTCGCGTCCCAGCAGGTTCGCCTTGGAGACGCGAACGTTCTCGAAGCGCACTTCGCCGTGACTTGGCCAGCCATCGCCGGCATGGCCCATCACCGAAATATTGCGCACGAGCTTGAAACCCGGCGTGGACGTGGGAACGATGATCTGGCTGGCCCGCTTGTGAGGCTCCGCATCGGGGTTGGTCACCGCCATCACCACGGCAAAAGCGGCGCCGTCGGCGGCCGAAGCGAACCACTTGTGACCGTTGATGACGTAGTCATCGCCGTCTGAGACAGCAGCGGTATGCATCCAAACGGGGTTCGAGCCGGCGCAGCCCGGTTCGGTCATCGCAAAACAACTGCGTTGCGCGCCGTCGGCGACCGGTTGCAAATATCGCTCTTTTTGCGCCGGCGTACCGAACTCGATGAGTATCTCCATGTTGCCCGCGTCGGGCGCCTGGCAACCGAAAACATAATGTCCCAGCGGGGTGCGGCCCAACTCTTCGCTCATTAGCGCGTGGTGCATGAACTCGAGGCCCATGCCGCCATAGGCGGTGGGGATTTGCGGCGCCCAATAGCCCATGTCGCGAACGAGCTTGCGCTTGTTTTCCAGCGTGGGTGCGAGCTTGGAGAACGGTTCCGACTGCAAACGCGGTTCGAGCGGGTACACGTGCCGATGGAGAAACTCCCGGACATCGGCCAGAACTTTTTGCATTCGATCGGGGATCGAGAATTCCATAGTTATGTCCTGTTCTCAGCGAAAGGTGATCAGCGACGGGTCGTCGAGATGCGACAAACTGTTGAACGTATCCAGCGTAATGCGGGCCGAAGAAAAAATGAACCGCGTGAGAGAACAGTTCCGCAACCGCCACCCGAGGTGCAGGGCCGTTTTTTCATCGGCTTGCAACACATACTGCAAGGCGACGGTAATCGAGCCGGTCGACCCGAACGCCAGAACGTGGCTGCCGCGGGGGCGGTTCGCGGTCATCATCCGCATGGCCTGATAGACGCCGCCGCGATAATCGTCCCACGTTCCCACCTTGGGCAATTCGACCTTCTGCTCGACCCACAAATGCACGACGGCTTCGAAGAGCTTCTGGAAGCTCTTCTGGATGTCGCTGGGACTCTTCGCGATGCGATAGGCGTGTGCCAGGTCCCGCAACTCGTGCGGACACTGGTCGGCCTCGCGGGCGAAGTGCTCCAGAAACAAGTCGGCAGCGTGCTCGTCGAGAGTCTTCACGACCCTCGGTTTCGGCCAACTGAGGCCCGCATCGATCATACAGCGGCCGACAATGTTGGCGGAACGACGGTGGCGCTTCGCCGGGCCGACATACACCGAATCGAATTTCTCGCCCAGGCGCACGAAGTATTCACCCAATCGACGCGCCTGCAACTCACCGAGCTGCGAGAGCCGATCGTAGTCCTCATCGAAAAACGACGCCTGCGCGTGTCGAACGAATGTCAATGTGCTCATGCGAAGGTCATCATTAATTCAACCGCGGGCGTCGCGAGAAGAGGGACAAAATCATCCACAGATTTCGCAGATTTCGCAGATAAGAAATACAAGAAAATGCCGCTAAGCAATTTAGGAAGGCAGGAAATTTTGAAAAACATTTTCCTGCATTCCTGGTTTCCTGAATTCCTAATAAAAATCTGCGCAATCTGCGAAATCTGTGGATGATTTTTCTTCGTTCTATCTTTGTTCTCCGCGGCGGGAATTTTCGATCATGGAATCAAGACGGGGGCCTTGCAGGCAGAAACTCACAGCGTCGTCTTCGAGTTTCGCGCCCAGGCCCGTATAGAAGTTGAAAGCGCTACCGTTTGTTTTTTGACAGAACCATTGCACCCAGTCTCCGCCGTTATTCTTGCAGATTCCAGTCAGGGCGGTGACGAGCATCGTTCCGACGCCTTTTCCACGCTCTGGCGAGACCACGAACAGGTCGGCAATATGCAGACCGCGTTTCCCGGTCTCGAGGTCGTAGCCCCAGTAATAGCTCAGGTAGCCGACAATTTCGTGGTTCCGTTCGCAGACTAGCGTCGAGAGATCCGGATCAGCGCCGAAGCTGTCTCTGACGAAATCTTCAGCCGTCATTGTTGTGTGCGGTTTCCCTTCGTGTAGGCAGAGCAAGTCAACCATCTTCACGATCGCGGCAGCGTCATCTGGGACCGCATTACGCACCTTGAGCATTTTGGCCGCCGTTCGTGGAAGCTCTGCTTCCCGATCATCTCACGCGAAGCAGAGCTTCGCGATAGTGCGTTCCCAAGCAGAGCTTGGGAACGAGTCCAATCCATCACTCCCCTTTTTCTGCGAAATCTGTGGATGCATTTTCTTCTTTATCTCCGCGTCTCTGCGGATCACTTACCCGCGCGGACCCAGGCGGCGTTGAAGGCGGCGTGCTTCATGCTTTGGCCGGGCTGCTGGGGGTCGTCGGGAGAGTAGCTGTAGACCGCGTGAATCGTGCCATCTTTGCCCTGTATCACAGATGGATAGTGGTACGAGCCCTTCTCTTGCTTTTCCAAATGCCGCGTCACCTTCCAGGTCTTGCCCTCATCATCGGAGATGGAAACGGCGAGACTGTTGCGACCTCGCGTCGTGTCGTTGTACACCAGCAGCCATTGTCCGTCGGCCAGTCGCACGCCGTCGATGCCCGCGCCGGGATTGGGAAGGTCCGTCACTCCGACCGGTCCCCAGGAGATCCCCTCATCGCTCGACTCGCTGACGCGGATTTTGTCTTTTGGGCCGTTCTCGCGCATGTACGCCACCAGCGTCCCGTCGTTGCGCCGAAGCACTGTGGGTTGGATGGCCCCCACGCCGATGAGCGGTTTGCTGGCGTACCAGTGCGATCCGCCGTCGTCGCTGATTGCCATCAGCGAGATCGAAAACGTGTCGCAATAAAGCGGCAAAAGAATTCGCCCCGAGGGTAAAACGGTCGGCTTGCAACGGGGCTGCCAACCCAGCCTCTGGTAGAGCTTGTTGGCCGCTCGCTCCTTGTATCTCTGAATCTCCGCCTTGCCGGCTTCGGTTTGGAAGCGCGGCACCTTGGCAATTTGCGGCAGCGCGTGGTCGAGCAGAGGCTGACTGAAATCGTCCGGCTTGAGAAAGATGATGCCTTGGCGATCCCACTGGGGCGGTCCTTCAGACGTGTAATTCTTGGCGACGGCGAAGTTGGTCAGGCACGACTCCCACTTGTTGTCGAGGATGATCGGCCAGAATAGCCAGAGCCGCTGCTTGGCGTCGATCATCATGCACGTGTTGCAGTCGGGGAATTCCGGATGGTCGGCCATCAGAAACGCCTCGCTCCACTCCATCGCACGAGCGCGTTTGCGGGCGCCGTAAACGGCCACGTCATCGGACGACCGCTCTCCCGAGCCGCGGTACCACGAGGCAAGCAGGTCTCCGTTCGGGCATTCGACAATGCCCGGAGCGTGGTTGTGCTTGGGGTGCAGCGGGAAGATCAGCTCGGCCTGATAAGCGGGCTCGTCGGCCGACAGCGTGTAAACGCAGCACGCAAGGATGGCGGGAACTGACAGCAGTATGAGCATTCGTCGTAGCATTAAAACACCCTTTGAATGAAATAATTGGTTCTCGTTCCCAAGCTCTGCTTGGGAACGCACTTTCGCGAAGCTCGACTCGACTGAGCTCGCCGAAGTCTGCTTCGCGTCCCCGGTGCACGGGAAGCAGAGCTTCCAGAGAGTGGGTTCCCAAGCGGAGCTTGGGAACCAGGAGTTGCCCGTTCAATTGGCAGCGACCACGCGGCGCAGCGTCTTGTTCGATGTCACGTGCTTTTCCAGCTCCGCCTTGTCGAGAAAATACGTTGATTTCATTTTCGCCTGACTGAAGAGTTTTTCGGCCTGATCGTCGTAGTGCGGACTTTCGGGATGATCGCTCTCGCCCAGCGGCAGATAAGTCCACGACCTGGGCGGGTTGGTCATCTGCACGATCTGCGTCGAGGTTTGACCGCCCCGCGCGAGAAACTGCTTCGTGCCCTCGATCCGATCGAAGCTGACCGCGCGCGGCGTGGCGATGCCCTCGACCGAGCCGCCGCCCAAAGGCCAGGTTCTGTTCGTGCCACGACGACCCGTGCGATACACGTCGCCGAAGGCGACGTCCAAGCGGCCGAAGTCGGCCATCAGTTTTTGCGCGCCCTTGTCGAGGTTGTCGAGCAGATCCTTTTCGGTCACCGATTTGGGCGGCGGGAACCCCGCACGATCGTTGAGGCGCACTTCCGGAGAAAACTGGTCTTTCCAATACTTGTAGGCGATCGCTCCCGTCGAATCCGCCTCGGTGCGACGGTCCCACGCCACGATCAGCTCGTACATCCGCTTGGCCTGCTCGTTGCCGTTCAGAGTATTTGCGGCCGATTTCCAGGCGGCCCCAAGCATCTTCTGCCAAACGTCGGCTCCGTAGACGTCGTAACTGTGGGCGATCGACATCGCCTGCTCGACGGTCAATTTGTCGGCCTTGTCGAGCAGCTCGAGGCACATCGCGGCCCGCTGGTGCAACGGATTGTCGCCGCGGTTCTGAGTATCGCCGGTGAAGCCGTTGAACAGGTACGGTCGCTCATTCCACTTTTGCGGCTGGAAGGGAGAGTCCTTCATCATGAACTGGGGGCTGACATTGCAGTTCTGCATGTAGCCTTGCGGGGGATTGTGAACCTGCAGCAGGTCTTCCAACGGATGGATGCCCAACCACTCGCTCGCCGACGTGTTTCCCGGCAGCGGGCGTTTATAGTCGAAACCCGCTGCGCGAATGGGGACGCGGGCGTTTCGCACGTAATAGATGTCGCCGTCGACGGTGGCGACCATGATGTTTTGCTCCATGAGCTGCAGCATGCCAATCGCCTGTTTCATCTCGTCGAGGTTTTTCGCCGTGATCATTTTGTAGACCTGGTCGGGCAACAGCACCTGGTCGAAATAGGGCAGCTTGAGCGCGTAGGCCTTGCCATCCTTGTGGGCGACGATCGGCCCATGGTGCGTGTATTCGATCTCGACGGGTTGATCCTTCACCGAGTCGCCGTTCTTAACCCGGATGGTTTCCTTGCGCACGGTGATGTCGCGCCACTTGCCGTCGTAACGGTACTGCCGCGGATTGTCCGGGTTGATCTCTTCCGCGTAGCAGTCGGCCGCGTCGGGGCCGCCGGTCGTCATGGCGATGGAGCAAAAGCGACTGTGGCCTAGCGAGGGGAGCGGCATACCCAGAATCGACATGCCGGAAAACGCGAGATCACCCCCGTACAG
>JBBDVZ010000237.1:0-5728 GCA_040903115.1 Planctomycetaceae bacterium
TGGCTCCAAGTGCCGATCAGGCAGGCGAACTGCGTGCCGGAAGTATTGGTCGGGATGAACGAACCAGAAGGGACAAGACCAGTCTGGGCGCAGATCTCATCTTAACCGCTGGCGCCGTTCGAGCAAATGTATCGGGGAAAAAAAGATGGCATCCGGGTAGTGCTCGAACTATGCCAAAAGGGGTGCCATGGCCACGGCTCTGCGTGGCCATGTTTTAAAGGCATGCCCATCCAAAGCGATGGGCATGGCACCCAACGCCTAAGGTCGCCTAAGGCAGCCGGCGGTGCTCGTAAAACCGCGTGAGCATGCGGATCCGATAGACCTGATGCGCAACGACAAACCCAATCACCGCCAGCACGGCCGAAAAGAGCACAGGGTACTGCACCGGTGTCGCGTCGACGTCATATCCTCGCCAGACCACCAGAGCGCCGTGAGCGAGCAGCGAGACGAAGGTCGTGAAGAGCACCAGCCTGACCCGAAAGAACAGCGCCGAAGTCGCGATCAGCAGCGGGTACCCGACCAGCAGCGGACCGATCGGCGGATCGACAAAGAACAGCAGCATCGTCAAAAAAATGACGTCCGCCGCCGACCAGGCGAATCGGACAGCATAGGCCGTCCGTTCCGCCGCGAGCATCGCCTGAAAGATCATCGAAACCACGGCCCACATGCCCAGGGTCGACATGATGGTGCCGTGATACGCGGCATTGCTGCCGAAAAAGGGAAACATCGTCTGCAGAATCACAGCCGCCACGGCCAGGCCGCCAAGATGTGAAGCCAGCGCCGGCTGCCGACGCCCCCAACGCCGAATTTTCTGGAACCAACTCGATGGTCGTGCCTCGATGGCTTCACCGCGCTGGTACCTTTCCAGGTCGTCGGCGAAGGCGGCTGCCGACGAATACCGCGCTTGCGGCTCCTTCTCGAGGCAGCGCATGCAAATCAGCTCGAGTTCCGGCGCAATGCCGCGATTGAGCTTGCTCGGCGGCGTCGGCTCCCCTTCAATGACCTCGAGCAAGGTCTCATAAGGCGAGTTCCGCATAAACGGCGGGCGACCGGTCAGCAACTCGTAAAGAATTGCCCCCAGGCTGTACACGTCGCTTGCCGTGGAAATCTCGGAAACGTGACCCGCCGCCTGCTCGGGGGGCATGTAACTGGGCGTCCCGATGACTGTTCCAGAGCCCGTTTGACTGCATTGGGCGTCGAAAACCTTGGCCAGCCCAAAATCCGTGACGTAGGGATGGCCCTGCTGATCGATCAGAATGTTTGCGGGCTTCAGGTCGCGGTGGATGATCTCGTGCTCGTGCAGGCATTGCACCGCACGGGCCACGCAAATCAGGCAGCCGACAGCCGACTCCTTGGCAAGCGGCCCGTCGCGCAGCACGTCGGCGAGAGAACGGCCTTCGACGTAGTCCATCGCGAAGTAGTGCTGTCCGCGAACCTCGCCAACTTCGTGAATTCCTACGATGTGCGGATGCCTCACCCGTCCCGCAGCTTTGGCCTCGGAGTAAAAGCGGCGGATTTCGTCCTTTGACGCCAGCCGGCTCGACAGGATCATTTTGAGCGCGACAACGCGGTCGAGATCGGTTTGTTTCGCGAGATAGACAACACCCATCCCACCGCGGCCAATTTCCCGTACCAGAGCATACTTCCCGAAGTCCGCGGGATGGTCCTCGGCTTCGCGTTCGGCCATCGTCCGCGGCAGCAACGTTGCATTGTTGTCGACTTGATCGGTTTCGCCCGGCGCCAAGCTTTCCAGAGCGTCGAGACAATCAAATATCCCAGCCAGGTCGGGATTGCGTTCGAGAATAGAGCTGCGCGAAGCCGCGTCACCGGCGTGCAGCGAACCGACGTACCGATCGAGCAGGCCAAACAGCCGCTGCGGCTGTTCATCAGCGTCGTCGACATTCTGTGGATGATCGTTATCCATCGTTCGTCTCATGAGCCGTGGGGTTTATCCCCACGGTCCAAATCAGGTGAGACAATCCGACCGGTTCCTTCAGCATCCGACCTTCATGATTTCCTGCAATTTGCGCAAGGCCCGCATCCAGAGCATTTGTGTCGCCGGTCGCGAGCGGCCCATTCGTCGGGCGACTTCGTCGAACGACAATCGCTGCAAATTTCGCAGCATGATGACTTCCTGGTAGTCGTCGGCAAGCTGAGCCACCGCGTCCGCGACTTCGATCTCACGTTCCCGGCGCATCACGAGTTGGCTGGGACTTTCGCCGGGGTCGCTGGGATCGCGGTGAAACTCATGCGATCGATCGGCGGCTTGCACTTGCAACGGCAGTTCGCGGCGCGCTTGCCGCTTTTCCGTGCCGTGATAGCGACGGACGAAATCGGCCGCGTTGTTCTTCAAAATCTTTCTGAGCCAGGCCAGCCATTCGCCGTCGGTGGTGCCGCGAAATCGGTCCAGCCCGCGATGCGCCTCCAACAGCGTTTGCTGAACGAGATCGGAGGCGTCGACCTTCGCATGCATCCAGCTTTCGACCTGGGCGCGCGCCACCAGGCCGACATACGAGCGGCATTTGACGAACAATTGGTCGCGCGCGGATTCATCGCCCGCCCGCGCGCGGTTCAGCAATTCGACGAGCGGCGAAGGCCCTTCGTGATTCATGCTTCGTTCTCAGAAATGGTTGGACACTGTTTCCAATGTGAGTGTAGCCTGAATTCAACACGCCGGGCAACGGGGCGTCTTGAATCTTACGCCTCGCGTTCGTCCACCGCCCGCTGTTGGGCAAGCCTCGACAACCGCCGACGCGCTAGCAGTGCGACAAGCAGCGGCACGGTTCCGGAGGCGACCACGGCGATCGGCAGCGAGTTGCGCTCCTGGAAGTACTCGCCGCAGGCCGCATAGCTGAGCGACACCACAAAGTTGCTCGCCATCACGGGGAACACGAAACGCCGCCACTGGAGCCGCGTGGCGCCCATCAATAACACGCACGCTTCAGCCAAGATGGGCAATGCGCGCGTCAGCACAAGGGCCAACGGTCCGAACCGGTCGGCCAACCGCGCCATCCGGTCGAGGTCGCTCGCCCCGGCCAACCGCGCGGCAAACGCCGGTCCAAACGCCCGCGACAACGCGAAGCCCAGAAACGCGCCGACGGTCATTCCCAGCCAACTCGCCGCGGTCGCCGGCCACGTGCCCAGCACACCGCCGCCGTACGTGCTCACCATGCTGGAGGGAACGGGGAGAAAGATGTCCGTCGACAGCGCCGCGACAATCAGCGCGAACCGAGCGGACCGCGAGAGCTCGGCATCGCGGAACCACCCTTCGATCCGCTGCTCGAACGGTGCTCCCAGAAACAGGAACGGGACGACCGGCACGAGTAGGGCAGCGGCGGTCAACAGCAAGGCACGAAACAGCGTCCGCATGGTACTCCGCGGCGCGGCGCTATCGGTCCTTATAGCGTTGGCTGGCCGCCTTGAGGATCTCGCGCTCGCGATCGTTGAGGCTCGATTCACCCGACTTGCTGATCTTCTCCAGAATGGCATCGACTTGCTCGTCGAAGTTGTCATCCCGCTCGGGAACCGACGGTTTGTAAATGTGGATTTTGTTCCTCCTGCCGACCACGCGATCGAACCGCGGCCGCTTGAACCCGGCGAATAGCTCGCTCAGCCGCAAGTTGTACTTCTTATACAAAAAGCCGAACGCCAACCCTCCGAGGTGGGCCGAATGGGCAATACCGTCATCCCGGTGCGGACCCTCGGAAAACGCATTCAGCAGTGGAAGCAGGTCGAAGACGACGTATGCCGCCACCATCCAGCGAATCTCGATGGGGATAATGCCCCAGATGTAAATTCGCTGCCGCGGAAAGTGCATGGCGTAAACCATCACCACCGCCATCACGGCGCCCGAGGCCCCGATGGCGGGCGAGGGGTCTTTGAGCACCAGGGCCAATCCAAAAAATGCGAGACCCGCGACGAGGGCGGCGACAAGATAAAAAATCAGAAACTCCCTCGAACCATAGATCGACTCCAAAGTCTTGCCGAACCACCACAGGAAGAGCATGTTGAAAAGGATGTGAAGCGGCAGTCCGCCACCGGTTTCGTGACAGAAAGCGTATGTCAGCAGCCGCCAGACCTGGCCGTGCTCAACTGCGTCGGGATCCAAGGCCAGCCAGGTTTCCACAATACCCGACGCGCGCGTCAGCAGTTGCAACACGAAGACGACGACGGTCGCGATCAGCAGCTTCTTCCATGCCTCAGACGAGCCACCGGAATAGCCTGAAGGGCCGTCGACGTTGCGGATGTAATCGCGGCTGTGGATGCCCATGCTTGCTGTGTCCGTCTCCGTTGGACCGCGACTCGAGGTGGGGCCTTTTCCCGACTCGCCAAGGGCGGGAGCAATCCGGTGGACTGCGAACCCCCTGCACTGCCCGGCCTCGCCGCTGCTCGGTGCCTCGTCAAAGCCGTCGAATGAATCCGCGGCCGCAGCCGGTCGGTGACCGCTTCAATCAACCGATCAAGGCTTTGAAACGTCGCCAGGCGTGCTTGTCGGTTGTATTTTTACGGCAACGTCGGACCGCGGTTGCGACTCGCTCTCGTCGGCTCCGGGAAGGCCCTTCCTGAGCATATTGTTTTCGGCAGTCAGGACGTCGCGTCGCTTGATTTCGTTGCTCAGCGCGTGTCTGAGACGGTCGAGCTCGAGCCATTCCGCGTTGCGCGCCTGTTCCTCGGCGGCAATGGCTCCCGCGAGCCCCGCCGTAGCGGGCTGCCCTTCGTCGACTCCCAACTCCTGCAAACGGCCCTTCAGCCGACTCTGGGCCGCCTCGTACAGCTTGGTCTGGATTGCCAGGTGCTTCTCGCGCTCGGAAAGCGTCTGGTCGGCATAGATGAGCGCATTCTGCCTGTCGATGAAGCGTTCGGTATTGGGCGAAGGGATCAGCCCCCGCCAACGCCAACGCGAGTCGACGGCCCGCCACGTGTCGGTTTCGCCGGGGCGCGGCCGCCAGGTGGCTGTAAGCTCCGTTTGCACGTCTTGAATGGCGCCGGCGCGGAATGGTCCCACGTAGCGGTAGGTTCCATCGCCAACCGGTTGAAAAGCGTTGAGCAAAGGCGCCTCGGCGTTCGGGGCCTTATCAAGCCCGAGGTTTTTTCCCAGCTCGCGGGCGATGACCGAGTTGGGGGTCGCCGGGCTGAGACTGGTGGGAATGTCGTTCCAGTAGCGGTCCCAACTCAGCACGACGAGATTGAATTCGCTCTGCAAGTCGTTGAGTTCCTTGCGCTTGCTTTCGAGGCTGGCAGCCAGGCTCTCGTTGGCACTCTGCAGCGCCGCGACTTGCTTCGTCCACTTGTTACGCTCTTCGATCACGCGCGCCGACAGCACGATACCGGCAATGGCCGCCGGAATCAGTAGCCAGACGAGAATCTTCCCGAATACGTTCATCAACCGGTCCTAGAGCACGTGGCTGCTCATCTCCTGAGCGCGAAATGACCCCCGTCTCGCCCGCTTAACGCGCTGAGGCGGCGTATTTTGAAAGGCTGACCCGAGGCCCCGCCCGTGATCGTTTCCTGCCGCCAAGCGTGCATTTTCATCATAAGTCAGCCTGACATGCAGGGTCAAGGAGAAATGAACGGCCCCGGTGAAACGCGACTCCGACAATCCGATTCGTTGCCAGAACCGGACCAGACAGTCGCAAAGATCGCACAAAATTGGCCGAAGGACGACGCCCGCCAAGGGATCGAGGGAAGCCGGCCGTTGCGGCGGCTTTGCCGAGTCAGCGGGTTCCGC
>JBBDVZ010000238.1:0-2673 GCA_040903115.1 Planctomycetaceae bacterium
GCGGCTGACGCAAGAGCGGTTGCTGATCGTCCAGGAGGTCTTCGCCGCCCACGAACATTTTGACGTCGACCAGCTTGTCGGCGTGCTCGAACACCGCAAAGAGCGGCGAGTCAGCCGTTCGTCGGTCTACCGGACCATCAATCTCCTGGAAGAAGCCGGCCTGTTGCGCAAAGTCGCGCGCACTGATGCACGCGACGTCTACGAGCACGACTACGGCTATCCGCAGCACGATCATCTCATCTGCAAGCAATGCGGCTCGCTCACCGAGTTCACCAACGACGCGATCTCGCGGACACTGGAAGATGTGGCCGCCGAGCATGGCTTCCGCATGGAGGGGCACCGGATGGAAGTGTACGGGCTGTGCGAGAAATGCAGCCAGCCACCCCGGAGGCGACATCCGATGCTGGATCGGATCTGAGCGGTCAGCGATCAGCTTTCAGCGGTCAGCCAGATTTCCAATGAGCGCGCGATCGCGGCAATGCATTATCCAAGCCGACGACTTGTCGTCGTTACGACCGCAAGCGGTCGGCTTGGATATACGAAAACAAGGCGCGCCGCAGGATCACATCAACTCGCGGTGGTTCTCGCGGATCTTGATGATCGCGTCGGCCATCTGGTCGACAAGGCGCGCATCGCCGAGAAACGACGTGTGCATGAGCCAAACGGCTTCTTCGCGGCAGGCGCGAATGGCATGCGGACATTTTTCTTCGAAGGCCGCGTAATCGATCGGTTTCTTGCGACCCAGCATGTACACCGAATCGCGCGACGAGAAATCGAGTTTCCGAAATAGCGGGTTCTCGAAGTTCGTGAACGTGTATCCTGCCATGCACGGCAGCCCTTCGGCGTTGAGCGCCTCCAGAAAGCGCTCGCGCGGCAAGCCATTCCAAGCCGCCTGGTCGTAACGCAAGATCACCAGGTAATGGCTGCGCCGGGTGGCATCGGGATGTAATTTCGCCGGGACGATGCCATCGATTCCCCGCAGCTTATCGAAGAACCGCGCGACGTTCGTCATGCGCAGCTCGTTTTGCTTGTCCAACTTCTTCAACTGCGTTCGCAGCAGCGCGCCGCAGAATTCCGTCATCCGCGCGTTAAAACCGAGCGAGTGATGCTCGTACCACAGGCTGTCTTTCGTGCGGCCGCAATGACGCAAGCCCCACGCCCGGTCGGCGAACTCGTCGGAGTTGGTGAGGATCACGCCTCCTTCGCCGCTGTTGAGCGTCTTAGACGCCTGGAAGCTGAAGATCGCCCCGACCCCGAACGAGCCCGCGTATCGATCGCCCTTGAGGCTTACGCCCGGGGCCTGGGCGGCATCTTCGATGACGGCCAGCTTGTGCCGCGAGGCGATCTTGCAGATGGCTTCGATGTCGGCCATTTCGCCGGCGAAGTACACGGGAAGAATGGCGCGGGTGCGTTCGGTGATGGCTTCTTCGATGCGCGCCGGGTCGATGTTGAACGTCGCGCGGTCGATGTCGACGTACACGGGCAACGCGCCGGCGTTGAGGATGCACGTTGACGTCGCGATGAACGTATAAGGCGTGGTGATCACCTCGTCGCCGGGCTTCAGGTCGATGACCCGCATGCAGATTTCGAGCGCCATCGACCCGCTCGAGACCGCCAGCGCGTGCTTTACCCGATGAGCGGCGGCGAATTCGCGCTCGAACTGCTCGACTTCGCTGCGCACCGGCTCGTCGTCGCCGGCGCCCAGCTCGGTATTGCCGGCCGCGTACATCCACCAGCGGCCGCTTTCGAGCACGCGGTTGACGGCGCGGCGGTCGTCATCATCCCACACAGGCCACGCGGGCGCAGGGAGCGTGACCGACTTGGAACCGCCCAGCAAAGCCAGCTTACTCATGCGAGAAGAACTCCCGATTGCGGATTGCGGATTGCGGATTGCGGATTTGGCTTTTCCCTCCTCCCCCTCTTGGGGGAGGACTGAGGTGGGGGTGAATGCGAACGCGGAACTCGGAGCGCGGAGTGCGGAACGGACTGCGACGAATTGGAGTTGCACAATACACCACCCTTCAACCCTCCCCCGGCCCCTCCCTGAGAGGGAGGGGGGTTGACGTAATCATTGTTTCCACGTTTTGCGATTGAATTCGTCCGATCCGCCGCGCGGGATCGTCATGACATTCCAGTTCTCGCCGGCGTGAATGCGCGCGATCAACACAATCTGGCCGACATGGTATGCAAGGTGAGCGATCGAACGATCGAGGGCCTTCACAACGCTGTGCGGCTCGCCGCGGATGGTGACGGTCTGTTCGAGGTCGGCGGGGGTCAGTCCGGCCAACGCGGAAAACAAACAGTCCCAGCCGCGCTCCCAGTAGTCTAACAACTCGTGGCGGGAGCGAAAGTCGTCGACGAACTCGTGGTCGCGGTTGCGGTCGGGCTTTTCGCCGTCGGTCGTCAGAAAATCGGTAAAGCGAGAGACGAGGTTGCCGGCAATGTGCTTCATGATGACGGCGATGGAATTCGTTTCCGGGTGAAGTGCTTTGTGCAGGTCCTCATCGCTCACTTGCACGACGGCTTTTTCGGCGAATTGCTTGTGGTCGCGAAACAGTTGCACCAACTCATCGAGAACGATTTTTGGGAGTGACGTTGCGGACATCTTGGAACCTCTGTTCTAGCAGAAATCGAGCCGGCGGGTTTATACCGCCGGTCATCGGCAGCGCCCAT
>JBBDVZ010000238.1:2683-5667 GCA_040903115.1 Planctomycetaceae bacterium
GCCGAAGACCGCGGGGATAAACCCCGCGGCTCGAAGTGTCGCCTACGGCACCGGACGCGCAGCGGGCGGAGTGTCGTCATCGTGCCGCCTGGTGGTCGTGTCGCCATCGGACGCGCGGGAAGATCTCGCGGCAACCGGGATCGTGCGGTACGCCCGCAGCAGCCCCAACAGACCGACAAAAGCGCCCAACGAAATACCGGCCACGATCAACAGGGCGGGCCAGTCCCCCATCAAAAGGCGCATGGAAAACGTTCGATCTGTGGAAATCGGAAATTGCAGCATCCAGAGCCATCGCCACGTGAACAACACCACAACCGTCGCTGCGCTGAGATACGGCCCGTAAGGAATGAACGTGCGCTCGGTGAGCAGGCGAACGGCCACGCTCACCGCCACGCCGCACAGCGGGGCGATCAACAACACAAACAGCACAGGCTGCCAACCGATAAAGCTGCCGATCATCGCCATCAGCGTGATGTCGCCGAATCCCATTGCTTCCTGCCCTAACAGCAGCTTCGAAACCGCGCGCACGATGCCGCACAGTGCCGCGCCGACAGCGATGCCGCACAGGCTCCACGCCAACCCGTGCAAGTGCTGATGTTGAGCCATCCACTCGGGCCGAAAGGGCCCTTGATAACCCGGCACTTCGTAATGCCAGTCGACCCAGATGTGCATCATCTGCAGGTCGCCGCTGATTGTCGCTCCGGCAACGCCGATGATAATTCCCGGAATTGTGATCCAGTCGGAAATTGTGTAATCGCGAAAATCCGTTCCAGTGGCGGTGATGAGCAGCGAGATGAGAATCAGGTGATAGAACAATCGCCCCAGCCGCCAGAACTCGCTGGGCACAACATCGGGCGTCTGCTGACACTTCAAATCCAAGTAGGCATAGGCAAACGCGGCAAACAATGCTGCCGTGCCGATCTCCATGGCGGGCCACCAGAATCCGGTCGGCTGACCGCAATACCCTCCGCGACCGCGTGCGAGAAGGGGCCCCACGAGAGGAAGCCGGTGCCACCATGTTGAATGGCCGTGCTGGGTGTGCTCCGTAGACACCGATCCGGATGCCGGCACCGTGAGGCGAATCATCCAGCGGCAAACCAGATTTCCCACCGCAACACCCATCAAACCGAATGCCACCATCCTCCAGATCGGATGCACGTCGGTGAGGAGTTCGGTCACAAGCGATTTCATTCGGAGGTTCTTGCTTTCGCCCCGGTTTTGCGTTCAGATATGCAGGGCATGCGAGTTGCTGTCCGGCATCTGCCAAGTCGAACTCTCTTCGCCAAGGGTAAAGAACCGGGCTCGATCGTTCCAGCACGGTGCCGAGTAACCGTCGCTGCTTTCGGCGGCAGCATGCATTTGGATGCTATTTTGCGAAGGGGTCCGACGCGACGACGACCGCATCGCAGACTCAGTCGGCAAACGGCTTGGTGAGCCCACTGGGGGTGTGCACAACACGCGTTTTTCGAATTGTTTGGACTATTTTCTCTGAAGCTCCATCCCGCGCTCAAGGAGTTCCCGATGAAATTGTTGTGGTGTGTCGCAGTTGCAGTTGTACTGATGTTCGGACTGGATCCTGCCAAATCGTTCGGCGCGGATCCGACGCCCCCGGCGGCCGCGCCTGCTGCTGCCGCTCCCACGTTGAATGGCGCAGACACGGCGTGGATGCTGGTTTCTTCGGCACTGGTGCTCATGATGACGGCACCGGGGCTGGCCCTATTCTACGGTGGACTGGTTCGCAAAAAAAATATTCTCGGCGTGATGATGCAGTGCTTCTTCATGATGGGCATTCTCTCGGTGCTCTGGGCATTGGTCGGGTACAGCCTGGCGTTTGACGAAGAACATCTGCTGGGGGGGTTCATCGGCGGCAAGAAATACATGCTGATGGACAACGTGATGCCGACTTGGGACGCCGCCACGAAAACAGCGACGGTACCCCTCTACGGCACCATTCCCCGGTCGGTCCACCTGGCGTTTCAGGGAATGTTTTTCATCATCACGCCTTGCCTGATTTGCGGCGCCTTCGCCGAGCGGATGAAGTTCAGCGCGATGGTGGTTTACACGGTTCTCTGGGGGCTGCTCATATATTGTCCCATCGCACACTGGGTCTGGGCCGACACCGGTTGGCTGAACTCACTGAACAAAGACGCCGTGTACCCGGCGTTAGACTTCGCCGGGGGCACGGTCGTGCACATCAGCTCGGGCATGTCGGCACTGGTTTGTGCCCTGTTGCTGGGAAAGCGGCTCGGTTTCGGACAAGAACCCATGCCGCCGCACAACCTCACGTACACCTGCATTGGCGCCGCCTTGCTGTGGGTGGGCTGGTTCGGGTTTAACGCGGGCAGCGCACTGACCTCCGGCGCCGCTGCCGCGAATGCTTTTCTTGCCACGCACTTGGCAGCCGCCATGGGAACGGTGGCGTGGGCGGGGCTCGAATGGCTGACGCGCGGCAAGCCCAGTATTCTGGGTGCGTGTTCCGGAGCAGTCGCGGGGCTCGTGTGCATTACGCCGGCTTGCGGAAGCGTAACTCCGCTGGCGGGTATCCTTCTGGGCCTCATTGCAGGGGTGGTCTGTTTCTGGGCGTGCACGACGCTGAAATCCAAGGGCGGGTACGACGACTCGCTCGATGCCTTCGGCGTGCACGGCGTGGGCGGAACAGCCGGCGCGCTGTTGACCGGCGTATTCGCCTCCCCCGCCATTCTCGGAGCCACGGGCTACGACTTCCGGGGGGTTCTTTTCGGCAATCCCAAGCAATTGCTCAACCAAGGGGTGGCTGTTGGGTGCGCGATCGCGCTGGCGATTGTCGGTTCGTTGATTCTTCTCAAGCTGCTCGACGCGGTCATTGGTCTGCGCGTCAGCCAGCAAGACGAAATCCAGGGCCTCGACCTCAGCCAGCACGGCGAGGAAGGTTACATCTTCTATTAAACGGCGACGAAGGCGAGCCGGCGGGTTCATCCCGCCGGTCTTCGGCCGTGCTGAACCAG
>JBBDVZ010000239.1:0-5661 GCA_040903115.1 Planctomycetaceae bacterium
CGGTCAGTTTTCCCCGCGTCTCGTTGCGGACCGACTTCAACATGCCCGCCAAGCCGCCGCCTTCGAAGGCCCGGCAATGACCGCTGAAGCCGAAATCTCCACCCAGCGTCGTCGCCGCCACCAGCGACGATTGTTCGAGCATGCCGCTCGTCTCGACCAGCTCGAACCAGCGCTGGCAGACTAAAAAAGGCAGCTGCACTCCCAGTTGTCGACGGCGAGCCCACGCTGCAACGTCTTGCGGGTCGACGGCGGCATCGTCGTCGCGGGCCGTCATCAGGAACAAATGCGGCACGGGTCCCTGCTGCCAAATGCGGTCGAGTTCGGCGACGATTTGCGAAGCATCGTTATCAGGTGTCGAAAGCGAGTAAACGGTCGCACCGAGTTCTAGCAGCCGATCGCAGAGTGCGTCGGCGGCAGCGTTCTTGCCGAGGATGACCGCCGGACCGACCAAGGTCGGCACGCTGGGGGCACCCGATGGCAAAGGTGATTCGACGCTGCGGAGAATGAATCGCGACATCATGCGATCCGGCATTCCGGTTTGCCGGTCTTGCTGTTTGTCCGAACGGGACGATTCCGGCTTTTGCATCACCTGCGGTGACGCTTCGAGCAGGAGATGATATGCGGAGCCGCCGTGCGAGACGAATCCGCGGCTGTTGAGCGAGCTAACAGCGGCGAAGGTTGTGGGTATTTCCCTCGTCGCCACGAGTGGGTCGAGCGCGCGCCTTCTCATTGCGATTGAGTTTGCCGGCTTCGTCAGTCCGAACGCGGACGGCATTCGCCCCTCGTGCCACGCGAAGATGATTTTGAGCAACGATGCCATGCCACTGGCCGCTTGCGTCGCGCCGATTTGGGCGGTCAGCGAGCCGATCGACAGCGGACTCGTCCGCTGGCTCGGATCGTGGGTATCAACCAGGGCATTCTCGAGGGCAACGCTCTGTTCTCTTGATGTGACGTTGGTATCGACGAGATCGACGTGCTCCGAGGGAAGCTGCGAAGCCGACATGGCGGATTGGATGGCGTGTCGCAATGCTCGCTCGGCTGACCTTGCGTCGGACGCGGCACCGATTTCTCTTATGATCGCGAGCACCCGATTGCCGTCGCGTTGTGCGTCGTTCAACCGCTTGAGTACGACGACGCCGACCCCCTCGCCGGGCACGATGCCGTTTGCGCAGGCGTCAAACGGCGATCGGCATTCGCCCGAGGCCAGGTTTCCCTCGCGCGCAAGCTCTTCGTAAGCCACGCGGTCGATGGCACGCTGGCCGGCTGCGCAAACCACAGTGTCGCATGAACCTTGACGCAGCAAATCGACGGCCGCTTCGAGGGCTGCCAGCGACGACGCGTCTCCCGCATCAATCGTCATGGCGCCCCCGACAAAATCGAAGTGCTTGGCGATTCGCGATGCAAGCGTGCTGCTGGACATGCTGCCCGTGTCATCCCGTGCAGCAGGCTTGTGCGCGAGAACGTTTTCGAAAAACTCGTGCCAAATGTGGGCGATTGTTTCTTCGTCCAGCCCGTGTTCGCGGAGCGAGCGTTCCAATCTCTGCCGGAAATCGGCCAGCCAAACGCCGTGCCACGCGTCGACGATGAAATCGCTTTGAAACATCGTGCCGACAACCGTCGCGACGCGGCTGCCATCGAAGTCTTTGTCGCCATAGCCGGCGTCGGTCAACGCCTGGTCAGCCGCGTCAAGAAGCATGAATTGCAGCGGATTGGCGGCGGCGACCTGCTTTGGCGCCACCTTGAACTTCCGCCAGTCAAAGTTCCAACCGGTGATGAAGCCACCCGTTGGCACGTTGCCTTGTGAGGAGCTGGCGCCGGCGGGCGCTTCAATCAATCGTGCGTCCCAACGGTCCGCGGGCACCCGTTGTTTCGGGTCACGACTTGAATGCAAAAGTTCCCGAAATGCGTCGACCGTGTTAGCCCCGGCAAAAATCGCCCCGGCGCCGATGATTGCAATGGGCTCGGCGGTCCCACAGGGCGCGACTCGACTGACTTCGGCGAGCTCAGTCGAGTCGAGCTCGTCGAAGTCGGCCCGTGGGCTTTGCTCGCTTGCATAGGGCGCGTCGTCGATTACGACGTGGAGATTCAATCCGCCGATGCCGAATGAATCGATGCCCGCGCGACGCGGGTGACCATCTTTGTGAGCGGGCCAGTCGGTCGCCGTCGTGGGAACGTAAAACGGCACGTGTTCCCAGTCGACGGCCGGGTTCGGGGTGTTGAAATTGGCCGCCGGCGGGATCACGCCGTGCTGCATCGCCAACAGCGTCTTAATCAGGCCGGCGATGCCTGCGGACTCGAGCGTGTGGCCGATGTTGGCTTTGACGCTGGCGATGGGAATCTTGTGCTTAAAGACGCCGGCAAACGCTTCGTTCAGCGCGGCGACTTCCGTGGCATCGCCCAATTGAGTGGACGTCGCGTGGGCCTCGATGTATTGAACGCGAGACGGATCGAGACCGCCGCTGTAGGCGCGGCGGATGGCCTCGACTTGCCCTTCTTTCCGCGGCGCCCAAAAGCCTTTTCCGCGACCGTCGCACGACATGCCGATGCCGCGGACGACGCCCAAGATGCGATCGCCGTCGGCCAAAGCGCGGTTTAGCGTTTTCACTACGACCGCCGCGTAACCGTCGGAGCTGATCAGGCCATCGGCGTCAGCATCGAACGGGCAACAGCCTCGTGCGCTCATGACCTTGGACAGAGCCATCGCGACCCATTCGCACGGCTTGCGGTACGCGGCTCCCGCGACAATGGCCATCTCGATCCGCCCCTCTCGCAAAGCCGGCGCGGCAAGCTGCAGCGCCATCAGCGATGAAGCGCAAGCGGCATCAGTGATGACCGCCGGGCCAGTCAGCCCGAACGCTTCCACCATCAGTGTGGCGGCGGCGTGAGGAGAAAATCGATCGACCGGGTAGTCGAAGCGGCTGGGGAACGCGGCGCGAATTGAGGCCACGACCTGTTTGATGACGTCTTCGCGAACGGCCGCTGAAACGTTTTTGAAGGCCGCGAGCTCCCGCAAAGGGTCGGCCATTTCCCGAGCGTAGCTGTTGTAAGCCAATCGAGAGTCTAAGTCGGTCCCGCCGGAAGAATTTCCGACGTACACGCCGGTGTTCCGGTACGGGAGGGAAAGTGGATTGTAACCCGCATGACGGAGCGCGGCGGCGACTACTTCACATAAGGTCAAGTGCGCGGCGTCATACCGTCGGGCAAGTGCCTCGTCGATCGGGAACACGCGTCGATCGATCGGGTGGTGCTCAACCACGCCTCCGAGAGCACAGTATGTCTTGCCGAGCGTGCCGGGCTCGGGGTCGTAGTACAACTTGCGGTTCAAGCGCTCATCGGGCAGCGGCACGAGGCTGCTCCGCCCGTCCCGAATGAGCGACCAGAACTCGTCGAGGTTGTCGGCGCCGGGAAATCGGCAGGCCATGCCCACGATCGCCAGCGGTACACCGGCATCATCGCGTCGGCTCATGACGACTTATTGACTCCATCCGCAGTGGCGTCGCGCATGTGTCGCATCGCCTGCGGATAACCGAGATGCCGTCCCACCACGAAGTCGAGCCAGCGGTCGGGCAGCCAATGAGGAATCCACCAGCGGGTCAGCGGGCTGTTGGGAATCACGTAGCGGGTTTTCGGCCGGCGGCGCGTGAGTGCACGCCGAATCACGCGACTCACAGTCTCGACGGGCAATGCATCATCTCGCTGGCCCGACAGATCGTCGTGAAAGGTCTTGAGGATGTCGGCGTAATCGCTGGTTGCGTACTGAGGCATGTCGAGTTCGAGCCCCTTGTCCCAAATCGGCGTGCGGACCGCACCCGGCTCGATCAAAATGACATCGATGCCATAAATCAAGAGTTCACGCCGCAGCGAGTCCGATAGCGCCTCGACGGCAAATTTGCTGGCCGCATACGCGCCGAGGAAGGGATAGGCGATTCGACCGCTGACCGAACTGAGATTGACGATGCGGCCGGGCGGATGCCGGGCATCGCGGCTTGCTCCCAGCAGCGGTAGAAAGGCACGGGTCACATCGAGCAGGCCGAACACGTTGATTTCGAAATGGTCGCGAATCTGCCGCTCGGGCATATGCATCAACGGGCCCATCAAGCAGATGCCGGCGTTGTTCACCAGGCCGAACAGCCCCTCGTCCCGCACCATTTCCTGCACGAGCCCGGCGGCAGACCTCACCGCCTTTCCGTCCGTCACGTCGAATAGCAGCGGCGTGAACGACGGCCCGAGCTCGCGCTGCACGCGGTCGGCGTCATCACGGCGGCGAACGCTGCCGAAAACATGGAAACCGTGCTCGATGAGGTCTTTTGCGGAGGCGTATCCGATGCCGGTGGAAACTCCTGTGATCAACACATGCTTCAACAGCGGTCTTCCTTCAGGCAGTTTCCGCCAGGTTTTCCTATTCGAGGGAAAGGAACTGCGGTTGCTGATAAGCCGGGCCGGGATACGAATAGAACCCCTGCCCGCTCTTGACGCCGAGATGACCCCGATCGACGAGCTGTTTCAAGTACTCGCCATTCTTTTTCGTTTGTGCCGACCCGGTCGCTTTGGCTCCATATTGGGTGATCTCCAATGCGATGTCGAGACCGACAAGATCGAGCCACCCGAATGGTCCGCGGATCGCTTGCGTGGCTTTCATCCATGCGCGATCGACGTCCTCGAACGCGGCCACGCCATTGGCGACGAGCGTTAACGCGGCGCCGTTGAGTGCCATCAGCATGGTGTTGACCAGATAGCCCGGCTGCTCTCTCCGGCAACGAACGGGAACGTGCCCGATTCGCCGGGAGAACGCTTCGAGCGCGGCCACGGTCTCAGCAGACGTGCGATCGTGCGACATGATTTCGGTCATGTCGCATTCCATGAGGAAATGCAGCGCGGCAAACCGGTCCGGCCGGCCGGTCGCAGCCACCATCATCGAAGGCATCAGCACGGACGTGTTTGTGACGAAGATCGTGTGCGGCGGACAAAGTTGTGCGAACTGTCGGAACACGTCGCGCTTGATCTGCAGCCGCTCGGGCACGGATTCAATCAGCAGGTCGGCGTCCGCAGCAGCCTGGGCCGCGTCCGTTGATGTCCGAATCGTGCCGATCTCGTGGTTGGCAGAGGCGTGCGCGCCGGTCGTCGGCGGGTGGGCTTCCTCCAGCCGTCGCCGGCAGGCGGCTTCCGCGGCAATCAGAGCGTTCGGGTCGATATCGAACAGGGTTACGCCAAAGCCGTTGGCCGCACAACTTACGGCGATCTGTCGGCCAATTGCCCCTGCTCCGACAATCAGTACTTGTTGGATTTCACCGTGAGACATGGGGTCGTCCGAGTGTCGCGCGGGAGGGGCCGGAGAAATGCAGCGGAGACCGACTTGTTCGACAAAATCGGGTACGGAACCCGGTTTCTTTCCGAGGGATTGAACGGGACAATCGGTATCGGCGACGTCGACAACCGGAATCTACCCGATGCTCGTGGGAAGAGGCTATCGAAAAGCCATTTAATCGGGTTACCATGAGTCGCATGGGTCGTTTTGTGGCGGTTTTCACGAGACTTGCGTCATTTGAACGTCAAAAATTGTGAGAATGAAGCTTTTGGCACTCAACTGAGGGTGGTCATAGCGGAGAATAAACGCGTGTCCGACTGGGTTTTCCAGAGGGCGGAATTGGCATCAACGGGTTC
>JBBDVZ010000240.1:0-5651 GCA_040903115.1 Planctomycetaceae bacterium
GGTTGGGGGAGGGTCGAAGCGCTCGAACGCTTCACCCCTCTCCCAACCTCTCCCCTGAGGGGAGAGGGGTTTTGCAATGATTCAAGCATTCCGTTCGCGGAGGGCCTCGAGGGTCCGCTGGAAGTCTTCCGGCAATGGTGCCTCAAACTCGAGCGATTGTCCACCTTCGGGGTGTCGAAACTTCAGTCGCAACGCATGCAACGCTTGCCGCGCGATGAGGACGTCGGACCGATCTTCGCTCGCGACATTTCCACCTCGCGCGCCACCGAGGTTGGAAACCCGCAGTTCGCCTCGGCCACCGTAGAGCCGGTCGGCGACGATCGGATGTCCCAGATGCTGCATGTGCACGCGAAGCTGATGCGTGCGGCCAGTTTTCGGAAACAGGGCCAGGTATGTGAACCCGGCGAATCGTTCGAGAACTTGATAAAAAGTGACGGCGTGACGCGCGTTGCCTCCGGCCTCGCAGACGGACATCCGTTCGCGCTTTCCGGAGTGCACGCGCAAAAACGTCTCGACGTAATCGCTTTCGAGCTCCACGTCGCCCCATACAATCGCCCGGTATTCCTTGGTCACCTCGCGGCGTTCGAACTGGCCGCTGAGCCGGTGATGAACCTGGTTGTTTTTCGCCACGACGAGGACGCCGCTGGTGTCTCGATCGAGCCGATGAACGATTCCCGGCCGCTGTTGGCCGGCCGCATCGCTCAGCTCGTTGAAATGAAATTGTAGAGCACCGGCAAGCGTGCCACGGTAGTTGCCCTTGCCGGGATGAACGATCATGCCGGCCGCCTTGTCGAGTACGACGATCGCGGCGTCCTCATAAAGAATGGCCAGTGGAATATCTTCCGGCGGAAGGCTGAGATCGGGCTGTTCCGGCAGCCGGACCGACAAGCGATCGTTCACTCGCAGCCGCCGCGCGCGCTTGATCGGCAGCCCATTGACGAGAATCCGTTCCTGCTCGATCGCCTGCTGGAACAGCGCGCGGCTATAGTTGGGAAACAACCGCGTGAGATAATGATCGATGCGCCAACCGTGGGCGCGGGCTTCGACGGTGAGCTCGATCGGCACTTCGGCGGAGAGTCCGTCGGTCATTCTGCAGCTTGGGGCGGTTTGTCGGCCGAATCGGACTTCGATGTTGGCTCCGAGGTCGGCGCAGGTTGCTTGTCGCCGGCGCTGGTTTTCGCGTCCGCGGCAGACTTCTCGGCCGGTTTGCCGGCGGCGGGCGAACCATCGCCTGCGTCTTTAGATGGTTCCGCCTCGCTGCTTTTCGGCTTCGGCAGTCTCAATTCCCTGGGAATTGGCGGCAGCGTGACCTCTCCGAACGGCGGATGGCCGGGCGGCAGTCCCACGCCGTCATGCGGTTGCGATCGATCGGCCGGCTTGGGACTTTGCTTCTGGAACCAGGCGTAGAAGTCCTTCGTTGGGTCGGTCCTCAAGATGTCGATGCGATCCTGGGCCAATTGCTGGTAGACGGGTTTGGGCCCGCTGATATCTTTCGGGTCTTGAGCGAGCTGCACGAGTTGTTCGTACATCTGAATGGCAGGTTCAGTGTTGCCGTCGGAAGTCGTTTCGGCAGTGCGCGCCAGTCCGTACAAGGCCCGCTGGCGCAGATCGCGCGAGAGCGTGTTGTCGTTCACGAGGCCCTTGAACAGCTCGGAGGCTTTCTTGAGATCGGAAACGGCCGCCTCGCGGTCGCTGAACGCCTCCTGAATGCCCTTATCGTAATTTGCTTGAGCCTCGCTGAGCCTTGCCCAGGCCCCCACAGGCTTGCCGGCGTACTTGTCGGCGATCGTGGCGTAATCTTCGATGCCCCGCGCGCCGAACATCGACGTCCAGCCGGCCGCCGCGCCGCTGGATGCGCCGGAGATAAAGATCGCCGCCCCGCCAGCAACAACCAAAACCCCCAACCCGATCAGTATGTAGTTGGAATACTTCTCGAGGAACGGAGTCGCCTGCGCGACGAGCCGGCCCAACTCGTTGGTTTTAAGATCGTGGCGGTGTTCACTTTTCATTGACAGCGCGATCTGCGTGGGACCAATGGAGACATTTGGGGCAAAGCGCGAGTATAGAAGTGCCGCGAAAACACGTCAAGTCGTGACGAATTGGGCATTTGCGGCGGATGCACCAACGTGTCACGAGAATTGAACATTCCGCAGGCCACTCTCCATTTCTGGCTCCGGCGTGGCTGGATTCGCGGATGCCGATGGCGACCGAACAAAGGCCGATGGATCTTGTGGGCTGCCGCCGACGAGCTTGATCGCCTCAGAAAACTACGGGCCTGTCCGATCAATTACAACGCGAAGGAGCATCCGTACCCTCAAGAACTCAGGAGCCCCAAGCCTCGACCGATGCCGTGAGATCCAAATGCTGAGACGCCGAAAACTGCCAGTTTGACGAGTTGCCGGCGATTTGATTACCGAGATGGCAATACCGGAGCGACATTGCCGGGGTATCCTGATTCGGGTGCCGGGTCGCACGGCGATCCGAGAAAACGAAGGTTTACGCGGAACGAAACATTTGCCTTTCACGTCTAAATCCTCACGTTCCGGATTGGCTGAAACAGGAGAACTGACGATGTTTCGATTCCTGTGTGCTTTTGCGACCTACACAGTCGTCGCGGTAGGAAGCGCAGCGGAACTGACAAACGGCTTTTATGTGCTCAAGGAGGATGGCACCGGCACTCCGGTCGGACGCGTCGGCGGTGGCACTCTCCATGTAGGTGAGTTGTTGAGCGATAAGTTCGGCCGGGCGGAGCTGCGATCGGTCAACAATCAAAACTCGCATTTCCAATTGTTCTGCTCACAGGCCGGGCCTGTGAGCGATTTTGACCCTCGTCGGTTGGCAGTCGTGGTGGAGGGGTTTGCAGAGCAGGTGATCGGCAACACGCCTCGCGAGGCCGACCGTCGCATGGACTTCGTCGCGCCAATTCCCGACGCAGGCGTGGCGGAGCGACTTGCCAAAACACTGAAGATCGAGCTGCAGAAGCGAACGCACCCCGGACACAAAATCGTCACCACCTTCTTGCCGCTGAAAAAAGCCTGGAAAGCCGGCGACAGCGTGACGCTCGAAATGACACTGACCAACGTCGGCGATCAACCAGTGATCTTTCAACAGGGCGGACAATATCGCGGCGGCCGCGACAACCAGTTCCGATTCATCACCTGGTCACTTCACTCCTTCAAGGCGTTGGCCGACGTCGGTTCACGCTTCCATGCAGGCGGCTTGTCGCAATTGGTGACGATCGAACCGGGAGCATCGTTTCAGAGCAAAATCGAACTGAAGCAGTGGTTTGAGTTCAAGGAGCCGGGAGATTACGAGGTGACCTGCCTATTTGAAATGCCGCTGTATGCGAAGGCAGAGTTTCGGGGCAAACCACCGATCTGGGACGAGTTCGCCGTCGGCACCTGCAGTATCCACATCGAAGAAACGGCGACAAAGCCGTAATGCACATGTGCTGATTGTACCGCCCCGGCCAACTTACGCGGTCGCGTGTCTGCCGACGAATCGGAACGAATTCGACTTGCGGCAAATCCGTGCGTGCCGGATAAACTGCAATCAGGCGTTTCCCATTCGTGTCTGAATCGATGTGTTCGGGACTAAAATGGAGAATCAGCGATGATTTGTCGCATTACGCTCGTATTCTCGCTGGTACTTTTGCCATCCCTCACCTTCGCTAAGCCACCTTCGCGAGAGGAATCGGACCGCCAGAGCCAGGTCCTGAAGCAACTTAAAGAGTCGGTTGCCGGCGCAACCACCGACGCTGGTAAGCTCGCTGCGATCACACAGGTGTTGACGGACGAATCGGACGTCGACCTGCGTCGTCGCATTGTGGATATCGCCACTACTGCCATCCATGGTCGCATATTGGAGGAATTCTTGATTGCCCGGCCGACGACGGAAAAGGACGCCGGCTTGCGCAGCCAGGCTGCAACCGCACTGGGGCAAACTGGCTCCGAGGATTGCCTGGCCGTATTGGCCAAGGTCGCTGCATACGATCAGATAACTTCCAATCAGATCGGCGACATTCGCATCCGTTCCAGCGCTCGCCGCGCCGCGATCTTCGCGCTCGCACAACTCGCTGAGCGCTTCCCGAAGCTTGCGGACAGGGCTGCGGACGAACTACGCACCGTGCCCGCCACGCCGGACCCAAAAGACAAGGAATCTCTGTCCGATGCTCGCCGGCAGGCCCTCTATCGGATCACCCACGATGAGACGCTGCTCCAGCCATTTTTTGATCAACTGAAGAGTGATGATCCGAAGGAACGCGAAAAAGGCATTGTCGCCTTCAGGTTCCTCAAACTCAAGAAAGCTCCGCCGGAAGTTGTTCACACCTTGCAAGATCCCAGCGTCGAGGTCCGTAGTTGGGCGGCACTCGTACTGGGTGAAATCGGCGACCGAAATACCGTGGCGCCTCTAGTTAAACTCGCTGAAGACTCCCGAATGGAAAGGCGTGTACGATGCAACGCTATCGGAGCACTGGGCCGTATGCGTGCAGAAAATGCAGCTGAACTCATGAAAAAGCTTCTGAGCGATCAGGATGTATCAACGAACGCGGCGATTGCTCTTTACCGGATTACCGGTGAAAAGACGAAGCAGTTTCCGGATGGGTACAATGCTGACTGATAAGGCAAGACAATCGGCATTCGAAGTTGGGTTACTGGAAAGGAACTGACATGGTTGGCCGACATTGTGGTTGCTTGTTGCTGATCTATCTCGTATCGCTCGCGCTGGTCGTTGAGGCTGACGAACAACCAACCGATCAGGTCTGCGAGCTGTTGTTCGAGGGCTATATCGCAAGGCAGGTGAAGATCAACACAGACACAATTCGCGCGGCCGAACACATCGTTGCCGAACGTGGGCGCGGGACCGGTTTCTGGAAAATAGTTCTGGCAAAACTCAAAGCCAACGATCCTGCCAATGAAATCGGCTGTGTGCGCGTGCTCGGCAAAATGCTGGCAACAGACGCCTCAGAGCGCGAAGCCATACGACGGCAAAAGGAGACCGGAGAAATCAGCGCCCACATCCCACATGTTTATCTCGGGCCGGAGGTCGTCGCCGAGCTGATCGAGCGTGGCAAGAAGGCCGATCGATTCCGGATCGACCATTACACCGTCGCGCTGGCTCGCGCCAGAGCGCCCGAAGCCAGGGATTTCTTCACGTCGATTCTCAATGAGATGAAGCCCGACCCGGTGGAGGAAGGTGTCAAGTCGACGGTGCGCGGCCCCTATCATATGGACACCACGCGGTTTCACGCGGCCGTGGGTCTTGCTCATTTGGGTGACCCACTGGGGGTCGAGTGGTTAATCGAGAACTGCGAATTCGGGCAAGGAACCGTTTCAAACGCCAAGCCGCTGTACGTTCCACTCTTCGCCGGCACCGACCTCAATGCATGCTGCCTGGCCGCTTTACAAGAGCTTTACGATAAACGAGATCTCACCAGCAAATCGGCTTGGGAAGCATGGTGGAAAACAGCAGATAAAGAACGCCTGGCAAACCACGTTGTACACCTCACCGATTAGGCAGCGTTGCACAAATCGAATCGATGAGAGTGCACGTCCCAAACTTTACCGCGATTCAGCGGTCAAATAACTGTTTTTCAGTAGTTCGACTGTATCTCGTGCTTGACTTGATCTAAGTTGTTTTGTAGACAACCG
>JBBDVZ010000241.1:0-3706 GCA_040903115.1 Planctomycetaceae bacterium
GCGACTTTGCGCAGCAGGCCGGCTTCCTCGAGAAGCTTAATGGTCCGGTATACCGACGAACGGCTGACGCGGAACTCCTTTCGCCGCTTCAACACGCCGACAAGCTGCTCAGCATCGAAATGCTCGTGGTCGGCGAAGACTTCCTGGACGATCAGCAGCCGCTCTTGCGTCAGCCGCATGCCTTTCGTTCTCAAGAACTCCTCGAACTTCTCGATCGGTGAAACGGCGACGTTCACCGTGGCAAGCTCGCTCACCTGGTTCCCCCTGCAATAAGCCCACGGACGGCCGTCCGTGGGCTTGGCCGCGTTAGTGTCGTTCAATGTGTAGGGTGGGTGAAACCCACCAAAAAGAGAAGCACTAAGCACGAATGTCGAAAGAAGGACGAAGTCCCAAAGCACGAAAATCTTTTGACCGCTGCTCTCGGAATTCCTTCGACATTCGGATTTCGTGCTTCGGATTTCCTTGGTGGGTTTCACCCACCCTACAAAAGTCAAAGCGGATTACTCCGCGTCGTCGAGGCCGATTTCCCGCAGCATCTTCGAGACGGCGGCTTGGAGCTTTTCCGGCGTCTCGTAATCGCCGGATTCGATGGCTGCCTTGATTTGCGCCAGCCGCTCCGCCCGCACTTCACCCGAATTGCTCAGGTCTTCCAGCATCTTTCCCGCCGGCGAGATTTCGACTTCGTCGTTCGTCGCGATGGGTCTGGTTTCGGAAGCTCGGGGAACCTCCGTTGCCGGCTGCGACGGCCTGATCGGAATCGATCCTTGAATTGCACCTGGTCCGTTCACGTCCATGAAGGCATGTCCTGTTTCGCGTACTTGTCGCTCATCGGACTCCGACCGGGCGCCGTCCCGGTCTTGCTCATGCCTCCGATCATACCTGAAAACGTGAATTTGATTCAACCGGGGCTCCAGAGGAGATGACATAAGGGGCTTTCGCGTCGAGCTTTTGGATGCTGCCTCTGACCGACTTCGAAAAAATAGGCCGTTTCGGTCGCGGCAAATTCAGCTCGGTCCCCACGGTTCCCTGGACCAGAAGTGGCTGCTGTTTGAGCGGTGATGTGCCTGTCGGCCTGGGCGGCCGGTGCGTGACCTGACCAGAGAAATGTGCTTTTCCCGGCCGCTCGAACGAGCCACTTTCGATATCGACACTTTCGCATCGCCGGGTGAACCCGTGTGAGCCGAAATTTGCAATGACCGGCGACATGGCGCGCAGCGTGCCCAACGTGACGGCTGTGACGTAACCTGCCTGCAGCAAGCATGTTGAGCAAATACAGCCGTTTAGCCGCGAGCCTCAGGCGAGCGCTCACCCGCGCGCATACGGCCCGGTGGCGGTTCCCGCCATCTGTCCGAAACCGGCGCGAACGCACTTGCGCACTGCTTGGGCGGCGGCCAGCACGCTGTCGCGATTCACATCGAGGTGCGTGCAGGCCCGCAACCGCTGAGGTCCGGCGGCGCCGATCCGGACACCTTCCTGCAAGAGCGCCGCCGCAAGCTGGCTCGCGTTCCCCAATCGCGGCTCGACTTCGAAGAAGACGATGTTCGTCTCCACGTCGGCAGGATTGATGACAATCCCGTCGACGTTGGCGATCGTTTCGGCAAACAGCCTTGCGTTCTCGTGGTCGTCGGCAAGTCGCTCGACGTTGTTCTCGAGCGCATAGATGGCCGAGGCGGCGACAATGCCTGCCTGCCGCAGTGCGCCGCCGAACAACTTTCTCGCTCGCCGGGCGCGGTAGATCTCGTCTTTCGATCCGACGAGTATCGAGCCCATCGGACAACCCAGCCCCTTCGAAAAGCAAATCGACACGGTGTCGACGTGCCGTGCGAACGCTTCGGGCGAATACCCTTGCGCGATGACGGCATTGAAGAAGCGGGCGCCGTCGACGTGCACTTTCAGGCCTTCATCGTGCGCCCACTTGCCGATCCGCTCGACCTGCTCGAGCGGGTAGGCGCGCCCGCCGCCCACGTTGGTCGTATTCTCCAGGCAGACAAGCCGCGTGCGACACAGATGCTGGTTGTCGGCGCGGATCTTCCCGCGCAGTTGGGGCAAATCGAGATGGCCGTGCTCGCCGGGAAGCGTGCGGCTAGTCACGCCGCTGAGTGCCGCGGGGGCTCCCGCCTCGAAGTTCGCGATGTGGCCGGTCTCATGAATCAGCAACTCGTCGCCCGGCTGGCAGTGCGTGCGGACCCCCATCTGGTTCGATTGCGTCCCCGAACAGGCATAGACGGCGGCTTCTTTGCCGAACAGCTCGGACACCATCGCCTCCAGGCGGTTGACGGTCGGGTCCTCGCCCGACATGTCGTCGCCGACCTCAGCCTCAGCCATCGCGCGGCGCATTCCGGGCGACGGCTTTGTGACGGTATCACTGCGCAAGTCGTAACGAATTGGGGGCGACTTCGCCTGCATTCGATCAATGTACATCGACGACCGGACCGAAGGAAAGTCACCGCCGCACTTTACCGGCGTCAACACGCGTCTTACGATTGCATGGACCGTAACATATTCCCAAAGCCGCCGGGCTGCGCCCCGGCGGAACCCTTATGGCGCAAACCATCAACATCCCGACAATCGACTGCGCCCGCGATGACGCCGAAGCGCTGTTGGCGGCGTTGCGCGAAAAGTTGAGTCCGCGCGGCAACGTCATTTCCGAAGCCGGACGCAAGCGGACGGTGCAGCTTTTCGGCGAACCGCTCGCGCCGCAACAAGTGGTCGAGCGAATTTGCGGCGACGTCAAACGCGACGGCCTGCAAGCGCTGCTCGATTACACCCGCAAGCTTGACGGCAAGGATTTGACGCGCGATTCGATCCGCGTCTCCCAACGAGAACTCGACGATGCGCACGCGCAAGCCGACGAAGCGTATCTCGACACGTTGCGGCGCATCCGCGAGAACATCATCGAGTTTCAGACGGGCGTCCTAACCGACAATGTAAATCTCATTCGGCAAAACGGGGCGGAACGGGTCGAGCTGCGTCAGCGATATCTGCCGCTGCGACGCGTGGGCATCTGCGTGCCGGGGGGAGCAGCGGCCTATCCCTCGACCGTGCTCATGACCGCGGTCCCCGCGCAAGCGGCAGGAGTTCCGGAAATCGCCGTCGTCGTGCCGCCCACCGACTTCGGCGGCTATAACGTCGACTTGCTGGCCGCCTGCCGCGAAGTGGGAATCACCGAGGTCTATCGCGTCGGCGGCGCGCAGGCGGTCGCGGCACTCGCGTACGGCGTCGAGGGAATCGAGCGCGTCGATAAGATCGTCGGCCCCGGCAACCTGTTTGTCGCGCTGGCCAAGAAATACGTCTTCGGCGAAGTCGACATCGACAGCATCGCCGGCCCCAGCGAAGTGATTGTGCTGGCCGACGACTCGGCACGACCCGACTTTGTGGCCAGCGACCTCATCTCGCAGGCCGAGCACAGTCCCGGGTCGGGCGTGCTGATCACGTGGCACCGGCCGCTGATTGAAGCCGTCACCGCCGAACTCACACGGCAACTGGCACAACTTCCACGCGGCGATCTGGCGCGGCAAAGCCTGGAAGCGTATGGCGCGCTGATCCTGGCACGCGACGAAGACGAAGCGGCCAGATTGACCGACCTGCTGGCTCCCGAACATTTGCACATTTCCACTCGCAATCCCGAAGCCATGCTGGGCAAGGTGCAAAACGCCGGTGCGATCTTCCTGGGGCATTACACGCCGGTGGCGCTGGGCGATTACGT
>JBBDVZ010000241.1:3806-5629 GCA_040903115.1 Planctomycetaceae bacterium
GCTTTGGGTGGGCATGCCGTTGAAAACATGGCCACGCAGAGCCGTGGCCATGGCACCCCGCGTTGAAAAGTCCCGCGGACTTCTTACCAGTTCTCGCCTTAATGTTTCGTCGCTTGCCAGCCTCCAAGCGTCGCCTCAACGTCAAACGGCGCGCTCAGTCCGGCGCGAAGGAGTTTCAGCGTCACCGTCTGGCCTGATTGCTTGGGGATCAGCAAATCGGTGAGCGATTCGTATGTCGAGACGGGCGTCTCGTCGAAAGCGACGATGAAGTCGCCGGGGCGTATGCCCGCACGATCGGCTCCTGAACCCGGAACCACCTGCGCCACCTGGCATCCCTGCGGCGTGGTGATTCCTGCGATTCCCAAAAAGGCCTCTCCCCGTCGCATAATCTGCAATTGCGGCCGCAGCGCTGCAAGCTCCTTGAGGGCCTCTGACGAGACACGGGGACAATTCACCATCAGCAGCGATCGAAGTCCTTCCATCTCCGTGAGCTTCATGAAACCCGCGTCGGTGAGCGACGGCGCGAATATCGCCAACCCCTGAGCCTCCGGCAACTCGACGAGCAAGTCCATGTCTTCGTCGGTGAAGTCGGCATTCATGAGATCGATGCCCATCACCTCGTCGAAAACCGCCAACTGCCCGGGATCGAAATACGGCTGCAGCCACGGCGGACCGCCGGGCCGCGTGCTGACTGAACCGCCACGCGACTCAATCTCCGCGATCGCCGCCTGACGCTGATGGTAGGGCAACCAGAGCGTCAGCGCGCCGGCCGATGCAAGCAACGCAATCGTCGCCAGCAATAGCCAGAAGAACCTGGTGTGCCGCGGCTGTTGCGGTTCGTTGGGTTCGAATTCGGTCATGGTTGTTTGCCGTCGTGAGTCGTGCGCGCATCGGCCGCAACGTGGCTTTCGACGCCATCCGTGCCGCGCGGCCGGATATCGCCGGGCCGCGTATCAACAGCAACCGCCGCCACGTGAACGTTTTGTTGCATTTCGAGGCCAACTCCCCATTGCTCACAAATCAGCGGTGCAGCATCGATCGATTTGCGACACGCGCAGTCACTACAATGATTGCCTGTCACCGGTTCGGTGACTGTCGCCCACGACGAATCGCTCGTACTTGAGCCCTGCGGAGTTCCCGAAGTTTATCAAAATTCCAAGTCGCATTCCGGTCGCGTGAAGATAATTGATGACCTGGGCGCGGTGCACATCAGCCAAAGTGGCAACGGCCTTGATTTCGAGTAGGATCGTCTCGAAGCAAATGAAGTCGGGACAGTACTTCTGCAGCAAAGGCTGGCCACGATACTTGAGCATGATTTCCGGGTGTTCAACGAACGATAACTTTAGAAAGCGAAACTCAATCGCCAGGCATTCCTGGTAGACCGGTTCCAGAAACCTACATCCCTTGTCATTGTAAACCGCGAGGCATGCGCCAATGATCTGATAGCTTTCATCGGGATAGAGGATGTTTGCCATAAGTTGTCCTTTCGCCGTTTGAAATTGAGTTGGTTTGCACAGAACTTGCCACGAATTTGATGAATGAATTAGCTCTGTCTTATTCGTGTCGATTCGCGCAATTCGTGGGCACAAATTCCGTCGTACATCCGGCGCGCAATCGCCCTCACAGCTTTCCCAATGCAAAGACGCGAACCTACGCAATCCTTTCAACCAAAAATGAAAGAATTGCCCACGAATTGCGCGAATCGACACGAATTTTTTCAGCAGGACTGGTAAGCAGATGCGGACACTTGGCGGTCGTGCCGGGCTCATATACCTGCCTTTTGTTTTTATTGGCGTTGAGTCGTGCAGCTTGTCGGTGGCGCG
>JBBDVZ010000242.1:0-5614 GCA_040903115.1 Planctomycetaceae bacterium
CCGGGCGAAACGTGGAACGTCTGGTAGAAGGCGCGGTTGGCCGACCGGACGCGCAGCGTGGCGTCGAGGATCAGCAGCGGCTCGCGCACCGTGTCGACGATGTTCTGGGCGTAGGTTTCGATGGCCTTCAGATCCGCCTCGGAGCGCCGCCGCTCGGTCACATCCTCCATCGCCAAAACCAGCAGCTCCCCGTGGTGGCCCGCCTCGAGCTTGCGGGCGTTGAGCAGCATCACCCTGCGGCCGATGGTCGGGAACGTGTGCTCGAGCTCGAAGTCGTCGAAGACCGAGCTCTTGGGGACGATGTCCTCGAGCAGGGTCCGCAGGTCGGGGATGTCCCACTGGCCGTTGCCCAGCTCATAGATCAGGCGGCCCTCGGTCTCCCCGGGCGAAACGTGGAACGTCTGGTAGAAGGCGCGGTTGGCCGACCGGACGCGCAACGTGGCGTCGAGGATCAGCAGCGGCTCGCGCACCGTATCCACGATGTTCTGAGCGTAGGTTTGGATATCTTCGACCAATGGTTCTCGTGTCATCCGAACCCTCCTGCATCTTCCAGGCTTCTACCTTACGGAATCTCTGTGCGCCATTGTATCAGCAATCCGCTCTTCTCAAGACAGAGCACACTCGCTTTGCTTAAGTCTTGGCCGCGTCCAGCCGAGTCTTTGCGTTGTGCGGGGAGCCAGTGACGCCCGCCGCGACAAGCAAGATCGCTGAAAGCGTGTCTGAAAACGGCAAAGCGATAACGGTAGTTTGATGAGGCACGTGCCACGCTGTTGAGGAAACTCTCGGATCCATCACTCCTGGAAATGATGCTTCCCAGCAACTGGTCGGACCAGGAGGTTCGCGATGAGCGCGAGGCCGAGCAACGCGGCCATGGTGTACATCGTGGAATTGTAGAGCGTGCACGAAGGATCGACGATTCCGGGGGGTGCATATTCCATCAATCGCGAAATCGTCACGATTTTGTTCGCGACCAGTGAGTCGAGTTGATCGACGGGAGCGCCGAACGCTTCGCGAAAACGCACGGGATCGATTTGCGCGGCCAGATTGTTGGTGGCCGAATGGATCGATCGTTCGCGAAACCATGTAATCGCCCACGGCCCCAGGACGCCCGCAACGCTCCACGCCGTCAGCAGCCGACCGTGAATGCCCCCGACAAAGCGCGTGCCGAACAGATCGGCAAGATAAGCCGGTATCGTCGCAAACCCGCCGCCGTACATTGTGAAAATGATCATGGTGGCGGCGTAAAAGAACACTAGCCAAACGGCCGCCGGCGAGACGCTCATCCGGTAAGCCGAATAGGGAATCGACAGATAGAGCACGATCCCCAGGATGAAGAATACGGAATATGTTCTCTGTCGACCGAGATAGTCCGATGCGCTCGCCCAGAAAAAGCGGCCCAGCATATTGAAGACGCTGATCATCAACACGAACGTCGCCGCAAAGCTTGCATCGACCGTGTCCGGGAGCTTCGCGCCGAAGATCTCCGTGATCATTGTCTTGGCGACCCCCAGCACGCCGATGCCGGCCGTCACGTTGAAACACAGCACGACCCAGAGCAGATAGAACTGCGGCGTTCTCACCGCCTGGTCGATTCCGACATCGTGAGAACTGATCAGCCTCGGTGTCGAAGTGTCCGATTCGGGTTCTGTCCAACCCTGGGGTTTCCATAAGGGAGGCGGCACGCGGTAAGAAAACGCCGCGATCAGCATCACCAGAAAATACAAGATTCCCAGCACGAAAAACGTTTCCGCCGCTCCGGTTCGTCCCGTGCCGACGATGTAAACCCCCGCGGGCCCCTGCACGAGCATCTGCGTGACGTCGTTCGCACCGACGACAACCACTTCGCGGAGTTGTCCGGCGACGTCGGCAAACCGTCGGCCTCCCTCGGTCTTGAGAACGACGTCGCCGGCCGTGCCGAGGTAATCGGGTGCGCGATAGAACGACCGGATCAGAAATTCCTTCAAGGGTGCTCCGATGATGGCTCCGCCGCCAAACCCCATGATTGCCATACCAGCGGCCATGCCTCGACGGTCCGGGAACCAGCGGATGAGCGTGCTGACCGGAGACACGTAACCCAATCCCAGCCCGCAGCCTCCGATGACCCCGTATCCCAGATACAGCAGCCAGAGTTGATGCGCGAGAATGCCCAACCCGCCGATGAGGAATCCGCCGCCCCAACAGATAGCCGCGACGGTTCCCACCATGCGCGGCCCGACCCGTTCCAGCCACCGACCGGCCACCGCCGCCGACAGACCAAGAAAGACGATGGCGACGGTAAAGATCCACACGACCTGCGAGAGCGTCCAGTCATCAGCCGCGCTGGCGGCGACGCCGCGCTCCCTGATCAGGGCCGGGTTGAAAATGCTCCAGGCATAAACGGAGCCGATAGACAGGTGGATGGCAATCGAAGCGGGCGGAATCCTCCAGCGATTGAATCCTGGCGCGGCAACAATGTGTTCTTTCGTAAGTCGGCCAATCACACAACGGCTCAACTGCGGGTCGCGGGTCTTGATTATCTGGTGCTCAGATTCTGACCATCTGCCGGGCCGCGGTCAAACCGCAGCCACGAGCCGAAGTCGCAAGGGAGGTGGTGCTTGGGCTTGCCCGCACGTAGAATCGCAGCTTTCCCGCAGGGCCAAACATGCCAGTTGAAGCCAAGCCACTCTTTCGCCCCGACGTGCTCCGGTCGCATCTGTCGGGCTTCACATTGCCAACCGTCGATCCGGCGAAGCTCGCCCATTGGGCCGATGAGATCTCGTCCGGCCGGGTGGATCGTTTCGGCGAGCAAGAAATTCTGCCGCATTTTTTGGCCGATTTCTTCGTTGGCCTGCTCGGCTATACGGGACCAGCAGGGCATGATCGGTACACCATCGGCTTCGAACGCCACGTGGAAGGACGGCAAGGCCGAGGACGCCAGCCGCCGCTTCAATGCCACGTTCGGGGCTTTGCAGCCATCCACCGGAGGGTGTCTGAGCTTAGGCTAGGACAGGCCCTTTCCGCACAGTACACTCTTGAAGCAATGTTTCCTGAACAAGGCGAAGAAGGGGATCACCTATGCCGACGACCAGGTTGAGCCGACGCGGAGTAAGACCCTCGGACGAGCTGCCGGCTCTGTACAAGGGATCGTTTATCGACGTACTTTTTGGGGACAAGTACGAGTTGCTTCCCCAGGTGTCACAGCGCTACGAGATTGATTTGGCGTACGGCGAAACCAAGAGTCTTTCCGATCACGAACTCATCGAGCGGTCAGCCTACCTCTACAAGGTCGATGGTCGGATCACAAACCATTACCACATCTGCCAGCATCGACCCGTCCAGGTTGATCCCGACCTCAAGCATCGCCAGAACTTTTTCGACGCAAATGCCTACGGCGTGGGTTACGCGACACACGGGCTGTTCCCGTATCGCGGTAAATTTCACCCACAGATGATCAAAGGGCTGATGAACATCATCGGATTGAAGCGCGGCGATACGGTACTAGACCCGATGAGCGGCTGCGGGACGACCTTGATCGAGGCAAGCATCATCGGGATCAACAGCATCGGCGTTGAATTGAGTCCGTTCGCGTGCCTCATGTCGCGAGCAAAACTCAATGGCCTCCAGATGGACTGCTCTGGCTTCGTTCGCCTCATGGAACTGTCGGGCAACATCTTCACCTCTTTTGACCGAAACACAAAGACCGCCGGTTCGCTTTTCGACCGTGAGGACAACAACGGTTCCTCAATCGCACTCAAAGAATTGGAGGAAAGTGAGGCACGCAAGGAACTCGTGCTGCTGGCATTCCTCGACACAATGGGTTACGCCACGCGCCGTAAGACCAAGACGGCAGAGCAACTTTTCCCGACCGTGCTCGGCCGTTACTTGGCCGCAGTTCAGGGATTCAACCTGGTGCGCGAGGAACTCGATCTGCGACTGGCCAAAGGCAAGGTCATTTGCGGCGATTCTCGAAAGCTGGACCTGCCGTCGGAGTCGATTGATGGCGTGCTTTTCTCGCCACCGTACTCGTTTGCGATCGACTACGTTGCAAACGATGATCTTCAATTGCGATATCTTGGAATTAATCCGACTCCGCTCGCGGCCAAGATGGTTGGCCTCGCCGGGGGCGAAGGCCGAAGCAAGGAGCAGAGGATTCGCAATCGCGTTGAGCATTATTACCGCGACATGGACACGATCATCGGCGAGTGTGCGAGGGTCATGAAGCGTGGGGCATGCTGCGTGATCGTCATTGGCTCGAACACGAATCAGACAGGAGGCATTCGCCTTGAGCAAAAGATGATTGAGTTTGCAACGGCCCACGGGATGCCTTTGCACAAGGCAATCGTTCGCGAGATCGAGGGAATTCGCAACACCATGCGCGAGGAACATGTTTTGATCTTCCGGAAGGCTTGAGCCCACCCACACTCTCATTACGAGCGCAAGATGGCTGAGTTTCCTTTCGAATGCGATTTCGAGATTGTTCAAGCGCGGCTGGACGAGTTCGTTTCCGTCGTGTTCTCTTCTTTGGAATCGGAGTTCCTCATTCTGCCAAAAGGAGAAGGGTTCGTAGAGTATGACGTCTTCGAAAGTGGGTACGAGGCACTGAAACGGGCTACTGCGGGTTTTACAAAGGTCACGCCTCAGGTGGTTCTTCCGGCGGTCCACGAGACCCCAATTGCCCTCATCGTGCTCCGGAGCATGCTCGGCTTTACCCCTCCGGAATGGGCCTATATGGCTGCGCAAAGGAGTGGCGTTCAAGTTCCCCAAGGGGCGATCCGCTCCATCGACCGCAGAATAAGAATGGGCCCCCTAAAACCGCTGAGCAAAGGCGAAACAACGCAGCAAAGGATCGAAGCACTCGTCGAAGTCGCATGTCATCTTCTCTCGGAAGGCGCTGCGGAAATTCCATCCGAGAGAATCCATCGCCTTAACAAGGCGGACACCAAAAGTGGTCTCGCCGACCTTCAAGCAGTGGCACAGCTTGGAATCCCCTATCCGATGTTACTGTACGAACGGTTCCTCGGACGGCCGTTCGCAGGACATAAAGACTCGGTTTCGGAGTTGGTCGGCGATAATCTCGAAGTGCGAATTGAAGACGTGCTTGCGAACGCCGGTATCAGCTACCGGAAAACGAAACGGGCTGAAAAGATCCCCGGGTTTGACCAGGCCCCGGACTTCATCGTGCCCGACGAATTCAGCCCCAAGGTCGTGATCGAAGCTAAGGTCGCTGAAGACGACGGAACAGCACGAGACAAGATCACCCGCGTGCAGCATCTCGGTCATCTGAGTGCTCAAGGGCAACCTGAAGGATCATACAAATACGAGGTCGTTGCCTGTATCAGCGGCCGCGGTTTCGGCATTCGTCGGGAGGACATGAAGAAACTTCTCTTGGCCACTCGGGGAAAGGTCTTCACGCTGAAGACTTTCGATCGGCTGCTTGATCGAACCAAGCTTAAGGAGTTCAAAACCAAATGAGTTGACTGGGTGGCCCGGGTTGCTTTGCAACCTGGGTGGGCTTCGCCGACAAGAGGCTGGTCCCGACATTCCAATGCAAAAAGCCCCTTGCAGCGGTCTGCAAGAGCAGTAGACATCTGAGGTTTTCCGTCAAGTCGTTTCGAGGAGTTTTGTGAGTGGGCTG
>JBBDVZ010000243.1:0-5611 GCA_040903115.1 Planctomycetaceae bacterium
TCGCCCCCAGTTCGAACGGTCTGGGGGCTCGCGTTGCTCGACCCCAGCCACCCCGGAAGTCTGGCCATTCTTTACAATTTGCAAGCCGGGCTTCTTCGACGTTTTGTCAGACGCGCGAAGGCGGTGGCGACGACCAGTCGATCGGGCCATCCAAGGCGAGTTCTACGATCCTCACGAACTTGCCCCCGCTTTGGTAGTACCCGTGTCGTGTGAAACGGCACCAGGTCAGCCGCACGATCACCGACTCGGACGAATCCTCTTCGTGCGGCTCGAACGTACACACGACGGCGCGGCACGACAGCGGATCGCGATGCACGAACGAGACGCCCGCGAGCGATATGTCGCGCGCGGCAACCATCATTGGCTCACCGACCGGCTGGGCCGTCCGATCATCGAGCGGAGTCACCAGCATCGGACGGTGATATGCGATACGGTGAGAAACCCTGCATTCGATGATGCGAGACGAGGCGTTCCAACTGGCCAAATTCAACTCGACCGATGCCGCCACCTGATAAGCCCGATTCGGCACGCGCAGGTGCAAGTCGAGCGGCAAATCATGTCCGATGCCCGGTGCGGTAGCGGACGCCGGCCCGGAGGCTTTTCGGCCCGACATTGGCAAGTTCCTCGGCTGATGGAACCGGACTCGGAGCCGGGCCTGTTATCAAGCCTTGGCTTCTTCGAGGGCTGGCTCCGTTCGCTACTTTGACAGCAGGCCGTCGATCATCATGATGGCGGCGGGGCCGACCAGCACGACGAAGATGCCCGGAAAGATGAACAGCACGAGGGGAAAGATCATTTTTACCGCGGTTTGTTGAGCGCGTTCTTCGGCCATTTGTCGTCGCTTGACGCGCATGCTGTCGGATTGCACGCGCAGCGCTTGCGCGATCGACGAGCCGAATTTGTCCGACTGAATCAGAATCGCAGCCAGCGACTGCATGTCGTCGACGCCTGTCCGCACTCCCAGATCATGAAGCACTTCGCGGCGGGCGCGTCCCATCTGCAGTTGCATGTTCGCCATGCTGAGCTCGGCGCAAAGTTCCGGAGCGGAATCGCTCAGTTCTTCGGTGACTCGCCGCATTCCGGCGTCGAGTCCCAGGCCGGCTTCGACGCACACGACCAACAGGTCCAGCGCGTCGGGCATCGACAGGAAGATCTTTTCCTGCCGAGATCTTTTGATGAGGCTGACGACCAACTCGGGCAGGTAGAATCCCAGCCCGCCGCCGACGATAATCGACGTCAGACCGTTTTGCGACAGCCCCCATTTCGACAACCCGTAACCCGCGCCTGCCACGACACCGACAGCCAGTATCGTCACTTTAAGAGCCAGAAACACCTGCGGGGCGGCAGGCGTGCTAAAGCCGGCGTTCGCCAAACGAACCTTCAGCTTGTTGGCTTCGAGGTCAGTCTTGGGCTGTAAGGCCTTCGAGAGCGCGGGGGCCGCTTTTTCCAGCATGGCGCCCATTCCCGATTGAGCGCCCCTTCCCGCGCCACGATTTCGCAGCGTCGGGTCGCGCAGCTCATCCAGCCGTTCGCTCGCGCGAGACGACCTCGAGCTCAAGTAATTAATCAGGGCCCACGCGGCGAACGTAATTCCGCCGAAGATGGCCCAAGGCAACAATTGTGAAAAATCCATGGCTATCTGCTTTGCTGTTTTTGACGACAAATCGATCGTCGCACACGGTGACGGTTTTCAGAAGCCCGGCTTTTCCGAACAAGCCGGGCTTCTTCGAAGATTTGTGAGTGTTCCTAAATCTTGATGTTCACAATCTTCTTGATGGTAATCGCACCCAAGACCTGCAGGACGGCCGCCACCGCGATCATCTTTCGCCCCAGTTCCTCGGTGAACAGCAGCATCACGTAATCGGGGTTGAGGTAGTACACGGCGAAGAACAGGGCGATCGGCAATGCCATCAGCACGACGCCGCTGATGCGGCCTTCGCCCGTGAGCGCCTGCACCTGGCCCAAGATCTTGAAACGTTCGCGGATGATGTAACTGATCTTGTCGAGAATTTCGGCCATGTCGCCACCGGCCTGGCGCTGAATCGCTACCGCGGTGACGAAGAACTTGAGGTCCATGTTGGGCATGCGCTTCAGCATGTTCTTGAGCGCTTGTTCGAGCGGGATGCCGAGGTTTTGCTCCTCGTAAGCCATCCCGAACTCCGACGAAATGGGCACCGGCATCTCTTCGACGACCACGTGCAGCCCCGAGGCCAGGCTGTGCCCCGAACGCAGGGCGCGTCCAATGAGCTCCAACGCGTCGGGAAGCTGCTTCGCGAAACTCTTGAACCGCTTTCGCCGGCGAAACAACAGCCAGATCAACGGAACGAGCCCGAACACGAGACTAACCAGAGGATACAGCGGCCCAGGAGTGCGAGTCAGGTTGGCGACCACGATGCCCACGACGGCGCAACCAATCGAAATCCCGAAAAAGGCGTCGGGCTTGATGGGAGAATCGGCCTGTTGGAACAGCAGCTTCAGACCGGTCAGCCGCTTCATCAAGCCTGAGAACATACCGGTCAGGCCGTCGAAGCTTTCGCGGATCAGCACGTCCTTGGTCATCGGCTCCGAGCCGTCACGCGCCTTCTTCCCGGTAATGATCTCCAGGCGATCTTCCGTCGTCGTCGAGCCGTAGTCGCGCATCACGAAGGCGACGGCGGCAATGAGTGCGGCCACGCCCACAAACGCAACAACTGAGATTAAGAACGGATCCATTGCTGTCCTCATGCGGCGGTGGTGAGTGCTTGGCGAGACGGCACGTCACCCGGCCGAAATGAATTCGTGGCTTTAAGCGGCGGACCTAGTGTCCCAAAATGCGCTGCGAAAAAAGGTTTGCCGGAAGCCGCACGCCGGCCTGCTCGAAACGATGCATGAACGCCGGCCGCACTCCGGTGGCCTCGAAATGGCCCGTAGCGCGTCCGTCCTCGTCGATGCCGTCCTGAATGAACAAAAAAATGTCCTGCATGATCACCGTGTCCTGCTCCATGTTGAGCACCTCGGTGATGTGCGTGACCTTGCGCGGCCCGCCCTGCAGACGGTTCGCCTGAATGATCAGGTCGACTGCCGCCGAGAACTGCTGCCGCAAGGCCCGCACGGGCAACTCTGTGCCACCCATGCTGATCATGGTTTCGAGACGCGAGACGGCGTCGCGCGGTGTATTGGCGTGAATGGTGGTCAGCGAACCCTCGTGGCCGGTATTCATGGCCTGCAGCATGTCGAGTGCTTCGGGTCCGCGGCATTCGCCGATGATGATTCGGTCGGGCCGCATCCGCAGCGCGTTTCTGACCAGGTCGGTGGCGTTGATGCGTCCCTTGCCTTCAATGTTGGCCGGACGCGTTTCCAGTCGAAGCACGTGCTCCTGTTGAAGCTGAAGTTCCGCGGCGTCTTCGATAGTGATGATGCGCTGGTCCGACGGGATGAAGCTGGAGAGCGTGTTCAGCAACGTCGTCTTACCGCTACCAGTGCCGCCGCTAATGATCATGTTGAGGCGCGCCTTGATCGCCCCTTCCAACAGCATCACCATTTCGGGTGTAAAGGCCCCGAATCGCAGCAGGTCTTCCAGCGTCAGCGGGTTCGCGCCGAATCGCCGAATTGTCAGCGAGGGACCGTCGAGCGCCAGCGGCGGAATAATGGCGTTGACGCGCGAGCCGTCGGGAAGCCGCGCATCGCACATGGGCGAGGTTTCGTCGATGCGGCGGCCGACCTTCGACACGATGCGATCGAGGATCTGCATCAGATGTTCATTGTTGCGAAACACCACGTTGGAGCGTTGGATACGGCCGTTCTTTTCGATGAAGACGTTCTTCGGGCCGTTGATCATGATGTCGGCCACGCCCTCTTCCTTGAGCAGGATTTCCAGCGGACCGAATCCGAAGGTCTCGTCGAGCACCTCTTCGATCAGCCGCTCGCGCTCGGAGCGGTTGAGCAGCGGGTTCTCGGTGTCGCACAAATGTTCGACGACGAGCCGGATTTCACGCCGCAGCGTGTCCCCCTCGAGATCGCCAAGCCGGGACAGGTCGAGCTTGTCGACCAGCTTCCCGTGAATCATCTGCTTCAGTTCATCAAAGTCGCTTTGCGATGTATCGACTGCGCGGCCCATTCGCGACGCGGGTTGGTTGGGCGCAGCGGCTGGGGTGCGAACTCCGGGGCGATTTGCAGGAGGAGCCATGCGCGGTATCACTTCATGCTGGACCAACAAATAAGGACAGCGCGAGCCTTCTTCGCGCTTACGAATGCACGTAGCAACCCTAGCTCAAAAACCTGGCGCCGGCGGGCAGCCGACCAGAATTGTTGCCGAAACGCGACGCGGCAGCCGAATCGACCGACAAGTCCGATTTCAAACGCGCTGAACGCGGCGTGGGGCGCGCATTCGCGATTGCCGCCACAATCGGTATTCGCCGAAATGCGGGCGCGATCGTCAAAGCCCACCGACGACCGTCTCGCCTAAAACGTTGGGTGCCATGCCCACAGCTCGACTGAGCTCGCCGAAGTCCGCTTTGGGTGTCTCTGAGGGGCATGGCCATGCAGAGCCGTGGCCATGGCACCCCGCAGGTCATTTTGGCGTGGTTGAATCACCGACGACCGTCGACGCAATTACTGCTGCGCGCCCGACTGCAGCGTGCGCAGCTCCTTCGGCAGCGGAAAATTCACGTGCTCTTCACGCGTCGTGACCTCGCGAACCCGGGCGCCGTAGCACTCGGCAAGCCAATCGACGCATTCCTGCACCACCACTTCGGGCGCACTGGCCCCCGCCGTAATCAGCACGGTCTGGCAGCCCTCGAACCAATCCGGCTGCAACTCGCGGGCCCCGTCGACAAGATACGCGGGCTTGCCGCAAGACAGGCCGATCTCCTTGAGCCGCAAACTATTCGAACTGTTCTGGCTGCCCAGAACAATCACGACGTCGGCTTGCGGCACCAACAGCGCGACGGCTTCTTGCCGGTTGGTGGTCGCGTAGCAAATGTCTTCTTTGGGAGGCGAGTGAATTCCGGGATAGCGTTCCTTCAGCCGCGCGATGACGCGATTGGCCTCATCGACGCTGAGCGTGGTTTGCGTGAGGTAGGCGATCTTCGCGTCGGGAGGAAACGCCAGCGCGTCGACCTCTTCGGGGGTTTCGACAAGCGTGATGCTCTGCGGCGCCTCGCCCATCGTGCCGATCACCTCATCATGTCCTTCGTGGCCGATGAGCAAAATGTTGTACCCGTCGCGCGAGTAGCGGATCGCCTCCATGTGCACTTTGGTGACGAGCGGGCAGGTGGCGTCGATGGTGCGCAAATGCCGCGCTCGCGCCTGCGCTCGCACTTCCGGCGAGATGCCATGGGCACTGTACAGCAGGATCGACCCATGCGGCACGTCGGACACTTCGTTGACGAACGTCACTCCCTGCCGCGTGAAGCGCTCGACGACGTACTTGTTGTGCACGATCTCGTGGTAGACGTAAATCTCCGGCCCGAACATTTTGATCGCTTCGTCCAAGGCCTCGATGGCCATATTCACGCCCGCACAAAACCCGCGCGGATTGGCAAGCAGAATTTCCATCAGCCGTCCTATTACAGCGATCAGCCTGTGACCGTGGGTGCCATGCCCACCGCTTTGGGTGGGCATGTCTCTGAGG
>JBBDVZ010000244.1:0-31835 GCA_040903115.1 Planctomycetaceae bacterium
GATTTGATGATCCGTGCCGATCCGTGCTCATCCGTGGTTCCTCTTCTTCGCTTGTGGGAACTCGGTTGCGGCTATGACGCGCTAGGATAATCTGTGGATCGTTTTTTTCTCCTTTTTTTTCATGCGGTCGAAGATTTGCCCGGTACTCCAGGAAATAAATCGTTAGCAGTGCTGAGGGCCTCATGTCTTACGATGTGTACGGAATCGGAAACGCGCTCGTCGACATTCAAGCGCAAGTCAGCCAACGCACGCTGGACCGGTTGGGCTTTGCGAAGGGCGTGATGACGCTCGTCGATGAGCCGACCCAGCAACGAGTGCTGTCGGAGCTTGTCGGCGTGCCCCTGACGCGGTGCGCGGGTGGGTCGGCGGCCAACACGGTCATCGGCGTGGCCGACTTGGGAGGCAATGCCGCCTACGCGGGGAAAGTGGGCAACGACCTGCTGGGCGAGTTTTGTCTACGCGACATGCGCCAAATGGGGGTGGCCATTGAAGTCCCGCCAGCGCCCGGGCTGACCGGCACGTGTGTCGTGCTGATTACCGAAGACGCACAGCGCACGATGCTGACACATCTCGGCGTCTCGGCCACGCTCGCTCCGAGCGACATCCGCGAAGACGAAATCCGCAAGGCGAAGTACATCTACGTCGAAGGCTACTTGTTCACCAGCGACAACCAGAAAGCGGCAGCGCTAAAGGCCATCACGCTGGCGAAAAAGCACAATGTGAAAGTGGCCTTCACGGTTTCCGACCCGTTCCTGATCGAAAACTTCCGCGACGAGTTCTGGGCGCTCATCGAAGGCCCCGTCGACCTGCTGTTCTGCAATCTCGAAGAGGCACGCAGCCTCACCGGACTGTCCGACCCCATCGACTGCGCACAGCAAATTCATCGATACGCCGAAAACGTTGCCCTGACGTTCGGCGCGAACGGCTCGCTATTGATGCACGAGGGCCAGGCCATCCCCATCGAAAGCGTCCCGGTCGAAGCCATCGATACAACCGGGGCTGGCGACATGTACGCAGCCGGCGTCCTCTACGGCATCACGTGCGGCCTCACCTGGCGCCAAGCCGGCCACGTGGCCTCCCACGCGGCTGCGCGCATTGTCAGTCAACTGGGGGCCCGGTTGGCGGACCGGTTTACGCCGGAGGACATTGAGAAGCTACTGGCGTAATGCGTTTGACGCTTCGGTGGTATCGAACAAAGCTCCCAGCATAGCTGGCCGGCTGTTATTTCTGGACCTTGCCCTTCGGCCGCTTGTCTTGCGGTCCATTTCGCCAGGGCGGCTCGAGCTGCCAATACGTGGGAGAAAATGCGAAGTGCATTTTGCCAGTCTTAATGTCGTAAATCTCCAAGTACGAGCCGAACGATGTATCGCCGAAAAGCGCAACCGTATCATTCGTCCGCTGAATTTGAATGTCGTGGTGATGCGAACCTGAGAAGCCACCGAACGAAAGATTGTTTATCCCGGCAGACCAAGTGTCGCGCCGCCACCTAACATTCCCAGTTTTTGCGTCAACGCAAATCAACGGATACGGGCCTGGTAGCTTTTGATACAGTGCCACAATCGTACTGTCATCCGCGATGTCGATACTGCAAAACTCCCAATCGAAGTCGTCAGGGGGGGCGTCAAACAGTGCTGCCGGGAGCACGGCGGTTTTGCTCCCGACTCGGGCGATTGCCGTGTCTCCTTTGCGATCAAGGAACGTGTCCGGTGGCAGGCGGATATCTCTCCACCGCTTGCCCGCCGGCGGTTCGCGGTCCTCATACGTCTTTCGATAGTACTCCCGAAGCGCCTGGTCTTGCTTTTGGTCGAACCCGCCGTACGTGGGATCAAATATCGTTGATTCCCACCATTCCGGTATTTGTAATCTTGTGCGTGCTTCGAGAAACCCGAGGAACCGTGCGGCGTGTTTCGGTTCGGCAATCTGAGGGTTTAACTCGGGGTCTTCCTTGCGAAGTATCTTTCGGTCATTCAGCTCCCAACAGGCATGAATCGCGATTTCCAGATGCTCATCGTGCTGAAGCTTGCGCAATTCTTCCGGGGTGCGATTCGAGAGGAACTTCAAATATAGTTCACCCGCCTGCCTCGACTTCTCAGCCTTGGCGAGTTTCGCTTTGACTTCGTCAAGCGACATTCGCGTTTCGCCAGCGATGACCGGCAGGGATGAAGACAGGGCCACGGCAGGTATGAGCAATCTGAGAATCGTTGTGAACATGGGTATTGCCTCAACCACTAGGCCCACGCCTTTCACAGCCTGGCAGTAGTACTGCGTTTCCTCGCCGACTTATCTAATCCCCGCGCTCGCCGTTTTGCGGTTGGTCGGCGGGCACGGGGGCGGGCGGGGCGAAGGGGGCTTCGAATTGGGTGAGGTCGGCTCCGACGGTCTCGCCGTCCGTCCCTTGCGATATCGTCGGATGCTCGTGCTCTTCGTCCAGCGCGAAGTCGGACGCATCGAGTTGCGACGGCGGTTTCTGCGTCGAGCTCTCGCGCCGCCAGAACGACTCGTGGTTCGTCACGTTCACTTCCGTGTCGGAACTCCACAGGCGCAGCCATTGGTCGAAGTGGTGCTCGTCGAATCCCGCGGAGATCGACGTCGGCTGCACGACCCACATCTTTTCGAAGCCGTTAAAGACGTTTTTCTCGCCGTTCCAACGCAGGCGGCTGCCGAAGTCTTGCGAGTTCGTGTTGCCCGTCATGAATACAAACGGGGCAGATATCCGGGTGGCAAAGACATTGTTGCTGGCCACCACGTTGACGGGCAGTAACTCGCGAGATTCCTCGCCGCTGTTCATCGTCAACAGCCCCTTGCCAACCAGGCAGGTGACGTGGTCGAGCTGCAACTCGAGGTCGGCGGTCTGTTCGGGCATGTCGCGGTCGCCGGTGACGGCCAGCAGCGTTCCGGCGATTGCAACGACGGAATGATCGATTTTGAAACGCCCGGGATCGGTATGTTTGACGATCAGCAGGTCGCAGTCGCCGCGCAGCAGGCTCTTTTCGACTTCAATCTCCGTGTTCTGCGAGGTCGAACTGCCCGGCATCGTGTTCATCTTGTCGAGCCGCGAGCCGGGCTTGAGCTCGAAGACTGCGGCCGGCCGGTTCGACGGGTTGACGAACGTGACGCGCGATCCCTGCAGCCGCACGCGATTGGCGCCGATGCACGAGAACGCGGCCCACTGGTCGCTGTCGACGCCGTCACGCACGGTGATTCTGAGGTCGACGTTGATCAGCTTGATTCCGCCGCCGACCAGCGTGAACATCCGCGTGTCGCCGTCCGACGTCTTCGGCGTGGCGTCGAATACCAATTGGGGGCGGAACGACGTACCGTCGGCGCGCTTGCCGGCGCGAATGGTGACGCGCTTGTTTTCCACTTTCATCCGCCGCTCGGGAGGCGCCACGCGGCGGCCGTCATAGTTCAAGACGATAACGCTGCCGTCGACGGCGGCACGACACGCCGCTTCGAGCGTCGGATACGAATCGACATTCCCGCTTTCCGACATCAGCGCGACCGCGGGAAGCGGTGCGGGCGGGTTGAGAACCGGCGGTGCGGCTTGCGTTCGAGCCTTTTCGCCGATTGTTGTGGCCACTGCAACGGGATACGGTTTCGGCGCTTCGACGGGACTGCCATCGTCGGTGGGCGCGGGGGGCAGAGGCGGCGCTGTGCCGGTGAGATGCTCTTGCGGAAACGCCGGAAGCGACGGCGCTACGCCGCCCTTCGACAATGATCGGTTCGGATTACCGAAACCATCCGCTTCGATAAACTTGCTAAATGAATCGTCGTTGGGCAGCGGGGGCAGGTTGCCGTCTGTCCCCGGACCGAACACGTCCTTCGGATTCAAGGCGAACTTACTGTCGGAACTAAGGCCTGCAACCGGGCCCGTTTCGTGAGCTGGACCAGTGTCGGTGGAATTAGTCGTCGACGCGTGGCCGTTGTCTGGCCTCTTCTCCTGCGGCTCGAATGACGGATACCACCTGAGTAACATCACGATCAGCAGTAGCGCTGTACCCATCGCGACCCAGCCGAGATTTCGCTCCCAGAAGCGCGGGCGCACGATTCGGGGCACCGACCAGACAATTCCCTCGGGACTGGCGGCGCGCAACCCCAGCGAGCCGGCGATGATCATCAGGTCGGCCATCACGTCGTCGGGCCGCTGATAACGCTCGTCGGGATTGCTGGCCATCATTTTTTGCACGACGGCGGCAAGCTGCCGCGAGATGTTCGGGTTCTTTTCGCGCGGGTCGGGCAGTTTGGCATCCTGATGATCGAGCAGTTTTTGAAGGACTGTGCCTTCAGGGTAGGGGGCGCTGCCGGTCAACATGTGATACAGCGTGCAGCCCAGCGAATAAATGTCGCTGCGGACGTCGACTTTTCGCGGGTCTTTCGCCTGCTCGGGCGAAATGTAATCGAATGTGCCCAGCGTTGTGCCGGCAATCGTGAGATCGGTACCCGACTCGGTCTCGCGCTGCCGAGCCAGTCCGAGATCGAGGAGCTTTGCGCGGCCGTTGTCGGAGATAATAATGTTCGACGGCTTGATGTCGCGATGGACCACTCCTGCCGCCGTCATGTGTCGCAGGGCCGCGGCAATCTGCAGCGTGTAGTTGACGGCGTCGGCGGATGAGAGCCGGCCGGCCTCGCGAATCAAATCGCGGACCGTCGTCCCGACGACGAACTCGTAGGCGATGAAATGAATGCCTCGGTCTTCGCCGCTGTAAAAGACGCGCGCGATGTTGTCGTGGTCCAAGCGGGCCGATGCGCGGGCCTCGTTATGAAACCGCTGCACCGATGCGGCATCATGCGTTTGGTTGGGCCCCAGAATCTTCAGCGCGACGGTCCGGCCCAGCCGTTGATCGATCGCGCGAAACACGGCCCCCATTCCGCCCGAGCCGATGCGCCGCTCGATCACGAAGTGTCCCAGCTCGACGCCGGCCACACTTTGCTCTGCTGCAGCGTCAACCGGCTGAGCGGCTTGAGGGAACAGCTTGCTCCAAATGCTGGAGTCGGCCGTCGAGGCCGCGGAAGGCATCGAGACCGAGGCCGCGCGGCGATCGGGGTGGATGATCGTTTGCGGACCGCTCGAGACGGGGGGCGAATCGGAGAACGCGAACAACCCCGGCTGCTCGACGCTCGATTGTCCGGATCGTGAAGAATCGGTCATAAACGAAACGACCGCCGGCTAACGACTGAAACGGTTCCGACAGGCCCTTGAAACTGGATGTCGAGCAGCATCAACCGTTGGCCGCCTCAGGCGGCTTGCGAACAACGGCGAGACAGTCAGACTGACTGTTATGTGAAACGAAGAAACGAGACGGGATTCCAGTTTGAGGCTGCTTTAACCACGCGCGTGATTGAACCGGCATCCCTGCCAATACCTACTGCATCACCCTAGCGGATTTGACCGGTCGTGTGCGAAATTTAGCCCGAAAAAACGAAAATCTCCCATCACCACACCGGGTGGTCGTACCACTACTCTCCTTCAACGATTCGCGACACCGAATCGTTGATTGCGTCGCAATATTCGGCCAATTTCTGGTAAAGCTGGTCCGTATAGGCCTCGCTGTCGAGCACCGACTTGACGTGGCTGCGGATCGTCACGTCCTCGACGCCGGCAGCAAACGCTTCCGTTTCCGTCGGACGTACCAGTCTCTCCAGTTGGCGAGCCTTTGGATAGAAGCCGCGGTCGAGATGCTCCGTCAGGTCTCGCACGAGCTTGTCCGAATCCTTGAACATCTCCCGCAGGGTCAACTGCTTGATGATCGGACCTGTCACGTGTCCCCCTGGTTCAAACCCGGACTCATCTGTATTAGATACTTTTGCCAAAGCGCCGGTCAAGCTGTACTTGCCGACGGCAGCCCCGGCGGGCACTTCGGGAGTAGTAATTGAGCGGTCTGCTTGCAATTTTCAGCGATTGCGGCAAAAAATCAAAAACCTATGAAAATTCTTCTTTTGGCGGACATTCACGCGAACTGGCCCGCGCTGGCCGCCGTCCGCGAGTCGTTCGACGTTTGTTTATTCGCCGGCGACCTGGTGGATTACGCGACCGATCCGCTCCCGTGCATCGAATGGGTGCGTAAGAATGCGCTGGCCTCCGTGCGGGGAAACCACGACCACGCCGTTGCGCAGCGAGTGCCAGTCCACGGCAGCAATGGCCTGCGGTTGTTGACGGCCGCCACCCGGGAGTTCCATTGGAAGGTGCTCGGCCCTTCACACAACCGGTTTCTCGCAAAATTGCCCGTGACGAAATATCTGACTTTGGACGGTCGGCGTTTCCTGCTCGTCCATGGCACGCCTCGCGATCCGCTGGATGAATACCTGACGGCCGACGCGGAAGCCTGGTCGGCGAGGCTCGCAGCGGTCGACGTCGATTTCGTCTGCGTGGGGCATACGCACATACCGTTTCATCTTGAGTTAGATCGGCTGCAGGTGATCAATCCGGGAAGCGTGGGACAGCCGCGCGACGGCGACCCGCGCTGTTCGTACGCCGTCATCGAAAATGGAGTCGTGGAAATTCGCCGCGTTGAATACGACATCGACGCGACGTTGCGGCAGATGCAAGAGTCGGGCATCGATGACGCGGTGATTCAGGTCGCCGAAATGATGCTGCGGACCGGCGGGATACTGATGGAAGGTCCGCGGGACGACGCGGGCTGAACTGATCGGCCGAAGTCGACGTTGTACCGCGGGGCGGTTTCCTCAGAATCGTCTGACTCTTCCACGATGCCGGCCGCGTCATTTGCAGTGCGGAAAAACACCAGACCGAACAGTTGACCTACCTTGGCTTCGACGGATCACGCGCCGGGAGCTACCTCGGCGGTACATTCATTGTCGCGATATGTGCGCCTCTGTCACGATGTCATATTCGGAAACCGAATATCATGTTCGCGTCGCGTGGAGCATGGGCGACTTGTTTGACGCCTGGGAGTCGGTGCGTCGTGTGTTGGTCGCCGACGCTAACGGAATAAGCGACGCATCGATGACGTAACGCGAATTTCGTCTTCCACGCCCCAAACACGTGCCCACAACATGAGTGGACCGGATGCTGGAGTATTATCGATAAGCCATTCCACAGGGCGATAGAACGCGGGCTGGCTCGCATTGGAAGACTTTTTGCCCAGAACCACGCTTGGTGCTGGAGAGCGCCAACGCACCACTGGCGCGTAGCTCGTAACGTACATCAGCGGCAATCCGACCATCGCAGCCACACCCCACCGCCACCCGATGCGTTTGCGTTCGCTGGCCATGCCTCAATCCTATCGGTGGCTTTGCACAAAAAGTCGGGCGGCTGCACAAAAACTCCGAAGGGCAATATCCCTCACGGGTAGAATTTGTCGTAGGTGGAGTTCCCGTCGAAATAGAATGGCCCCGTACGGCCTGAGCCCATAATCCCGTCTGACGGATCGCTTGGGCAGATATGAATAACCATCATTTGGCGAGCCTTGCATTCAATCCATCCGAGTGGCCAGTACATCTTGCAGGCGAATCGCGACTCAAATTGGCGCTCGATTATTTGGTCAGACAGCGTCGGGCCGGTTTTCTTGCTGAGTGCGGAGTAGCCGGCGACATATGCGGCGAGCAACACGAGCACGCCCATCGCGATTCCACGCCAAACGCCACGTCGCTTTCCGTGCTTGTTGCTCATACCCGGATTGTACCCGATGGCCGGGATTTCGTTCCAGGCTTTGTCGCCAACCGCTATGATTCACCGGGAGGCGGGCCATCAAAAGGAACCGCAACATATGGATGCGATGCTCGTGGTACGTCGATTGGATAACCCGGGTGCAAGACTGGACGATACAGAATGACGTACATGCCATTGAGGGTTATTGTGCTGGCGAGTATTGCAACGGCGCTCGTGAGCTGTGTTACGAAAATTGAACCGGTTGGCCGAAGCTCAAGAGCAAAACCGACAACGCCGTTTCGACGTGTTCTCTCAGGTGTCGGTGCGAAGCTGTTCCCGCGTGGGAGCAATATTGACAGCCCGCCGATACGAGAAGGCTTCACAAGGGGTGGTGCAGCTGACAACGGTGATACGGCTGTAACCGAGGGACGATATTCCGACGCAATCAAGTGCTACTCGGACGCGATTGCGAAGGAGCCTGAATTCGCGGCGTATTACGAAAATCGCGGGCATGCATACTTTGGAATGGGAAAGTATACGGATGCGATCGCCGACTACTCAGAAGCAATTCGGCTCGATGACAAGTATGCGAATGCATACTACAACCGGGGTCTTGTATTTATGAAACGCGGTGACTACGAACGAGCACTTGCCGATTTCAATGCGACATTGCGTATGCAGCCGGACGACTCGGATGCAAAGGTGCAGCGGGGAACAGCAACTGATGCGAATAACCGAGCACGCTAAATCGTGGGGCGGCTTCCAACGCTACCCGCTATGATTCACCGGGAGGCTTGGGCATGCGAAAAGCGATAGGGCTGATTGGGGTGCTGTTGGTCGCGTATGTCGCCGTTTACTATGCATTGGTGAACCCGCTGGAGCCGAGCTACTTTAGCGGCGGAAGTTTTACCCCGCTGCCACGCGATGCGAGCTATCGGATTGGCGGCAAGTTTGCTGAATCCGCATTTCGGCCGCTCGAATCCGCCGATAGGCGCATCAGGCCGCAATACTGGACGTTTACGGTTGAAGATTACGGAAACGAGCTCGGCCTCGACCCGGTCACTGGCCACAAAATGCGAAGACCTAGCGGTTGGCGGTAAACTATTTTTCACTTTGGAACACCGCGAGACTGACATGGCAGACGAGCGGAATCGAACGAGATGGCCGTGGATTGTGCTGGCGTTGCTCGTGTTTTACGTGCTCAGCATTTGGCCGGCGGCGCTCATTCTTGGAGGGACGGACCTCGGATACCCTGGGTCACCATATGTGGGGTTTTTCTTCACGTTCTACTATCCGCTCTTTGCGCTGGGCGAGGCGTGGCCGCCATTCAACTCTTTCTTGATCTGGTACGTCGGCGGCCTTGAGTGAGGGGAAGATGCAGAAAGGCGCTCGCCTTCAACTATTTCCAACTATTCTCAAATGACCCCACGACGCGATTCTCGTAGCTCTTGTCGACTCGCCACTGACCGCATGCCCGGCACATGGTTCGCCGGAGCGCGACATGCGTGTAAGGCTGACCGTCATCGTCGGTCCCCAGTCGCTCTATGACGCGTGGGCTTCCTTGGTATTCCGTTCGCTCGGTGCTCAAACATTTCTTGCACCGCGACGGCGACCCGCGCTGTTCGTACGCCGTCATCGAAAACGGGGCCGTGGAAATTCGCCGCGTCGAATACGACATCGACGCCACGTTGCGACAGATGCAAGAGTCGGGCATCGAGGACGCGGTGATTCAAGTCGCCGAAATGATGCTGCGGACCGGCGGAATTCTGATGGAAGGTCCGCGGGACGACGCGGGCTGAACGCGTCGGCAATAATGAGCCGGTGGGTTTAACCCACCGGTCGTCGGCGTGCATATGTGATGGGCGGGCTTAAAGACAACAGCCGAGGACCGCGGGGATAAACCCCGCGGCTCGAAATCGGCATTGATGATGCATCAGCGGACGGGCGGCGTTTCGGCCTGTGCCGAAAGCGGCCGTCGCAAAATGTCCTTCCAATGATAGATCTCGATGCGATAGGGGCCGTGCGATTTGTCGAGCACGCCGTATTTCGACTGGTATTCTTCCAATCGCCCAATCTTCTGCTCCGGCGTGAGCTCGCCCGGATGTTTGCTTTCCGGCGCGCGTCCCCAAACGATTCGCGAACCGCCGGCCGTCGAGAGCTCGAAGATCATATCGTCGAGCGTGGCGCTCGCCGAGGTGCGGTCCGGCACGTGAATGGCCACGAGGTTGAATTGATTCCAATGAGGTCCGACGACCTCCGCCAACTGAGCCGCCCCCAAGACGCCCTCGTCGCCCCAGTTGGTTCCCGCCGGCCCTTGCGGCGTCGATTTCACGTTGCGGATGAGGGGAAAATGCTTGATGTCGTCGGCCGAGAAGTCTTCCGGCGGCAGCAGCGTTCCGTTGGCGTCGACGGGATAGATTCCCTGCTTTAACTGCACCATGCCCACCGGCTGTCGATAGGATAGGTCAACTTCAATTCCGGTCGAAGCCAGGCGTACGCGTGAAACATTCGCGACCCAGGGATGGCGTTTGAACTCCGCCGCGAGATCCTCGACCAGCGTTTTGTCGAGACGCGACATGGGCTCCGTGCGACCGGCGCGTGCGACAACCTGGGCAACCAGGTCTTCTGCGACCCAGCGTGGCGCCGGCGTGATCGAGATGTCGGCAATCCGCAGTTGAAATTCTTCGCGACTTCCCAAGTCGGGCAGCGCGCTCCGAATCTGCGGAAAGAAAACGAATATCGATACGAGGACCGCCAATCCGAAAAGCAGCTTCGGTTGGAAGAACAGGCGCGTGAGAAAGTTGCCCGCTTTTCGCGAGTTTTTCTCAGCGCTCCTTTTCGTTCGACGTGGTGCCGATTTCGTTCGTGTAGCCATCATCTCTTTCGCGATTCACCGCGGGAAACCGTGCCGCATGATGTCAATTGGTGCTTGTGTCCCAAGCCTGATCCATCGGTGTTGATGCGTCGTCTCAGACACACCATTGGGGAGGCAAGTTCGGCCCCGACGTCGCTGCTGCGGTAGAAAGAGCGGATGGGCTCCGCTGCGGCAGGCGAACGCGGGACCGGCACATCCGTACCTTCAGCGGCACGGATGCGGGTCCATGTGCTTCATCGGCGACGCACGCTTTCGGAATTGCGTGAATTCGCGAGAAACGGGCCGAACGGCGCACGGATGGCCGGATGACCGGCCAATGCAAGTTGTGCGGAGTCTGCCTTGGGCGCCAGGCAGCTTTCAATGGCCCGCTGGCAAAGCGATTCAAAACTGATGCCCATCCGCAAAGCCGCTTTCGGAACGAGGCTGTGATCGGTCATGCCGGGAATCGTATTGACCTCCAGCACCCACGGGCAGCTTTGCTCGTCCAGCCGAATATCAACGCGGCACAGGCCGCGCGTTCCCAGCGCCTGGCCGGCCCGAATCGCAACATCCGTGATCGAATCGACGACGTGCGGCGGCAGCGAGAATTCAAAACGATAGCTTGTGGCGTCGTCTTCATACTTGGCGCGGTAGTCGTAGAACGGACGCTCGGTCTCGATCAGAATCGGCGGCAGCACGAGTTCGTCGAACAGCCCCACGGTCCACTCGCTTCCCACGATGGCCGACTCGACAAGACCGAAGTCGTCGAGGGCGAAGCAACGGCTGAGCGCCTCGGGCAGGTCAGCCGGAGTGTCGACGATCGAGACGCCGAGGCTCGAACCCTGCCGATCGGGTTTGATCACCAGCGGAAATCCGATTTGCTGCGCCAATCGGCCCACGCGGGACGCGTCGTCCGATGCATGAATGAGCACATAGGGCGGCGTCGGCACGCGACATTGCAGAAACCGTTCTTTGGAGGCCGATTTGCTGAACGCCAGACGCGATGCCTGCGCACCGCTTCCCGTGTAGGGGACGCCTGCGCGATCCAAAAGGGCCTGAAGCGTTCCGTCTTCGCCGAATCGCCCATGCAGGGCCAAAAAGGCAACGTCAATGGTGCTCCAGTCGAAGCGCGCCAGGTAGACGTCGACCGGATCGAGGTTCGTCACCGAATGCCCGAGACGCTCGAGGGCAGCGGCCACGGCAGCCCCGCTTTTAAGGCTGACGGCGCGTTCTTCGGACTCGCCGCCGGATAGGACGGCGACTTTAAGCGAGCTGAAACGCTGGAAAATGTCACTGGACACAGGAAGCCTCCCTGCTGCCTGCTGAGGACTATGTAACAAGTTAATCGTCTGAAACTTGAAGGCCCAATAGCGCCATGGGAAATTTCCCCAGGGCATCGCGGGGCTGCCGCCAGAACCGCGGCGATGTGAGCGTGGCGGGTCTTACCAGATTTCGATTTCCAACTCCAGGTCAACTCCGAACTGTTCGGCGACCTTCGAGCGGGCAAGATCCATCAGCTTTAGCACGTCGTTCGACGTCGTACCGTCGTTGGTGACGATAAAATTCGCGTGCCGGTCGCTGATTTCAGCGCCGCCGACGCGGGTGCCCTTGAGACCGGCTCGGTCGATCAGGGCGCCGGCACTCATCCCACGCGGGTTCTTGAAGATGCAGCCGGCCGATTGAAACGTCAGGGGCTGGGTCGCCTTCTTCATGATCCACAGCGTCCGCATCCGCCGCGTGATCTCGTCCGGGTCGTCGGGCTGAAGCTGAAATACTCCTTCGAGGATGGCAAGGTCGTCGATGCTGCTTTCCCGGTATGCAAACGTGAGTTCGTCCTCGGTTCGCACGAATCGCTCACCCTTGGCGGTCACGACGACCGCGCTGTGCACAAATTGGCCGATGTCGCCGCCGCGGCCGCCGGCATTTCCGTGCAGCGCCCCTCCGACCGTCCCGGGAATTCCCGCCAAGGTCTCCAACCCCGCCAGGCCGGCGCGAACCGATTGCGAAATCAATTGCGAGAGCCTGGCGCCGGCCCCGGCGCAGATTTTCGTCTGCTCGACGTCAATTTTCGAGAAGGCGGGTTCGGCCATCCGCACGACGACGCCGCGCACGCCTTCGTCGCGAATCAGCAGGTTCGAGCCGCCACCGAGCACGCGGATCGGGATCTCATTCTCGTGGCAACGTCTTACGAGGCGAATCAAATCGTCGGCATCGCGGGGTTCGATGAAGTATTCCGCTGTTCCACCGACCTTCAACCAGGTGAACGGCGCAAGGGGTTCATTACGCCGTGTGACGGCGCTGAAGTCGTCGAGTGAACTCATGAGGGACCCGATCAATATCGCCCGCTCCCATCGTGATCAGTACGTCGCCGGGACGTGACTCATCCTCTAATGTTGAGATGATCTGGTCAAGAGAAGGGCAGAACCGAACCGCCTGGCCGCGCGCGGCAATGCGCGAGGCCAATTCCTGGGCCGTCGTGATCGGTTCCTCTTGCAGCGACTCGCGGGCCGCAAACACTGGCGCGATCAGGATTTCGTCCGCCGGCGAAAAGCTTTCGGCGAACTCCGACATGAGTGCATTCGTGCGCGAGACCTGGTGCGGCTGAAACGCGCACCAGATTTTTCGCGTGCAAAACTCCTCGCGCGCGGTCGCGAGCGTGGCCCGGACTTCCGTCGGATGGTGGGCATAATCGTCAATCAGCGTCACGCCACGCCACCAGCCGACCGTCTCAAACCGGCGGCGAATTCCCGGGAATAGAGCCAGGCCCTCACGAATTTCCTGTGGTGTTGCTCCCGCATGATGGCTCAGCGCCGCGGCTGCCAGCGCATTCAGCACGTTATGGCGACCGCGCGTTCTCAGGCTGATCTCAGAAAAATAATCGCCGCGGAAGAAAATGCGGAACCGAACGCCGGCAGAACCGCGACGCTCGTCGGTGGCCCACCAGTCAGCGCCCTCCGCATTCGAGAACGTGACAACCTCTGCAGCGGTCGACTCGACAACCTCCGCCGAGGCGGCGCAGTCTGCTCGAACGAGCATCACGCCCCCTGCTTCCACACACTGCGAAAAGCCCGCGAAGGCGGCTTTCATGTCCGCGAAACTCTTGTAGCAGTCGAAGTGATCGGGCTCGATTCCGAGGATGGCGGCGAACCGCGGTCGCAAGTCGAGAAAGCTGCGCTGATACTCGCAGCTTTCCGTCACCAGGATGTCACCGGTCCCCGCCCAGCCGCTGGCTCCCGTGTCGCATAGTTCCGCGCCGAAGACCGCTGAAGCCGAGAGCCGCGACCCGCCCAGGATTGTCGCCGTCATTGCCGCCGTCGTGCTTTTGCCATGCGTTCCGGCAACAGCCACGCCGACTCGAGTTTGCATGAGGTGGCCGAGCATCTGGCTGTAGGACATCTGCGGTATGCCGAGCCGAACGGCCATGCGAAGTTCCGGGTTGTTCGGTCCGACCGCGGGGCTATGGACCACCACATCGACGTCGCGCGGCAAAAAGCTGTCATCGTGGCCGGAGTGAATTCGCACTCCCCGCTCGCGCATTTTACGATGCAAGGGGGTCATGGGGCGCAAGTCCGAGCCTGTCACTTTCCAGCCCAAGCCCAGCAGCAACTCGGCGAGCGCCTTCATTCCCGAACCGCAGATGCCGACCAGATGTGCCGAGCCGACCCCGAGCCTCAACGCAGGCCTGATAAGGTCCATGCGTCGCCGTGCGGTCAGAATGTGGGGTGCGATCATGGGAACCGGAACGCTGCTGCCTTTGCTGTCGTCATCCGGGTCGTGCGTTGTGCACTGTCCAACGACGTCAAATCCGGCAGAATCCTTACGAGCAAGTAGTGTTATCGACCGAGCGTTCCGAACAGGATGACCGGTTGTGCCGCCCAAGCTGCGTGCGAAGGCTCTGCGTGGACTGGCAGGAGTTATCGTATCGGTCACGGGCTCGAGGGTGCCTGGGAAGACTGGGGGAAATGCTTGAGATTAACCGTGCATCGCCCGGACGCCGGCTGGGACGGCATTATTGCCGTTCGGCGGGAATTGCAGAAGGTCAATCGAAGAAGCCCGGCTTTTTCGGAAAAGCCGGGCTTCTGAACGCGATATTGTTGAGGCTGCCTAGACGGCCCGAATGACGGCGGCTGCGCTTTGGCCCATCGCGGTGCGATTGACCGTGATGGCCGTACTCGAACGCTGCTGGATCGGCCCATCGTGAACCACGTTCAGTCGGCAGCGGGGGTCCGGAATCTCGTAGTTCAGCGTCGCGGGAACCATGCGATGTTTGAGCGCCAGCACGCTGCCGGCCAGCTCCACCGCCCCGGACCCGGCATCGAAATGGCCAAAATAGCTCTTCAAGGCCGTGACCGGGATCCTTTCGGCTTCGGCGCCAAAGGCACGGTGATAAGCCCGCGCCTCGACCAGATCGTCGCGCTGAGTGCTTTTGCCGTGGGCGTTGATGTGGCCCAGCTCGCGCGGTTCGATGCCTGCGCGTCGAATGGCGCTGCGCATCGCCCGAACCAGCCCCGTTCCGCCTGCGCCGTTGGCGTAGCCACGTCCGTCGCAACCCGCCCCGACGCTGAGAATCTCTGCATAAATGTCGACGCCGCGGCGAACGGCGTGCCGCTTGCCTTCAACGATAAATGCGGCAGCCCCTTCGCCGACGATCGTGCCGTCGCGGTTGATATCGAACGGACGGCAGGCGCGATGAGGATCGTCATCGCGACGCGAAAGGCCCTCGTACAGGCTGAGCTTGGCGATATCGACGGGCTGAATGTTCGAACCGCACGCACCGACAATCATGCAGTCGGCGGCGCCGCGTTCGATCGCGCTCACCGCCTCGCCCAAGGCCAATAGCGCCGACGCGTCGCGGCTAGTGATCGTATTGTTGGGACCGCGTGCGTTGTGCTGGATCGAGACGTGGCAGGCGGGCATGTTGGGAAGGTGGCGAAGCATCCACAGGGGAGCAATCTCGCCCATCGTGTCTTCGCCCCAGCGCGTATACTGGAACGACTCGCTGGACGAACACTGTTTGACCGCTTCGAGAAGATCCTGCGGCGTGGTGGAGATGCGACCGGCGCCGAACTCGACACCCAGGCGTTCGGGCTCAACGTCGCCGTCGCGCAGACGGGCGTCTTTCATCGCTAAAGCAGCCGCCGATACGCCCAGTTGAATATCGCGAGACATCACCTTGATCAGCTTGCGATGGTCGATAAAGCGCTCGGGATCGAAGTCTCGAATTTCGGCGGCAAGCTTGATGGGCAGGTTGCTGTTTGGGAAGTTGCGGAGATAATCGATTCCGGACTTGCCCCGCAGCAGGTTCTGCCAAAACGTCTCGTTGCCGATGCCGATGGGCGAGACAACCCCCACGCCGGTAATAACGGCTTGCTCCGCAGTGGTCCCAGCCTTCATCGTCCGTCCCCGTGCGTCGCGCCTCGGCTCATTCCCTGCCGGAGGAAATTGTCGCTCGCACTTGTAACTGCTTGCCTGTCAGCGGCGACGGTTTTGCCGCCAAGATCGTCGCGCATCGCGTAAAAGGAACGCGTCGACCTTTGGCGAACCAGTTCACCGGCCTCGGGAATCCCTGAAACCGCGTCCGTTCAGCCAGGAAATGCCCCGTCGCTTTAATCTTTATTCATCGGAAATTGTGCGGCACTTCGGTAAGCCGCAAGCCCGTAAAGCGGGCACTCGACACTCGCCCGAGGTCCATATTCGGCACAATCCTGCGCACTGGACAAAGCGGGCGGGCCTCGACGGATGGTATCCGCCGCAACGTCGAATCTCGCGTAAGAAACCGTTACCGCCGTGTTTCGGTTGAAGGGATGCAACGGTTCATCCGGCCCTAGCGTTGGGGCCGATTAACCGCTGTGTGGATGGCGTGAACGTTCAGTTTCGAACGAAGGCAACGAATGCAATAGTTGCGCGGTCCCCGTTGTCCCCCGGCCACTTCGCCCCGTTCGATTCAACTGCTGCTACAACCCACGGTGAAATTACATCCAAGCGGCCGGCAATTGTCAACCGCAGGCAAGCGTTGATTTTGGTGAAGCTGCCGAGTTTAGGCCAACCGTAGCCCTTCCCGCGAATCGCAGCGAACCGCGACGGGATCTTGGAAGTGGCATGGGAAGTTTGCACAAAATGGGGTGCGAAAAGAAACAGCCGGGAGAACACCTGCGGTGGGGCAGGGACCACAGGAATCCAGCATCCGGCTGCTTAGCCGACGATTCTAACCGTGCCCACAACCGGTTGCAAACACTTTCGCGTTGTTTCCCGGTTCGGCCTCAGCACACCTGGACACCGGGAACGCGCCGCCAGTGTCGTGATAACTGCCGGGCGAGATGTCGTCGGCAGGCAAGCAAGGTGCCTGCTTCCGCCGAGCAACGAGCCGTCTTAGAATGGATCCGCCTGAGGTTGGTCGCGAAGGACACTTCGCGATGACATTTCCCATGGACCGCGAGAGTGGCGGAATTGGCAGACGCGCTGGACTTAGGATCCAGTCCCGAAAGGGGTGGGGGTTCAAATCCCCCCTCTCGCATTTCTCGATTCGAGCCGATGCGGACGCGACCAGATAGGCCACAGGACCGCGGGCATGCGGCTTGGGGCGATCAGCATTCGACCTGGGTGGGTAACCGCATATCCGCAATAATGGCGATGGCGGACCGCCGGGATGCGTTGGTGCGTACAGTCTGGTTTATTGACACAGGCGCCGACCTCCCGCGGTTTGTGACTGCATACCCAATGCGAAGGTGATTCGATGATTAAGGAACTCGATACCATCGTGCTGACGGAAGATGTTGCGGAATATCGACTCAAGCGGGGGGACGTAGGCACGGTCGTGCTGCTGCACGGCGACGCCGGGTACGAGGTCGAATTCATCAGCCTTGCCGGCGAGACGTTGGCGGTCGTTTCCTTGGCAGCCGACCAAGTACGCCCCATCGGTGAACGCGAAATCGCACAGGCTCGAGTGGTGAAAACCACCGTGACATAGGACAGTTCGCGTCTTCGGCACGCACCTCCTGGTAGACGGCTACGACATTCGAACCGTGCAGGAATTGCTTGCGACACCAAGGTGTGCAGACGACAATGATTTACACGCATGTTCTGAATCGGGGAGGTCGGGGGCGTCCGCAGCCCGCTGACATTCTCGCCCATCGGCCCGATGAGCGATATTGAGAAACTATGTAACGCGCCGAAGAAGGCGTGACAAACAAATAAGCAACGGATATGATTGGACTTACGGCAAATTACTGCGTGCGCGTTAGGCCGCAAATCTGCGGCCTACAGGTGTTACGCAGAAACTATCTATAAACAAGTTCGGCCCGGAGGTTTGCGCGATGGCTGCCCGCGACGACATCTGTTCAGCAATTTGTTTCCGTCGTCTCATCGAATTCACCTATGACGGCCACTCACGCACCATTGAGCCGCACGTCGCGTACCCAGATCGCGGGGAGAATTGGTACGTCGAGGGATGGCTCGTTCGCGGGCACTCGAAAAGCCAAACCGAACCGCCTTGGAGGCGATACGCCATCGACGAAATTCCAGTTGTTGCTGTTCTACGCGAAACCTTCACGGGCACGCGACCTCCGTACAAATCCAGCAGCACGCGCTACGACGAGGCCTGCTGTAAACTGTGATTCGTGAACTCTCCCGACCTCCAGTACCGTAGGGCCGGTTTCACCGGCCGAAATTTACGATGACGCGCGTCGAACTCAGAGGCCGGTAAAACCGGCCGTACGAAGCTTAGCTTGATCGTTCGGCATTTGCGTTGAGAAGGTGTATCCCGATGGACAACAAACTCATCGTCGAACGCATCTTCGCCTTTGCCAGTGCGGTGCGCGGGAGGAATGACGCTATTGCGCAGGTTTTGCAGCGAGCAACGATTCCGCTATTGGAATACGGCCGACCTCTTCAATCAGCATCGCGAAAGGATCTGCTAGGCATCGCTGGTATTGGTCCTGCGACAGTCCAATTTATTCAAAGAATCATTGCTGGTGAGGATATTGATACCGTCGTTGCGGACGTGCCCGAGATTCAAAAGCATTCGTCAGGGCCCCGCTACCGACCGTCTGAAAGCAAAGAAAACACTTGGGAAACAAAGTATGGTCCAGGTCATTGACCGAGCTTCGGTTGGGGTAGCGGGGGAATAAGCACCGTAGGGCCGGTTTCACCGGCCGAAACTTACGATGACGCGCGTCGAACTCAGAGGCCGGTAAAAACGGCCCTACCAAGCTTTCGCGACCAAAGGGACGCCGAACCAGCCGCTGCACCCAATCGCGTCGGCATCCATACCATCCAATTCACTGACGCTGGCAATTGTCTTGGTGGATGGCCCTTTCTTCCGATAGAATGACGCAATTGCCGGATCGATTTCAAGGGATGTGCTATGACTCATGTAATGCCATTCGCTGAAGTTTTGGAAGCAGCAGATCATTTGTCCCAGGATGAACAGCAGGAACTGATCGCCATCTTGAACCGCCGGTTGGCTCAAGCGATCCGCCAGCGCGTGGCAGCCGAAATCCAGGAAGCTCGCCAAGACCACGCGGAAGGCCGTTGCCTGCCTGCATCGCCCGACGAATTGATGGGCGAGATCTTGAAATGAGGCGTCTCCTGCTGCGGTCGGCGGCCTTCGTACGGTCAGCCAGACGGCTGGTGAAAAAGAATCCCGAGACGGGTCCGAAGCTGCACGCGGCATTGGAATCGTTGGCGGAGGATGCTTTCGAAGCCGCGCTGAAGACACACAAACTCAAGGGAAATTTGGCTGGTTCGTGGGCCTGTAGCGCCGGGTACGACCTGCGGATTGTTTTCGAGTTCGTCCAGCACCAAGGCGCTGAGGCCATCCTCTTGCAAACGGTCGGGACACACGACGAGGTCTATTAGCGGGATCCTCGCCAATCATTTGCGAAGCGGACACCAGCTTGGGGAATGGCGCATGGCTACCGCAACTGTCGAGTGTCCGAACGAGAACCCGGTCCAGCCGACCCTTTCGCCTTTTTCAACGTCGACATGTACTCGACGAGGTTCACGAGTTCCTCGACGCTCAACAACTTGTGCAGATCGGCCGGCATCAGCGAGATGTCTTGCTTGTGGATTTCCTCGACCTCCGCGGTCTTGAACGTTTGCGTCGCCCCCTCGGCCATCTTCAGCGTGATCTCCTCAGCCGTGCGGCTGGTGAGCAGTCCCGTGACCGTGGTGCCGTTTTCCAACAGCAACAAGTACGTCTCGTAGTTGTGGCTGATGCCTGCACTGGGGAAGAGGATTGAGTCGAAGAGGGCCTGGCGGCTCAGCTTGTCGCCGATTTCGCTCAAGTTCGGTCCGACGTCTTTGCCGACTTCATTCACGAGATGGCATTTGAGACACGTCCCCGTCGTATTGAAAATGAGCTTTCCTTGTGAGACGTCTCCGCGCTGCCGCACGAGCTCGCCGATGGGAGGCAGCGGTTGATTGTCTCGGCCGGGCGCCGGGGGAAACAGCTTCTCGGCCCGGGAACGGACGTCGGCTTCGAACGATGCACATAGCGCGGCAGCCGCAGCCTGCTGCAGTTTGGCATCGAGCTTGTTCGCCTCGGCGAGTTCCATCAGCTTGAGCGCGCCCGCGCGGGATTTCGCCAGCGCGCGGACCGCCTCCCGGCGCGTTTCGACCGGGCGTGCGGCGTCCTCAAATACGGGGAAGATCAGGCCGAGCGCGCGGCCGTCGGCCGAGTTGCCCAACGCGGCCAACGTGTTGTGAACGACGCCCGCGTCTTGCTGCTTCAAGGCGTCTTCAATCGCCGAAGTCGCGCCCTTCCGCAACAGGACCGCCACCGCCTGAATGCCGACGTCATCGCCTGATTTCTCGGCGGCAAGACGCGTCAGGTCGGCATAACGGGCTTCCACGTCGAAGCGATCGACCAGCGCGACGAAATCCGCCGTGCCGGCAACGCCATCGAGAACTGCGCCCAAGACTTTCTCCGCATCAGGCTTGTCGGCGATTTTGAAAGGCCCCAATCGTTTGAGCGACTCGGCGGCGACCAGCATTTGCGCGGGCGTGCGCGGCAGCGTGCGGAAGGCGAGATAGTCGAGCACCTCATTTTTCTCGTGCGACGTTTGAAAATCGAATGCCCGCAGGTACCGCGGCAATTCGTTCATTGGCAGCGGGGTGAGGATGACCGCGGCGAGATAGCGGGGTGAAGCCGCCGCCCGCGAACGCCAAACGATGTCGCGCCCGGCGGCAGTATGGCGTCGCTGGCCGATCGTCTTGACCCATTCATCGAACGCTACGTCCCAGTTTCCCGCGGCGCCGATGCCCAGAGCCTCGAGATACCAGCGATCCTTGCCGTCATGTTGGGCCGCCAACATCGCCCAGAGCTGCGCGGCTTCGTGAGACGTTTGACCGTGGAGTGCCAACGCGCATTCGCGCCGCACTTGCGGCGAAGCGTCGCCGATGAGCTGCCGCACGAACGGAATGACGTCGAGCTTGAGGCTGCGAGCCAATCGGAGTCCGGCGATGCGGATGTCCGCATCTTTGTCGCCGAGGGCCTGCTGCACGGTTGTTTCGCCGTGCCCCGGAATTTGGCCCAAGAGCCAAAGCGCACGGGCGCGCATGCGGGGGCTGTCACGTTGTTCGTACAGCTTGGAGAGCGCGGGCTCGGCCTTCTCTTTCATTCCATGCAGGGCAGTCCAAGCCAAATATCGCGTCGCGAGGTTGGGGCTGTGGAGCGCAAGGGCCGCATTCTCGGGCGATGAGAAGTCGTGCTTTGGCGCGCGGTAAGGCGTCTTGGGCGGGGCCACTCGGAACAGCCGGCCCTTTTGTGCGTCGCCCATGTGGTGGCCGCCGACGCCCGGATCGTACCAATCGGCGACAATCAGCGAACCATCGGGGGCAACGCAAACGTCGGAAGGACGAAACCATTGATCGCGCGCGGCGCCGTCGAGGATATTGACCGTCGTTGCCTTATAGCCGGCGCCGTCGGCTTGCACGGGGTAAGCTCGCACGACGTTCGGCCCGGCATCACAATGGATGATTTGGCCGCGGAAAACTTCCGGCAGCAGGTTTCCCTCGTACACGACGATGCCCGTCGGCGAGCCCGCGCCAGTTTGCAACAAGTTCGGCACGACGCCGGGGTCGGTCAGGTGCCAATGTCGCAAGGGAATATCGCCCGGCATTCCCAAATACGGCGTGTGCCAACCGGCTCCGGTCATTTCATCGCGGTAGCCGAAGTTGCCGTGCTCCATCAAGTAATTGATGCGGACGCCGCGGTTGCCGTCGTCGTCATTGTCCGATTGCCACAACGTGCCGAACGAGTCGACGGCGACCTCGTAGATGTTGCGAAAGTTATGGGCCAGCACTTCGAACTCAGAGCCGTCGAGATTGCAGCGAAAGGCCATGCCCCCGAAGTAAGGCTTGCCGTCATCGACCACCGTCTTGCCCGACACGTCGACGACCGGCTTACCGTCTTTATCGTGCACGTGCATCCCGGTGTTGCCGAAATTCCAGTACAGCTTGCCATCGGGGCCGAAGGTGAAAGCGTGCGCGGAATGGTCGTGCTGCTCCTGCCCGGTCTTGCTGAAGAGGACTTCCTTTTTGTCGGCCTTCAGGTCGCCGTCGCTGTCGGTGAACACATACACGTTGGGTGATGCGGAGACGATCACGCGATTTCCAAGCACGCAAACGCCCATCGCGCTATCGATGTCGGTCCCCTGGTAGAAGACGGTTTGCCGATCGGCCTTGCCGTCGCCGTCGGAATCCTCGAGCACAAGAATCCGGTCCCCTTCCGGCCGCGTTCCCTTTTGGCCGCGATAGTTGACCACTTCGGCAACCCACACGCGGCCCAAATGGTCGACGTCGATATTGGTGGGGTTGAGCAGCATCGGCTCGGACGCAAAGAGCGTTGCTTCGAGCCCGTCGGCCACGTCGAGCGCCGCGACCGCTTTCTCGGGAGACCTTTCATCGTCGGCAAGCGTTGCTGCGCCGCACAACCAGGTGCACACGAGAACGATAATTAGAGACGGTCGATGATTCATGAATCGTTCCGAAACAAAAGAGCCGCGGGGCTTGACCCCACGATCAAAGACGCGCAACCGCGTGTCAATTCGCCGCCGGCTCACGGTTCCATTGGTCCAACATCTTCTGAACGCGGGCCGGGTTGTGATCCGGTTCCGCCGGCTCGTCCTGGTTGGCTTCCAATTGCTCGACCGTCAGCGGTTGCGACGTGATCCCCTCGGGAGGCACGGGGAGCTTGGCCGTCCATACGATGGCATTGAGGATCAGCTTGCGGAAGTTGTTGTTGCCCCAGTTCCAATGCACGTGGCCGCCGGTAAACCCGAAGCCTCGGCCTCCGTCGGGACGCTCGCACGCCCACGCCATATGCTGCGGCTGGCCGGCTTCCTGCCGCACGAACTTGTTGCCGCTGTGCGGCCCGTCGGGCCGGCTGAGGGTGCTGGCAGGCGGCACGTCGGTGAGAATCGGCGTGACGTCTTCCATGTTCTCGCGGAATCGCATGTGATAGTACCACTCATCGTTGATGACGAACGGCTTGACGCCCCGCGCAATTTCATGGTCCGGGAACTGCTTGTACTTGGCCTCCCAGTGCGGGTTGACCGACCAGTGCGGTTCGAAATAGCCGCCCGCCCAGTCGAGGAACTTCTCACCCGACGGTCCCTTGGGCACCTCGACGGCGTAATGGATGCACACGAGCCCCACGCCCTTTTTCATCAGGCGGTCGAAGTCCTCCAGATGCGCGTTGAGCGGATGGCCTTCCCCGCCGTCGGCATACACGACGATCGTCGCGGCATCGTCGAGGACGCTGGGGTTCTGCGGCCAGCCGTCGGTGTAAACCTCGGCATAAACGCCCGGCACGTTGGCGTTTAGCGCTTCGGCCAACAGCAGGCAGCCGGCGCGGTGTTCGTGAGCCGCGTAGCCGTGACTCTTCTTGCCGGCGATGAACGCGATCTTCTTCGTCTCGCCTGCGCGCTCGGCCGACTTCTTGCCCTTGAGCTGCTTGAGCTGGATGTTGCGGAACTGCACCTTCATGGCCGGACCGGCGTGAAGCTGCAACGCCAATATTCCCGAAGCGCGTCGTTGTTCGGTGTCTTCGTCGATGCACTCAGCCGTCGTGACGCCGTTGATCTTGTGGACGAAGTGAAATCCCTTGGCGGCGATCTCGTACGAGTTCCAGTCTTCCTTTTTGATCTTCGCCTGGATCTGAGCCGAGTCGCCCACCGTGCCAACTTGCTTCGGCTTATGGTCGGCGCCGATGACTGTCTTCTGGCCGCGCAGCGCCAGGATGCCGCGGAACCGCTCGCCGTACAGAATTCCGGAATACATATCGCCGGCTTCGAAATCTCCCTGGTAGCCACCGACGACCCATTTCTTGTCGGGCACTTCGAAGCTGCGATACTGAACTCCGCTGTTGCCCCCGACGATGCGGTACTCGAGCTTCAGCTCGAAATCAGCCGTGTCGCCGCCGCGCCAAATGAGGAACGTATTGCCGTCGGTGGGATTCTCCTTCGTCGTCTGGCCGGTGATCGTTCCGTCCTCGACGCGCCAGAATTTCGGGTTGCCATCCCACTTCTCAAGCGACTTTCCGTCGAAGATCGCTTGAAAACCCTCTTCCGCGGCTTGTGCCGAACGCTGTGACACCGAAAGCGCGACAAATGAAAACGCGAGCAACACGACGGAACATCGGCCCTGTCGAAACCTGATCAACGAAGCGAACATGCGGGTCTCCCGGAAGTGGTACCAGAGCGCGTGTGCGAACTGTGGATATTGTGACCTGATAACCGGGCGAGATTCAATGCAGACGCTCGCGGGGCGACCATCCGGCCATCCATGCATTCGTGCCATGCTGGTAATAGAATAACGAGCCGCGGGGTTTATCCCCGCGGTCCTCGGCTTTTGCCATCAAACCCGCCCGATGCATTCGCGAGTCGCGAAGACCGGCGGGATAAACCCGCCGGCTCGTATTCGCGTTTTGGTGTCGTATGCCCGAAGTGCTGCTGAGAATGTGCGCGGTCGAGAAGTCGTTCGGCGGCGTCCGGGCGCTCAAACCGACGCATCTCGAGCTCATGCACGGGGAGATTCTCGGTCTGGTCGGCGAGAACGGGGCCGGCAAGTCGACGTTGATCAGACTCTTGAGCGGCGTGCATCCGCCCGACGGCGGCGGCTTCGAACGCGGCGGTTTGCCCGTCCGCTTCTCCTCGCCGCGCGACGCCATCGATGCCGGTGTCGCGACCATTCATCAGGAGCTCGAGTATTTCTCATCGCTGTCGGTGGCCGAAAACATGCTGATGGGCGAAAGCTGGCCGCGGCGCCGTTGGGGCGGCGTCGACTGGAACCGGTTGCACTACGAGGCCCGGCGCAGGCTCAACGCCTTTGGACTGGAGATTTCCACGCACCAGTTTCTCGAAAGGCTGACGGCCGCTGAAAAACAGGAAATCGCGCTGGCGGCTGCCCTTGCGCGCGACGCCCAGTTGTTGATTCTCGATGAGCCGACCGCCAGCTTGACCGAGCCGGAAGTCGATCGGCTTTTTGCTCACCTCAAACGGCTGCGATCGCAGGGAGTCACAATCCTCTACGTGTCGCATCGACTCGATGAGATCTTCCGCATCACCGATCGCGTCGCCGTGCTGCGTGACGGGCAGCTTGTGGCCGTTCACCAAACAGGATCGGTGACAGCCGATCGCCTCGTTCACGACATGGTGGGCCGCCCGCTCGAGCAGGTGTATCCGCGTAGTCGCGGCAATGTTCCGGGCCAGTTATTGCTCGAGGTCGAAAACGTCTCGCGCGCGGGGATGTTCCGCGACGTATCTTTCGGTGTGCGCGCCGGCGAGATTGTCGGTCTGGCAGGATTGGTTGGAGCCGGCCGCAGTGAACTGGCGCGCGCGATTTACGGCATGTACGGCGTCGACACAGGCCAGATGCGTCTGAACGGTCAACCGTGGTCGCCTCTCAATCCGCACGAGGCGCTGAGGTCCGGCCTCGTGTATGTCCCCGAAGAGCGAAAGCGGCATGGGTTGGTGCTCGATCACAGCCTGTCGGAGTCCATCAGCATCGGTTTCTCGGATTTGATGAGTCGGTTCGGCCTGATCAGTCATAAGCGGGAAACCGCGGGCGTTCTCGCGGCCCTTCGAGCATACGACATCCGTTCGGCCGGTCCGAAACAGCCGGTTGGAATGTTGAGCGGCGGCAATCAGCAGAAGGCGCTGTTGGCGCGTTGGCTCGAGCGACAACCCGACGTCATTTTGCTCGATGAACCCACGCGCGGCGTCGACGTCGGCGCGAAGGCGCAGATTCACGCGCTCATCGATCGAATGGCCAACGCTGGAAAAGCCATCGTGTTCATTTCGAGCGACTTGCCGGAAGTGCTCGGCATGAGCGATCGCATCCTGGTCATGAACCGCGGCCGCATCAGCGCAGAGCTTCGCGGCGAAATGATGACGCAGCAAAACGTCATTCTGGCGGCTTCGGGACTTTATGCCGGAGGGGTGCGATGACTGATCCCTTCCGCCGACTTTCGCCGTCGCTCAAGCAGCGCGTCGGTTTCCTGATCTTCGGCAACCTGGCGCTGATGGGCTACATTTGGTTTTGTACGCAACGAACGGCGGACTCATCGTTTACCGACGAGCTGTCGCGCTTCGGTCCCAACGTGGCCCCTGAGCTGCTAGCCGGGCTGGGGCTGACGGGAATCATCGCCGCCGGCGCGATCGATCTGTCGATTGGTGGCATCATCGTCGTCGCGGGTTCGGTCTTCGGAATTCTTTACGAACGGGAGATCAGCCCGGCGTTGTGTTTTGCAGCCTGTGCACTGACGGCTTGTGCGCTGTCGGCGCTCAATGGGTACGCGATACGGCTGTTGAAGATTCCGGCGATCATCTTCACGTTAGCTGGCCTCACGTTTTACCGCGGAGTGGGCCTGTTGCTGGCCAAGTGGGTCGACCCCAGTTTCCCCGGCCATTACTCGCTGCAAAAAGCCGCCTATCACGCGCCGGGCAAAGAGTATGGCGGCGTGATCATGTACGCGGCATTGGCTGTCGCGATCTTGTGGGAGTGGCACGGCAAGACGCCGCGAACGTGGTTGGCTTTGGGAAGCTCGGCCGAGGCCTGCAGGTTGAAGGGAATGCGCACGGGGCGCACCTTGCAGAGCGCGTTTCTCACGAGCGGCGCCTTTCTCGGCCTGGCGGCGCTCACCAAGATCACGAACCAGTTGACGATCGAGCCGTCGAGGCTGGCGCGCGGGTTCGAGCTCGACGTTATCGGCGGCGTCGTGCTGGGGGGCACGAACATCTTCGGCGGCGAGGGGAGCTACATCGGGACCGCGCTGGGTGTCTTCTTTCTTTACTGGGTCGGACAGGCGCTGATCTACGCCGGCATCAGCGAGTACTGGCGCGACGCCATCCAGGGCGCGGTGATCATTGCGGTCATCGGGTTCGATTGTGCCATCCACCGCAAGCGCAAGCTGATGGAAGAGCTGCGATGAGAACGTTGATTTTGCCATTGCTGCTCGCGATCGAGCTGGCCGTGTTCCTGCCGTACAGCGGCGTGCGGTTCGATTCGTGGCAGGCGTTTTCATCGGGGCTGGGATATTACCTGAGCGACATCGTCGTGCTGTCGGCGCCGCTGTTGATTCTCGCGCTGGGCATGACGATTGTCCTCATGACGGCCGGCATCGATCTTTCGGTCGGCGCGATGGTCACGCTGATCGCCGGCGTCATGTCGTCGTTCGAACCGGGTGCCGAGTTCTGGTTGAAAGCCGTCCCGCTGGGACTATTGGTTGCGATCGCACTCGGCTCATTCAACGGATTTCTGATCGCGCGGCTAGACATCCCGCCGATCATCGCGACGTTGGGTACGCTGATTCTGTATCGCGGATTGTGCAGCGTGGTGCTGGCCGACCGAGAGAATCTGTCTCCCGTTCCCGCCGGGATGGGCGAATTTCCCGGTGCGGCACTGATGGCGTTGGCGCTCGTATCGTTGGGAGGTGCGTACTTCGCTCGCTCGCGGCTGCGGCGTGAGATTCTGTTGATGGGCGGCAACCGCATCGCCGCTCGATATGCGGGCATCCCCGTCCACCGACGGATCGTGCAAGTCTACGCGCTCATGGGCGTGTTGGCGTTCTTCGCGGCGCTGTGCGCATTGGCGCACGACGGCTCGGTCAATGCCGGTTGGCAAGAAGGACTGGAGTTGAAAATCATAGTGGCCGTCGTGCTGGGAGGCACGCGGGTGGATGGCGGCAGGGGATCGATCATCGGCTCCATCCTCGGCGTGTTCTTGGTGACGGTCCTGGAAGTCGGCCTGATCGGCATCCATCACAGCGATTGGATCCTGATCCTGCTCGGCCCGCTGCTGGTACTTGGAGTATGGTTGAACACCCACGTCAATGCCGCGCTGCGCGCCGTTCGAAGCGCTTAAATTCATGAAGTAACGACGGATGACACGGATTTCTCGGATAAATTCTTCCGCCTTCAGCTGCCTTTCCTCATCCGTGCTATCCGTGACATCCGTGGTCAAATTGAAAAATCCAATCGATCTCTAATCTGCGTTCATCCGCGTTTATCCGCGGTTCCAATTCCTTCTCTGCATTGCGTTGCACGCGGGCGCGATTGGCGAGAGACTATTGATTCCCGCGTGTATCGAACTCGTGCGTTAGGAAGTGACGAAATGGCAATTGCGCTTGTTGCTAATATTCCATCGACTAGGAAATTTCGGGCAGTGCATGTCGTGGCTCTCGCCATCGCCTTGAGCATCATCGGCTGCGGGCCTCGAGAAAGTGGGCGTGTCGATGATGGCAAGATCGTCATCGCCATGCTGCCCAAGCTCAAAAATATCGCCTATTTCGCTGCCTGTCATCGCGGAGCGGAAAAAGCCGCGGGTGAGCTGGGAATCGAGTTGATATACGACGGTCCGGACGTGCCCAGCGGGTCGGAGCAACAGAAATTCATCGAGACCTGGATCCGTCAGGGAGTCGATGCGATCTGCGTCGCCCCCAATCAGCCGAAGGCGATGAGCCGGCTCGTCGAACGAGCGCACGAGCGAGGCATCAAGGTGCTGACTTGGGACAGCGATGCTCCCGAGAGCGGGCGCGTGCTGATGGTCAACCAGGTCGACGACAAGACGCTCGCGCACATGCTGATGGACGATCTCGCCGCACAAATGAACGAAGACGGCGAGTGGGCGATCGCCATCGCCAGCCTCGACGCTGCCAACCTCAACAGTTGGCGTCGACTGGCGGAAGCCCGCGCCAAGGACAAGTACCCCAAGCTCAAGCTCGTCGAGACGGTCGTCACCAAAGAAGATGAAAACGAAGCGCGGCAGATGGTCGAGACGCTGTTGAACACGTATCCCGCTCTCAAGGGAATCATCGCCTTCGACTCCAACTCGGTCCCAGGAGCAGCGGAGGCCATCGAGCGCTCGGGAAAATCGGGAAAAGTGGCCCTCACCGGCAACACCAGCCCCGGCAAAATGCGAGGCTACATCGAACGCGGCGTGCTGAAGAGCTTTTACCTGTGGGACCCGCGCGCATTGGGCGACCTCACCATCCGGCTGGCCGCCGCCGTCGTGAAGGGCGAAGAGATCAAACCGGGCAAGGAGATTGCCGGTTACGGCAAGCTGAACTTCAGCAGCGAAGATCCGACGATGGTCATTCTGTCCCAGCCCATCCGCTTCAGCAAAGAGAACATCGCCCAATACGATTGGGATTTTTGAAAGTTGTGCCAGCACGGCGCGAAGACTGTGATTTACCACAAAGGCACAAAGGTCACAAAGAAGAAAGAAGACGGACGCGTCCCGATTGAGTTTCTTGATTTCGATTCTTAGTGCTCTTTGTGCCTTTGTGGTAATTCAATGCGCCCTGCCTTTAGATAACCGCATTCCGAGGAGCGCACAATGAGAGCCGCAGCATCGCGCGCGTTATGTACGGTTGCATTCACGTTTATCGGTATTGCGTTTTCCGCCGCCGCGGAGATCGAACAGACCGAGCACATGGTTGCCATGCGCGACGGGACAAAACTGGCGACCGTCGTCTACCGTCCCGCAAAAAATGAGCAGCCGCTCCCGGTCGTTTTGGCCCGCGGACCTTACGGGACGTTCGGCGAACCCGTGGGCAAGACGATCTGCGACAAGGGATACGTGCTCGTCAGCCAGGACATGCGCGGCCGCCACAAGTCCCAAGGCAGCGACGCAGTGGTCTTTCACAACGATGGCTGGAGCAAGAATCGCGACGGGCACGACACCATCGACTGGATTGCGAAGCAGAAATGGTGCAACGGCAACGTGGCGACGTGGGGCGCATCGGCCCTGGGAATCACGCAGAACATGCTGGCCCCCGAGGCGCCCGAGGCCCTCAAAGCGCAATACGTGGGAGTCGCCTTCTCGAACATGTACGAGCAGGGCGCGTATCAGGGGGGCGTGTTTCGCAAGTCGCTGCTGGAACAGTGGCTGCAATCGCAGAAGTTCGACCCCGAATCGCTGCGCACCTTTGTCGCACATCCCCGCTACGACGACTTCTGGGCCGAGCTGAGCCCGGAATCCGTCGCGCAGCGCGTGCATGCACCGGCAATCTACATGGGTGGCTGGTACGACATCTTCCTGCAGGGCACGATCAACTCGTTCGTCACCGTCCACAACCAGGGCGCCGGAAAGGCACGGGGCAATTGTCGGCTCATCATCGGTCCGTACGCACACGGCACGTTCGACGAGCTGAAGTATCCTGAGAAATCGAACAAGCGGCCGCTCGCCGACGATCCGTTTCGCTTTTACGACTACTGGCTGAAAGGGACCGACAACGGCGTGCCCGACGACAAGCCGGTGAATTATTACGTGATGGGCGATCCCGAAGATTCCGCCGCTCCCGGCAACATCTGGCGCAGCGCCGAAAATTGGCCGCCTCCCTTCAAGCCGCGCACTCTTTACTTTCACTCGGTCGGCCGCCTCGCGGCAGAAGTTCCGAGCGCGGCCGATGCCCGGTTGACGTACGAGTACGATCCGGCCCATCCCGTCCCCACGGTGGGCGGGCAGAATCTTTTTCTGCCAAAAGGCCCAATGGACCAGCGCAAGGTGGAATTACGCGACGACGTGCGGGTCTTCACGACTGAGGCGTTGACCGAGCCCTTGGAAGTCACCGGACGAATCATCGCGAAGCTGTTCGTTTCGTCCGATTGCCCCGATACCGACTTCACCGTCAAGCTGTGCGACGTTTATCCCGACGGACGATCGATGCTGGTCACCGACGGCATTTTGCGGGCGCGCTATCGCACATCATTCCGCGAGGAAGAGTTTTTGGAACAGGGACGCGTGTACGAACTGTCGGTCGACCTGTGGAGCACGTCGCTGATCTTCAACAAGGGACACCGCGTGCGGGTCGCCGTCTCGTCGTCGAACGCGCCGCGGTTCGAGCCGAATCCCAACACCGGCAAGCCGTTTCGCGCCGACGACGAAACCCGCGTTGCGACAAACACGCTGCACGTATCGTCGACGTCACCGTCGGCGATCATCCTGCCGATTTACGATGGACCTACGGATGAAAAGAACTAGCAAACGGTTTTCGCTTGGGTGCCACTGCTGAGTTGCTTCAACTCAGCAGTGCTCTCTCGAGGAACATAGGAACGACGAATTCTCTGTCGCCATTATTGCACCCAGGCGCCAACGCCCGCGGCAAGGCAGCACTGCTGAACCGAAGCGGTTCAGCAGTGGCACCCGACGACTGCAAGCAGTCGGCTTGGATAAACGACGCGAACATTGCGTGAATATCGCCCTCCGACGCCACCCCTATTATCATCCGATTGATCAATTCCTCATGCATCGCCTCGAATTGATTGCCACGACGAGCTTCGGGCTCGAGGCGGTTGTCGCCCGCGAACTGGCGCAACTCGGCTATACCGAGCAGCACGTCGAAGACGGGCGCGTGACGTTCGTCGGCGACGAGGCGGCCGTCTGCCGCGCGAACCTGTGGTTGCGCAGCGCCGAGCGCGTGCTGCTCAAAATGGGAACTTTCGAGGCCGGCGATTTCGGGACGCTGTTCGATCGGACGAAGGAGCTTCCCTGGTCCGACTGGCTGCCGGACGATGCCTCGTTCCCGGTGCGCGGCAAATCGGTCCGCTCGGGGCTGCACAGCGTCCCCGACTGCCAGGCAATCGTCAAGAAAGCTGTCGTCGAGAAGTTGAAGCAAGCCTATCACCGCGAGTGGTTCGCGGAAAACGGCGCGCTTTACGCCATCGAAGTTTCGATTCTCAAGGATCAGGCCACGCTCACCATCGATACCACCGGGCCGGGTCTGCACAAGCGCGGCTATCGCACGCTCAGCGGGCCGGCGCCACTGAAAGAAACGCTGGCCGCGGCGCTCGTACAGCTCAGCTTTTGGAATAGCGAGCGGCCGCTGATCGATCCGTTTTGCGGCACGGGCACCATTCCCATCGAGGCGGC
>JBBDVZ010000245.1:0-5574 GCA_040903115.1 Planctomycetaceae bacterium
CCTCAATCCAAACCAACAACAAACGGGCGCCGAATCGTTGAACCAACCCTGCGGACGACCAGCAGCGATAGACATCACGAAGAACAATTCAGGGAAACGTTTCGATGACAGGCTACACAGTGCACACGGGTTCGACGGAAAAATTCTCCCAAGGTTGGGATCGCGTCTTTTCGGCCAGAAAGGCCGGCCGAACGACCGCCGGTCGAAAACAGTCGAAGCCCAAGTCGTCCGGCGCAAAGAAAAGAAAGAAGTCCGCCAAGTCGTAACTGCAACTCCCCCTCCCTTCCAGGGAGGGGTTGGGGGAGGGTAGAAGCTTGCGGATGTCGTAGCAATTCTCAATCGCTTCCGGCCACTGCCTATCAAATCTGTATTGTCTCGATTCCAGTCCAAGTTCCTCGCCGTTTCTATCGATTACCAACAAGTCGCCACGCTCTGCGAAAGTCTGTAAGACAGACTGGCGTTTTCCTCCATTCTTTAAGGAGATGACCGTGTCCGAAGAACTCAACCACGATCCGGAACTCGATGCCGAGGTCGCCGCGGCTGCTGAGTCGGAAGATGAATACGAAGAGATCTCCAGCGACGAAGTCGACCGGATTGTCGAAGCCCTCGAGGCACTCATCGACTCGACCGCGAGCGTGAATATTCAAACGTACCTGGAAGAGGCGCTCAACAACATCTTCTATCTCGTGTACGACGAGGAAGTCGAAGAGGGCGCCGAAGACGATTCCGCCGCCGCATGACCGTCAAAGCCCGCCGGCCGCGCCCGGTGGGAATCGTGCTCACGCAATGACATCCCAGATCGGTTCGCCGCCGTGGGCGATCGGGATCGGGCGGCCCGCCTGGTCGGGCACCATCATGTGCGGGTCGATTCCCAGAAGGTGATAAATCGTCGCGACGACGTCGCCGGGCGAGACGGGATCGCTCGTCGGGTAAGCGGCCTGTTTATCGGTCGAGCCGAAAACTGTGCCGCGCTTGATGCCGCCGCCAGTCAGCAGGCTGAATCCGCAGCGCGGCCAATGATCGCGGCCCGCATTCCGGTTGACGCGCGGCGAACGCCCCATCTCTCCCATAACAACCACCAGCGTCGAATCGAGCAGGCCGCGGCTTTCGAGATCTTCGACGAGTGCCGGATAGACCATGTCGAGCACGGGCAGGTTCTCGTTCTTGAGCATGCCGAAGTTGTTCTCGTGCATGTCGTACGAGTGGCCGTTGTCGCCGAAGATTTCGGTGTGCACGCTGATAAACGGCACACCCGCTTCGACGAGCCGCCGCGCCGTCAACATGCTCGACCCCATCAAATGCCGGCCAAAACGCTCGCGCGTCTCGTTCGACTCGCTGCTCAGGTCGAAAGCCTGCCGCACTTTGCCCGATGAAAGCAATTCGAGCGCGCGCTGTTGGAAATGGTTCATGCGATCGATGGCCGGCGAGCTTGTCGTGCGCTCGAATTGGGCGTCCAACTGCTGGAGGACCGAGCGCCGCCGGTCAAAGCGGTCGGCTGTCATCTCGGGCAGCTCGCCCAGCTTCGGCAACGTCGGCTCACCCATCGCCCGCACCGGATCGTAATGTTTGATTTTCGGCACGCGGCCAAACGTCGGATTGCATTCCGTGAACAATGGGTCGTAGCGGTTGCCCAGAAACCCGCCGTAAGGGCCGGGCCGCCGAATGCCAGGATAGTTCACGCCTTCGCCCCAGCCGGGATAGCACGGCATGCACACCGCGCCCGGCATGTCGCGCGGACCCATGCCGAGGTACTGGCAAATCGCCCCGATGTCCGGCGGATCGGTCGGCTCGGGCCGCAGTTGGTTAAAGAGGCCCTGCGCCCAGCCGGTCATCATGGCCAGCGGATTGTGCGCATCGTACGTATGCGTCACCGTGCGAATGACGGTGGCTTTGTGCATCAGCTTCGCCGTGTTCGGCAAATGCTCGCAAAGCTGCAAGCCGGGCAGCGAGCTGTCGATCGGCAGAAACTCGCCACGGATTTCGACCGGAGCCAACGGCTTCATGTCGAACATATCCATGTGGCTCGGCCCGCCGAGCAGATTGAAGAGGATGACCGACTTCGCGGTCCCCTGCGGCCGCGGCGCGGTTCGAGCAGCAGTCGCCGCCAGCAACCGCGGCACCGTCATGCCGCCAAACAGCGACAACCCGCCAGCGCGCATCACCTCGCGCCGCGTGATGCCATCGCAAAGCCGGCCCGGGCGGCCGAGAATCCGCAGCATAGTGGTCTCCCCCGCAGAGCCCACGGACTGATTTCGACGAGCTCAGTCGAGTCGCGTTTCGCGGCGAACTGTCGCGGAAACGAATCAGCAACAGTTTATCCGAGAGGCTGCGGTAGGGTCAACGAAAGACCGAATGTTGCGCTCACTTTCCCAATAGGCTGCCCCCGCGATCGATGACCGGCGACGGCTTGCGCAAGTGCGCGAGCAGTTCGTCGGGAAGTGTGATTTTCCACCGGTTCGGTTGCCCTGACTTGGGCTCGAATGTTGGTGATTCGAGCGGCTTAGGTCGCTTGGCTGAGCTTTCCGTGCTTTCCGCAGGCGGTTCCTTGATAATAAGGCCAAAGTTCGGCGCGGGGCCTCCGAAAAAGCCACCTCCACTTCCAAAACCTCCGTCCCTCGAATTCGCAGATGGTCGAAAGTAGTAGGACGCGACCGATTCCTTCGGCAAATTGAGTTTGCCATCGGGTGTCGAACGCGGTTCGTCGGGGGTCGTCCCTGGCTCGCGAATAATATGCAAACTACGGAGCGTCAAAGGCCTCGCCATTCCATGAATCGTTGATGCTGGCTTACCCTCGCCAATCAATTCTTCCAACGTGTCGTAGGCGTAATTGCGATTTGGACCGCAGTCGATCACTTTTCCCGAGTTGACGAGCAATAGGCTCCTTGGCCCCATCGAGCCGAAGCTAAAGTTCCACGAGAGGCCTGGGTCTCGTGGAGAATCACTCTGGAACTTGAAGTCGCCGAACGCCCACAGTTCGGCGTGCTTGAAATCCTCGGGCCAATCGATTTCGATGGCGATTTCCGTGGGTTCGGGCTTGGATGGACAGACAATCGTCTTGGAGATCGCTTTTCCGGGTCTCACCAAGAAGTTCGTCATTATGCCTTCTCCCCAGGGCGACGTCAGGCTGAGGCTGTATTGCCCGTAGCGGACCTGCCCAAAATCGACGACGCCATCGTCGCCCGAGACTTCTTCCAGTGGCGGCATCGATTTTTCGCTGCTCGACAAGTTCGCCTTAATCCCACTTGCCGGCGGGCCGTTATTGTCACCGCTAACGAGCTTGATCTTCACCGGGTTCCAGTCGAGCGACTTGTGCTGCTCTTGTTGTGCTGCGAGTGCGCTCAGCTTGTCGAGCAATGCCAGGTTCGTTTCGCGGCTCTGTTGCGACATTTGCCACGCCATGCCGGCGACGAACAAACACGCGACCGCGACCACAATTGCGGCCGTCAATGTGATGCGTTGAGACATGATTTTTTCCTTCATGGCGTCGAACCACAGCCGATACGCGATGCGTGCCGGATTGCCGAAGCGTTCGATAGCGTTTTGTCTCGCTTTCAATTCATCGTTGCCGCGATGCAGCTCGCGGTTCACAGCGCAAGACAGATGGTCGGAAAGTTCATCGACGATGTCCTGCCGCAACGAGACAGGTTCGTCGTCGCGCGGAGCGGGCAGGTCGTCCGCAATTTCGTCGAAAGTCGCCAAACGTGCCTCCCGTCGTCAGAAGCGTTGCTAGTGTTTTTCGGCTGCCAGGCTTTGCCGGAGATGCTGTGCGAGATCATCGGGGAGCGTGATCTTCCAGGAATTCACTTGCCCGTGTTTCACTTCGAAAAGGGGTGCATCGACGGATTTGGGCGTTTCAAAGTTATTGTTGATTCGGGGGGCGTCGGCATATTTGTAACTGTGAGATCGAGGATCGTAGACGAGAAGCCCTGTTTTAGGACCAACAGGATTATTTTCAAGGTCGAACTTCGGTGCATTTTGAAAGTAGTACTTCGCCAACGGAAGCTGTGGCAGTTGAAGTTCATCGGCGCCCGTCGATTCGGATGGCGCGAACATGCGGATGCTGGAAAGCACCCACGGACGCGCACCGAAGCTGATTTTCGACGCGGGTTTCAGTGACATGTTATTCGTCAAATGTTCCGGTTGCGGCTTTGACGCGTATGGACCCGACGGGAATGGATCAGAGCGAGCATAGTCGAATGCAGTTCCATTCGCTGAAATCAGCAAATACTTCCCGGGATTGTCGGTCTCATTCCATTCCAGGTCGCCGACAGACCGCGCTGCGGATTGAATCATGCAAAGCGTCCAGAGTTTCGCGTCTTTCAATTCATCGGGCCAATCGACTGAGAACGCAACGTCGCCCGAGCCGGACGCTGTCGGGCAAACGATTGTTTCCGTGACGGCGTGCCCCGGCCGAACACTGACTTCCTTCCGGCAGGACTCCTTCCACGGTGTGGCAAGCGACAGGGTATAGTATCCGTACCGCACGATTCCAAAATCGAGCATCCCGTTTTCGTCGGAAACTGTTTGCACTGTTGGCATGTCTCCACTCTGGCGGCCATGTTGCAGATGGGCTTTGAAGCCAACAACTGGCGCGCCGTTTTTTTCGCCTGCCACCAGACGAAACTTCACTGGGATCCAGTCGAGCGATGGGATCCAGTCGAGCGATTTGTTCGATTCCTGCTGCGTCGCCAAAACGGATAACTTATCGAGGATCGCACTGTTGGCGTCCCGGTTCTGTTCCAGGAGCGCGAGGTTCGAGTCGCGGTTCTGTTGTGCGATCTGCCACGTCACCACCCCCATGAAAATGCAAATGGCAGTCACGACCAGGACGGCAGCCAGAGTGATGCGTCGAGACATGATCTTTCCCTTCATGGCATCGAACCACAGTCGATACGCGACGCGTGCCGGGTTGCCGAAGCGTTCGAGGGCATTCTGCCGAGCCTTCGTTTCATCGTAGCCGCGATGCAGCTCGCGATTGAGCGCGCACCCCAAATGGTCAGACAGTTCGTCGACGATGTCCTGCCGCAAAGACGCCGGCTCGTCGTCGCGCGGGGCCGGTAAATCGTTGGCAATTTCTTCAGGCCAGGCCACTGGCGCCTCCCAGTACTCCGTTCACGCCGCTGGCGAAAGCCGTCCACTCCTGTTTCTTTTCCGCCAACACTTTGCGGCCGGCGGCCGTCAGCCGGTAATACTTACGGCGGCGGCCGTCGGCTTCTTGCCACGACGACGCAAGCAGCTTTTGCCGCTCCATGCGGTGCAGCGCAGGGTACAAGCTGCCTTCTTTCAACTCGAAGTAGCCGTGCGAACGTCCGGCGACGGTCTGCGTGATTTCGTAGCCGTACGTTGGCCCTTCGGAGACGACCTCGAGGATCAACATCTCGACCGCGCCCCACAACAATCGTGAATCCATAGCTTACTCCGATAGCATAGATGGTCTATGTATCAATACATAGCCGCTCGTTGTATGGATGTCAAGGGAAAAGCCGTCAGCCCTCAGCTTTCAGCGGTCAGCTTTGAAAAAGCACGAATGTCGAAAGAAGCACGAAGGTCCAAAGTCCGAAACAAGATTAGACG
>JBBDVZ010000246.1:0-5571 GCA_040903115.1 Planctomycetaceae bacterium
CGAAGCGGAGCTTCGCGAAATTGCGTTCCCAAGCAGAGCTTGGGAACGAGACGAAAAATCGCCTGTTTGCGTCGTAGTCAAACCGATGGTCGCAGACGGCCCCGCAGATGATTTCGCATCGCGCCGCCATCGGCTAAACTGTTGCAACTTGAATCTCACGACGAAACACCCTGAGGAGTATTGCCGATGCGTTGTGCGTTGACCGCTGTCGTATACTTGGCGTTTTGGGGAGTCTGCGCCGCGGATGAAAAGCCGCGCAACGAGGCGGAATTGATATTCCCCCTGAGCCAGAAGCACAATCATGCCCCCGGTGTCGTCGAATGTGCCAACGGCGATTTGCTGGTCTCGTGGTATCGCGGTTCGGGCGAGCGGTCGGCCGACGACGTGGCGGTTTATGGCGCCCGCCGTCGCAAGGGAAGCCCCACCTGGTCCGAAGCTTTTCTGATGGCCGACTATCCAGGCTTCCCCGACTGCAATACCGCGATGATGATCGACCTGAAGGGCAAACTGTGGCTGTTCTGGCCGACGGTGCTGGCCGGCGAGTGGGACTCGGTCCTCACAAACGCCCTCATTTCAACCAACTATCTCGCCGACGGCCCACCCAAATGGGACAGGCACACGGTCATCCTGCTGAAGCCCGACGACTTCCAGAAGGAGTTTCTCGAGTACCTCGACAACAACTTGGGGAACAAGCGGCCCCTGTCGGAGAAGCAGCAGGGCTTTCTGCAGAAAGCCCGCGACTTGTCGGGCGATAAGCTGTTTCACCGCATCAGTTGGCAGCCGCGCTGCAAGCCGACCGTCCTTCCCAGCGGCCGCATTCTGTTTCCTCTCTACAGCGACACTTACTCGATTTCGATCATGGCCGTCAGCGACGACGGGGGCTTGAGCTGGTACGCCAGCAAGCCCCTGATCGGTTACGGGAACATCCAGCCGACGGTCTTGCGTCGCAACAACGGGACGCTGGTCGCGTACATGCGCGAAAACGGCTTTCAAGAGTGCATTCGATACTGCGAGTCGAGCGACGATGGCATCACCTGGAGCAAGATCGCGAACTCCGACTTGCCCAACCCGGGCGGCGGAATCGACGGCGTGCGGTTGGCCAACGGCCATTGGCTCCTCGTGTATAACGATACCGTCAGCGGGCGGCACCAACTGGCCGTTTCGATCTCGCAGGATGAAGGAAAAACCTGGACGTCGACCCGACACTTGGAAAAATCCGATCGCTCCGAGGGACGGTCGTACGCGTACCCAGCCGTCATCCAGGGGGCCGACGGCATGCTGCACTGCGTGTACCGTTATGCCGAGCGTGCAGGCGTCAGCATGAAGCACGCCGCATTCAACGAGGCGTGGGTGAAGGCGAAATAATTGCGGATTGCGGATTGCGGATTGAACCAAGCCCGGAGCGCGGAGTGCGGAACGAAAGGCGAGCGGCCGGCGTCAGCCGGCTGGTTCGTCCCCTCACCACTCAATGCCCATCATCACCGAGTTCAATCCGCTGCCGATGCCCAGCAGGGCGACTCGGTCGCCGTTGGCGATTCGCTGTTGCTCGATTCCCAGCGCAATGGCCACGGGCAGGGCGACCGCGCCGGTGTTTCCCAGGTATTCGACCGTCGGAAAGTCGAGGGTGGGTGAGAGTCCCAGCCGTTCGAGCAGCAGCTTGCGATGTGCGCGTCCGACCTGATGCGTGAAGACCTTGTCGACGTCGTTGTTGGTCCAGCCCAGCGCCCGTTTCGTTTTCTCCCAAGTGACGGCGGCGAGGTCGACGCCCGCTGTCAGCAGCGCTTCCGAATCGGTATTCATCCGTGGGCGATCGTCGCCGTGCCGCTCCGCCGCCACTCCGCCAGTGCACAAATTGTGCGCTGCCGTGTCGGCTGCCGTCTCGCCGCCAAGCAGTCGATGGCCGCGCCGGGTGAGTTTGCGGTCGCAGAGGACAATCGCCGCGGAGCCCGAGCCGATCGTCAGCGACGCGAATGCCGGCTTGATTTCGTTTCTCGTCAGCGACGGCGAATTCAAAAGCGTGTCGATCGTCCCCTCGACCAGCGACCGTCCCAATTCGGAGCCCACCACCAAGCCGGCGCGAATCTGGCCGAGCTCGATCATGTTCGCAACCAGCATCATGCCGTTGAGCAATCCCAGGCAGGCGTTGCTGACGTCGAGAACCAGCGCCGATGCGGGCATGCCGACGGCGTGATGCACGGCGGCGGCCGTCGCCGGCTCCAACTGGTCGCGGCAGACCGACCCGTGCACCAGCGCCCCGAAATGCTTGATGTCGATCTCCGATTCGGCGATCGCCCGGCGCGCGGTCTGCGCGCTCACGGTTCCCGGCAGAGTGCCGGGTTCGAAGAACCGCCGCTCGCGAATGCCGGTCATCAACTCCAGCCGGCCGGCAGGGAGCCCCAGGCGTTCGTAGACGGGAGCGAGGCGCGCTTCGATTTCATCGGAGGTGACAACGTGGGGCGGAAGCGTGCAACTGAAGGCTTCGACGCAGACGTGGCGGTAACGCATGGAAACAACCGCGAGTCCCGGCCGCCGAGCAAGGGGTGCAGCGGCGGGTGCCATGGCCACGGCTTTGCGTGGCCATGCTTTCGAAGACATGCCCACCCAAAGCGGTGGGCATGGCACCCACCATCTTATGCTGGTCGGTCCGCTAGCGGCGCGCGGGCGTATCGGCCGAGCGGCTTCCGCTCAACTGCTCGACGAGCGTCTCGATTTCGTGCAATTGCCCTTCACGGGTCTCAACGATCTCGGGCGTGGGATCGTGAATCTCCAGCAAGACCGAGCTGCGGACATACCTGAGCCCCTGCAGCAGCAGGTCTCGCTGATCGTTGGTCAAACCGATTTTCAGAGTTTCGCTCATGAGCCGAGCGCTCCTGGTAGTGACGTGAATGATGGCGCCATGCCGTCCTTCGGCCACAACGAAAGCCGTACTGGCTCCCGCGTGAAATCATGGTAGTCGAGCCTATCACGCGACACAACCGGAAGCCCGGCCGCGGGGAACAAAACGGCCAGAATCGCGCGGGCCAGCAGGGGTGAAGCCGCCTCCGCGAACCCTGGCGGACGGGGGATTATTATTCAAGCATGCCAGAGTCGACGCAGGCCGGCGAACCATCGCACCCGGCAAGGTTTCACACGTGCCTATCCAAGCCGACGACTTGCCGTCGTTCCGACCGCACTCGTCCGGCTTGGGACAGAGACGGGAACGTCATGGTGCTTGCGGCGTCGATCGCAAACTGCCGGCTCGAAACGCGTCGGCCATGGCCTTGGGAACTTCCGCCTCCGCCAGCACGACCTGGGCGCGGTTGGCCTGCGTGTCGGCCTGCATTTCCTGCTCGAGCGCGACGGCGATCGCGCGCCGCTCCTCGGCCTTCGCGCGGGCAATGCGGACGTCGGCCTCGGCCTGATCGGCCTGTAGACGCGCACCCACGTTATCTCCCACTTCGATGTCGGCGATGTCGATCGAGACGATTTCGTAGGCGGTCTGCGAATCGAGGCCCTTGTTGAGCACCTCGCGGGCGATTGTGACGGGATTGGCCAACACGAGCTTGTGGCTCTCGGACGAACCGATGGCCGAGACGATCCCCTCACCCACGCGGGCAATGATCGTCTCCTCGGTGGCGCCGCCGACGAGTTGCGCCAGGTTGGTGCGCACGGTCACGCGGGCACGCGCTTTGAGTTGAATTCCGTTTTTCGCGACGCCGTCCAACGTGGTGCGGCCGGTGCGCGTGTCGGGGCAATCGATGACTTTGGGATCGACGCTGGTCTGCACGGCTTCGAGGACGTTTCGGCCGGCCAGGTCGATGGCCGTCGCCATGTCCCAGTCGAGGTCGATCTTCGCCCGGTGCGCGACGATCAAAGCTTGCACAACCCGCCGGACGTTGCCGCCGGCGAGGTAATGGGCCTCCATGGCTTCGGTGCTGATGCCGGTGAGCCCCGCCTGCACCAGCGTGATCTTCGAATCGACGATGATGTTGGGATTGACCTTGCGCAGCGACATGAACACCAGGTTGAACGGGCCGATTCTCGCGCGGGTGACAAACGACCTCAGCCACAGCTTGAAGTACTTCAGAAACAACACAAACAGCATCAGGCCGATGAGCCCGAGGATTGCGAGTACGACGAAGAGAAAAACTCTGGACGGATCCATAATCGTGTCCGCTCCCAACAAAAGGCGTCCCATCTCGGCCCGAGAAGTTTCGGCCGTGACTTGGGCGAATTACGTCTATTCTAAAGAGATTCCGGGCTTTTGCAATTTGTGAGGCAGTTCGGTAGTTGCTCAGTCACCCCTCCCGCCGCTCCCCGGCCCTCGGGTACAATCCGGGCATGGATGAACAACCCGGAATTGTTCGCCGCGGGATGCAAGGATTGTCGAGATGGTTTGCGACACATCCGAACGGACGGTTGGCTGCTATCGGTATTGGGTTATGGATAGTGCCGATGGTCCTGGCGCTCCTCCTCCTTGTCATTGGGCAATTGGCAGATCGATGGGCACCGTCGTGGATTGCCGTGCCCATGCTCCTTATCCTTTACATCGTAAATATCCTCTTCGTGTTCGCGGATCCGATCTGCCGTTTAACCGGATTGGTTATAATCCCGTTCGCGGGCTGGCGTGCATATCGCGACTACCGTGTTCGTAAGGCACAAGGGGGCGTCAACCCTCCCAACTCATTCGCACCCACCCCGCCAAATTCAATCTGACCCACTACCGCCGATCCTTGCAAAGTCCGTGGCGACTTGAACTCGGCTCCAGCCAGGCCGTATTCTGGTCCCACATCCGCCTGCGTGTCTAACCGCCCAGCATTGTCGTCGTCATTCCGGACCAAGGAGATTGCTCCCATGAGCGCTGATGCCCGAGTCGCCCAATTGAAATTGGAACTGCCGCCGGCCCCGAAACCGGCGGGCATTTACAGCCCCGTCGTCCGCGTTGACAACATGCTGTACGTTTCCGGCCACGGACCGCTATTGCCCGACGGCTCGATGATCACCGGCAAAGTCGGCGCCGACTTGAGCGAAGAGCAGGGGAAGCAAGCCGCCCGGCAAGTGGGCCTGACGATCCTCGCGACGCTCAAAGCGCAGCTCGGCAGCCTCGACGGCATCGAGCGGGTGGTGAAAGTTCTGGGAATGGTGAATGCCACGCCGTACTTCGACCATCATCCGCAGGTCATTAACGGCTTCAGCGAACTGATGGTCGACATTTTCGGCGAGCAGGGCAGGGCCGCCCGCAGCGCCGTCGGCATGGGCTCGCTGCCCGGCAACATCGCCGTCGAGATCGAGGCCGTGTTGCAGATGAAGGGCTAGTATTCTGTCACGCATAGTTTTTCGGGTGCCTGGGGTCGACCGAAGGGAGCCCCCAGCGATTCGACAGGGGGCTGCGCTTCGCTCCGACCCCAGCCACCCAACCCGAATTTTCAGCCGTGACAAGACACTAGCGCCATCCAAGCGGCGGGCTGCCGACAAGTCGCCTTTCCCCGATAGGGCGAAATTCAGTACAAGTCACATCGTTGATTGTTTGGGAGCGTGCTTTTCGGATCCGGTGACCGATGCAACTCGAAGCGGTAATTTTTGGAGGCGGGG
>JBBDVZ010000247.1:0-3679 GCA_040903115.1 Planctomycetaceae bacterium
GAGCGTCTCGACCCTCCCCCAACCCCTCCCTGGAAGGGAGGGGAGTTTTGAAACTGCCGCTGGTCACGTCGCGCCATCATCCTGCGGGGGTCGATAGAACGCCAGTCTCAGCGCCGCGGGGAGTTTTGGCAACCGTTTGCAGAAGTTGAGCCAGAAGCCGACCGTCTTGGGCCGAAAGCCCAGCCCTTCGCCTTGCCAGGCGTTCCACATCACCAGCCGGCGATAATCCCGCTCCCAACGATGAACGTGCTCCTCGGGAAACCGGTCTCGAAATTCGCCGCTGCGCATGAGCCGTGCCGCCCGGGCCACCAGGTCGAGCGTGTGCCTGGGGTTCGCACGGCTCTTTCCGCTGAAGCTGGCCGTCGAACGCCGCCACCGGGTCACGGTCTCGTTGATGTAGCACGCGCCGTGTTTCAAGCCAATCGCGCGCAGCGCAAATGTATCGCTCCACGAGCCAAGGTCGGGGGGATACCAACCCACTTCCGCAAACGCATCGCGTCGAAAGATCGTCGCGGCCGACAACGAATGCGAGGGCGCTTCGACTTCCAGATATTCGCGTCGAAACTGCTCGGGCGTGAAGTAACCCGAATTTTGCCATCGCCGCACGCCCAACACCGCCAACTCGCGGTCGGCTTCATCGATGATGCCCACCTTGCCGAAGATGATTCCCGCTTGCGGGTGTCGCTCGGCCAGTTCCATGCCACGCTCGTAATAGCGGGGCAGATGCCGGTCGTCGGCGGCAATCGTGCAAACGTAGTCGCCCGTCGATTCTTCGAACAAGCGTCGATGAGCGCCGACCACTCCTAAATTCGCCGGGTTCCGCAAAAAACGGATGACCGGATGCCGCGCCGCATACGATGCGATGATCTCGATACTGCTGTCGGTCGAGGCATCGTCGAGGATGAGGAACTCGTCGGCGGGGCGGGTTTGCCCCAACACCGCCTCGATTGCGCCGGGAAGGTAGTGCGCGTGGTTGTAATTGGCCATCACAACCGACAACTTCGCGTGGCTCATCGGCGTGCTCAATCGCTCTCGTCCGCGGGCTCGAACTCGCCGCGAGCCTTCGCCAAAAAATTCTGAAACACCGCGCGCATCGTTGTCATTAGCAGCCCCGTCTCCTCGATAAACCTGCTGCCGTCGAGATAGGTTTTGACCGGCCGCGGGTCTTCGAACGCGAATTCATCCATCGGTTTGACAACGATCTCGGCACTCAGGCCGCAAGCGTGCGCGAACTGCCGTGCGAGCTCGTCGCGCGGAAAGAATTCGGCGTTCACCAGGTGGTAGAGGCCGCTCATCTCATCCTGGCACGCGGTCAACACTCCTAACACAATGTCATCGACGAGCGTGGGCGACAGGATTTGGTCGGCGAGACAGTCGATGGGTTGCCCCTTCTGCATCCGCTCGTACCACTCGGAAAGCAGATGCGACTCGGCCGGCTCGTCGCCGACAACCTTGTCGAGCCGCAAGACGAGCGAATTTGGCATCTGATCGAGAAGACAACTCTCGACTTCCAGTTTTTGCCGGCCGTATTCGTTGATCGGCGCCGGTTCGTCCTCTTCGTTGTAATAACCAATTTGCCCGTCGAACACGCAGCTTGTCGAAAGAAAAACCGGCGTCGCGCCGCGCTCGGCGAGGTCGTCGAGCAGTTGAATTGTCCCTTTCACATTGACCAGACGCGTGGCGTCGCGATTCCGCCGGCACTCGTCGATCTTCGAAATCCCCGCAGCGACAATCGCGCACACGCGTTCGTCATTGAAATAGTCCGCTGGCACGCAGTCGCCGATCCTGTCCTCTCGCAAGTCGAATCGGGCGAGTCGATCGCTTTTTGAGCCGGCGCGCGTGCCGACCGTGACTATGTCGAACTCCTTGGCAACCCTATGAATGTGACTGCCAATAAAGCCGGATGCCCCGACGATGAGAAGTTTCACAAAAGTCGCTCTACTCGAAGAAGATCAACCCGTAGTCGCCGGTGTAACCTGCTTCCTGGAACAGCCATTCCCACTCCTTGGGCGTGTGAAATGCTCGGCAGGTGAGCTGCCAATACATCAGGTTCACTTTTTCGCGCTCGTTGCGATACGACTCGACGGTGATGTATTTGGCCCGCTTGCCGACCCGTTCGATTTCGCCCAACGCCTTCCATAGGTCGTAGTTGTACAAGTTGTGCAGCGTGTTGATCGAGACGACCAGGTCGAACGAGTCATCGTCGTACGGCAGCTTCGACGCGTCGCCAATTTGCAGCGACGATCGCACTTCCGGCTTCGAATGCTCGAGGGCATAGGCGGAGACGTCGATGCCCGCGACCCGTGCGCCTGGTAGGACCTGCGTGAACTCGTACAGCAAAAACCCCTTGCCACAACCCACGTCGAGAATGCGTGCATCTGGGGGCAGCGTGTAGTGCTCGACGATGCGCTCGGCGACCGGTCGCCAGCGGCCATCGTACCGAAACCCGCCGTAGCCCGTGCTGCGGTCGCCGTCCCAATAGTCGCGGCCCCACTTAAGCGCCAACTCGGCGCAGTCGGCCTTGTCGTCGTCGACGACGCGCGAGAGATAGTTGCGCGGGGTTGATGAATGAACTGCGGTGATGAAGTCGATGTAGGCCATTAAACGGTCCCGCCGGGCGCGACTCGGCTGAGCTCGCCGAAGTCAGCCGGCGGGCTTTGTTACTCGCGATGGATGTAGTCGAGGGGTTGTCGTTCGATTTCCAGCCAGTGATCGTTCACCCATTCGACGACTTCCGCAATCCCCGCTTCGAAGTCGATGCGCGGCTGCCACCCCAACTCGCTGCGCGCGCGCGTCGAGTCGATGACATACGCGGCATCCTGCCCCGGACGTTCGTCGACCACCTCCGTCACGTCGGCAAATGGCTTGTGAAGGCGTCGCGCGATCGATTCTACCACGTCCCGCACCCGTATCCCCGCATCGGGCGAGAGATGATAAACCTCGCCCACGCGACCGTGTAGCAGGATCATCAACTCACCGCGCGACACGTCGCGAATATGGATGTACGACTTGATCGCCGCCCCGCCGCCGTGCAGCGGTATCTTGCGGGCGAGCTTCATGTAGATGGCCGACCGCGGAATGATTTTGAATAATTGCTGCCTGGCCCCGTACACATTCGTCGCGCGCACGGTCAGCAAAGGGAACCCGAATTGTTTGCGATACGTGCCCAGCAACAAGTCGCCCGCGGCTTTCGACGCGGCATACGGCGTGCTCGGGCGCAGCGGCGCATCTTCGCGCACCGTGCCAACGCACGTGCCATAAACCTCCGGAGAAGAGACGTGCAGGTATCGCTCGAGATAATCTCGCCGGGCCAGGTGATTGACGAGCCGCGACAAGGCCACGCAGTTTGTCTCGAACCAATGCTCGGGATGCTCCCAACTCGGTGCGACCTCGCTCTGGGCGGCGAAATTCACAATCCACTTCGGGCACTCGGCGTCGCAAAGTTGCAGCAATTGCGGCATCTGCCGGTTCATGTCGAGCTGGCGGTACCGGTACCGCACGTCGCCGGGGCGCGACTTGTATTGCAAGAACAGAGCCGACCGCTCCGCCGAGCGGCTCACGCCGATGACGTCGTTCGAGGGATCGTCGAGCAGAAGATCGACAAAATCCTGCCCGGAGAACGAATTGGCTCCCAGTACAAAGACTTTCGGCATGCCGTGCAAATCCTCAGCGGACGGCA
>JBBDVZ010000247.1:3689-5555 GCA_040903115.1 Planctomycetaceae bacterium
GTGCCTGCTACATTGTAGTAGGCACACTCCGTGTGCCGTAACCCTGCGCAACAGCGTCAACCATTTTGACCACGCGATATGGCACTCAAAAGCGTCCGCGCCTTTTGCAACTGCTGGATCTTTCGTTCTTCGAATCGGTGGTCGCCCTCGCTGAACGTCCGCCGCAAGGCAGACGTCGCCACAAACTCGTTCAACACAATGCAACACCACTTGATCTGATAGACGGGAAACAAGCATTCGACGCGGGCGGCAATCATCTCGGGCTCGTTGAGTGCATTGCCGATCTCCGTTACAAAGTGCTCGCGGAATTGATGCGGAACCGGAACTTCGACCTGCTTAAAAAAGTCGCAGATCAGCTTCGCCGGGTCGTCCCAGCCCGCGTACTCAAAGTCGAAAAAGCGAACACTCCCGTCGTCCGCAAGGACCGCGTTATGATAGCCGAAATCCGACGGCGACAGGCACCGCTGCGACCGCGTCAACTCAGCGTCGAGTGGAATATCCAATTCGGCCGCGCGGTGACGGGCCGCGGCGAAAGCATCTTGAGCCGCGGTCGCCAAATCGGTCTCGACGAATCGCCGTGCATCGCGGTCGACGTCGCTCGAAACGTCGATTGTCGTCAGCCGCTCGATGCGCGACTCTACGCAGTCGAGATGCGCTTGCAGGCTGAAACACGCCTCGGCGGCATCGGGGAGCGCAAGGGCCCCGGGATCGTCGCGAAAGTCGTTCAGCGAGCGAACGAAAGCCAACATCGCATCGATGAGCCTGTCGTCGATGTCGCCGACATTCGGGCGTCGTCCCGGCACAAACTCGTACAGTCCCAGCCGATTGGCCGCATCGTGCGCCAAAGGTTGCGGGACGGCGTCGATTCCCCGCTTCCACGCGAATCGCGCGAATGCAAACTCCGACTGCAGCCGGTCGCGCGGCTCGTCGGGATGTGCAAAATACCATTTCAACAGTACCGCCCCATCGTCATGCTCGACGCGATATGTCCGGTTATTGGCTCCCCCGGCGAGCGGCAAACAGCGAAACGTCGGCGGCATGCCCGCCTGCGACAGCAGTGCGCGAACGGCCGCTGCGGGTGGTTCGGCGTGCGATGGAAATGACAGTGACGGGACTGCGGTTGTCGACCTTAAGGCGAGCAGTTCGGTCACCTCGGACCAAGAGGCGGCCCGGTCGAATTCGCCACGGTTGTTCGACGTGTGACTGGGATCGAATAGTATGCGCCGCACGCCTGCCGGAAAGCCGGGCGCGCTCAGCAGCTCGGGCAAGTCATCGACAAAATGCGTGCAGCCAACTGCCGTGATGCGCGCGAGCTTGTCTTGCTTCGAAACTTCGAAGTGCGTTTGCTCGACGCACAGCCCGCCGCAGTCATCGTCAAAGAAGCGATTGGCCTGCAACCACGCGATGGCTGCCGCGTGCAGATCGTACTGCGGACCCAGCACCGGATGTTTCGTGCGATGGCTGATGATGCGCGCCTGGACTCCCGCCTCGCGGCACCGCGTGAAGAACTCCAACGCGCCCGGAAAGGGACGCGCATCGGCAATGCCGACTCCGTACACGTAACCCTGCAGCAGCGTCCACTCATCCTCGCGTCCGGCGTGGCGCAGGTGATCGCGAATTGCGTCCTTGCGGGGCGGCAAGTCGGCCGGAATGAGCCCGCGCGCGACGGCTTCGCGATGAAACAGCGCATCGTAGCAAACGATTGTGTTGTCGAAATCAACGCCGATCAGCACGAACACGACCCTCGCCGAACGTCACATAAAATCAAGCAACTTCAACTCGATGGCGGTCGCAGCCACGCGCGACGAGCGACTGCACCATTTGTCCAGTCTATCGGTTCTTCAAAAGCGCGCACAAGCTGCGCCA
>JBBDVZ010000248.1:0-2028 GCA_040903115.1 Planctomycetaceae bacterium
AGCGCGGTTGCAAAAGGTGCGAATTGCGGAGGCCGGGAACGGTGTCCCGCCAAACGGACCCCTCGGGGTGGAAGCATTAAGGAGAGCTCTTCATGCACACGTATCGCAAGTGGGTCTTAACGCTGGGAATCGTTGCTGCGACTCCCGGCCTGACGTTGGCGGGACCCCTGTCACTGTTCAAGTCTAAGGAATCGAACGAGGCGCAAAGTGCCCAAAGCCAGCGCCCCATGCGATCGAACCAACAGGTCGCTGAGTCCGTCGCCAATGTCTTGCGTATCGGTGGACTCACCGGATACGACATCGACATTGAGTACAAGGACGGCGTCGCATTGCTTGCCGGCAAGATCGGCACCGAGCAGCAGAAGGCGCTTGCCGAGCAAATGGCAAAGCAAATTCCCGAAGTCAAGAATGTACAAAACCAATTAGTGGTCGTGCAGCAGTCGCCGGCAGCGCCGGTCGGCGGCGATCAAGCAAACAAGTCTGCTCTGTTCGAGAGTTCGGCTTCGGCCGCAACGCCGGCCGTTCAAACGGCCTCGCTCGAAAACCAAGGTCGAAGCAATCAGGCGGTCGCCGAGCAAATCGCCGCCTCGGTGGCAGCGGGCGTACATGGCTACGACATTGAGGTCCGCTATGTGAACGGAACCGCGACGTTATCGGGTTCGGTGGCAAACATGCAGGAGCGACAGGCGGCTCATCAACTGGCCGCTGCCGTGCCCGGCGTCGAGTCGGTCAACAATCGCCTCGCGGTCACCGGCGGTCCGAAGCAGATGGCCGGCGGTTACCCCGCGCAAGCCGGTTATGGATCGCAAGTGGCTCCGGCCGGATACCAGCCGCCGCCACCGGGCGCAGTTCCCGGAGCGGTTCCCCCTCCGGAAGGTGCGTTCGCAGCGCCGGGTACCACGCCGCCGGTTCTCAACAATCCCAGTCTGCCGCCGTATGCGTGGCCCGCTTATGCGTCGTATCCAAACTACGCACAGGTCACGTATCCTCAGCAGTACAGCGCCAGTGCCTGGCCGTACATCGGACCGTTCTATCCCTATCCGCAAGTTCCTCTGGGATGGCGACAGGTTCAACTGGAATGGGATGACGGATCGTGGAATTTGAACTTCCGCCCGCGGACCGATCGCTGGTGGTGGTTCCTCTCTCCGAAAAACTGGTAGCCCGAAATTGTCGGCAGTCATGCCAAGCAGGCATCTCGTGTGAACTCAACGCGTCTCCGGGAACCATCACATTCCCGGAGACGTGACTTTTGATACTGGTCGCGCTGAGCGATCTGCGGCAGCGCAATTGAAGGCGCGCGGCCTCGGCAACGCCGGGACGCCGCCGACTGCTTTCGCGGCCGTCACGTTCGGCTCGACGCCGACAAGCGGATCAATCCTCAAAATCGGAAAAATCTCACAAGTCGATCACTGTCGTCGATCGATAAAGAGAGTGCGGTCCCAGAGAACACCGGCCGCATCGAGAATGTCTCGGCCGAAGGATCCACCAATAGGGAACAGAATGATGAGGCTCCCCAAAATCGCCAGACACTTCGCGTTGCTTGTATGCACGCTATGGATCACGCTGCCGAGCACGGGCTGTGTTCACGCGCTGCCGCTGATCCCGTTCAACCTCCTGCTGTTCGAAGACGGCAGCGGGATGATGTTGAACTACGCCCACTTCTGGAAGACGACGCCAATCATTCCGGTGAGCCCTTACTACACCCAATTGATCGAAGACACCTATCACGAAGAAGAGCGGTACGGAAAGGTGCCGGTGCTCGACCCGGTGGAAGGCGAGCACGCGCCGCTTTACTGCCTCGATCCGCCGTCTCCCGATGAAATTGTCCGGACGATGCCGAACAAGACCGGCGGCGGACTGTCCTTCTTCGCCGAGACCACGCATAACAACGTGCGCATGACGGTCGAGCCGCTTGTCGACAAACTCGAAGAGTGCCGCGTCTATCCGCTGGTCGGGCCGGCACGCCTGCACAAGTGCCATTACAAGTGCACGATCTACTACGACAAGACGATCCGTTCGTTCTGGCCG
>JBBDVZ010000248.1:2128-5449 GCA_040903115.1 Planctomycetaceae bacterium
GGCCGGCAAACTTGGGTTGAGTGAAGGCGATTCGCCGTGGACACTCGTACCCTCGGGCTGCCAACCGGATTCGCAAAAGGTCATCTCAGCAGGCCATATGCTGTCGGGTTGTGATTGCGCGCGCCGAGGGCGAATTCAAGGTGAACGGGAGAGTGTCGTCGCAATGACACCACGGTTTGAGCAACCGCAACCAACGAAAGGCCGCTGGAAACTGCGCTGCGGGCGAATTGCCGCCACTGCGATCGCGGCCGCGCTGTTTGCCTCAGCCGCCGTTCGGGCACAAGATGAGCTCGACGACTACAAGCTGGCCATCGGTCTCTACAACAAGCAGCGCTGGGACCTCGCCGCCGAATCGTTTCAGAAGTTTCTCACTGAAAACCCCGATCACGCGAAAGCGCCATTCGCGTGGTTGTATTTGGGCACCACACTGCGCAAGCAGCAAAAGTACGACGAAGCACGGAAGGCGCTGCGCCAGTTCGTGGCCAAGTATCCACAAAACAAAAACGTTCCCTACGCGTTGTTTCGCATCGGCGAGTGCAGTTACTTTCTTGGCGAGCTGAAGGAGGCCGAGAGCGAGTTGCAAAAGTTTTGCGGGCAATATCCCGACCACGAGCTGAATGAATGGGCCTTGCCCAACCTTGCCGATGCGCGTCTTCGCCTCGACAAGCCCAAACTCGCCGAAGAAGGCTTTCGCGACGCTTTGAAACGTTATCCCGACGGCAAGATGGCCGAAGATAGCCGATTCGGCCTGGCCCGGGCGCTCGAGTCCCAGAAACAATACCCCGAGGCCGTGCAACTGTACGAGCAACTGGCGTCGAACAACGACGGAGCGTTCGCTCCGCAAGCGCAGCTCAACCTCGCCACCCGCCATTTCGATTCCGGCGAATATGCGAAGGCGTCCGCGAAGTTCGCGGAGCTCGAGCAACGGTTTCCCGAAAGCCGCCTGGTGGCGTTCGCGCAGTTGAACGGCGGGTTCTCCCAGTTTCAATTGGGGAACTTTCGCGAGGCCATCGCAAAGTTCGCAGCGGCGGCTCAACACAAAGAGCACGCGACGACCGCTCAGTTTTGGACCGGGCTCAGCCACAAGTCGCTGGCCGACTATGCCCAGGCTGCTCGCCACCTGAAGGCGGCCTACGACGCCGATCCCAAAGGCCCGTTGGCCGAGGAGTCACTCTACCAGCAGGCCGACTGCGAGTATCGCGTTGGCAACTTCAAATCGGCGCACGCGTTGTTTCTGGAAGTCGTCCAGAACTGGCCGAAAGGAAGATGGGGCGGTCACTCGCTGTACTTTGCCGCCGAAGCCGCGCTCTCGGAGAAGAAGTTCGACGAAAGCGAACGTCTGATCGCCCGCTTCACAGCCGAATTTCCGCAAAGCGACCTGCGCTGGAAGCGCGAGCTGCTGAAGGGGCGTTTGCTGGAAGAACGCGGAGGCAAGGATAATCAGCAGGCGGCCGCTCTGCAGTTTGAACAGGTCATCGCCGGCAGCAAGGGAAGCAAAGACGAATCGCACGCGCGGTTCTATCTTGCTCGGATACAAAGGAAAACGGGCGATCACGCCGCCGCCGTCAAATCCATCGCACCGCTCATCGAGACGGTGGTTAAAGAAGGCGCGCAATCGGAATTTGTCGACGCGCTCATTTTGTATGCCAGCAGCTTGATGCATACGAAGGCGTACGAAAAGTCGGCACAGGCAGCCTCGCAGTATCTGCAATTGCGGCCCGATGGGGACAACGTCGATGAAGCGCTGGCGACGCTGTCGCTGGCCCACGCTCATCAAGGGCACCGCAAAGAGGCAGAAGACAACTTGTCGCAACTATCGCAAAAGTTCCCAGCCGCGAAGCTCACCGATGAAACCACCCACCAGGTTGCCGAGATCGCCTTTGCCGCGGAGAAATGGGAATGGGCCGGGTCGCTGTTCGACCGGCTTCTCGAGCGAGGCAAAGAATCTCCGTACCATGCGGCCGCCTTGTCGGGAACGGCATGGTGCATGTATCGCCAAAAAAAGTTTCGCGAGGCTGCCGACGGCTTCGATCGCGCCCTCAAGGAGCACCCTGAGAACGTCGAGCTGGGTCCCGAAGCGGCCTACATGCGCGCCATGTCGCTGCATGACGCCGGCGACATGCAAGCGGCTCAAGCCGCATTTTCCGCCGCCTTCGCGCGCTATGCCCCCGAGTCGGCGAAAAAGGGCGAAGAAGAGAAAGGTGCCGCGGCATACGCCTACCGGTCGGGTCTTCAGGCCGCTCGAACCCTGCACAAACTCGGCCAGGTTGAGGACGCCGACCGCGCCTATGAGGCCCTGTTGAAACGGTTCCCGCATCCAGGGAACCTCGACCGGGTGCTTGACGAATGGGCGCTGTTACATCACGAGGCCAAAAAGTACGACCGGTCCGATGAAATTTTTCGGCGGCTCGTTAAAGAAGCGCCGAACAGTGATTTGGCCGACAACGCGCGGCTCAGCCTTGCAGAAAGCGATCACGCGGCGGGACGATTCGACGAAGCGAAGAAGGCCTTCTCCGAGTTGGAGGCCGCTGCCAAATCCGACCCACTGGTGCAAGACATCGCATTGCAGCATCTGATCGCGATCGCCGTTGAAAAGCGCGCGTGGAAAGACGTTCTGGGTAGCTCGGCGAAGCTTGCTTCCCGTTTTCCCAAGAGCGATTACACGCGCAATGCCCGCTTCTACGCGGCCGAGGCCAACCTCAACGCCGGAAATCTCAATGAGGCGCGCAAAGCTCTCGATGAACTTCAAAAAAGCAAAACCGAAGAGTCCGTCCGACAAGCGGAATGGTTCCCCAAGCTGTGGATTCTTCAGGCCGAAATCGCCTTTCGCGAGAAGAAGTACGACCAGGTGACGGCTCTCGTCGCAGACCTCCGCAAATCAGTTCCCGAAAGCCCCCTGCTCTACCAGGGCGACGACGTCCTCGGCCGAAGCCTGAAGAACCAGTCAAAATTTGACGAAGCCCGTGCCGCCTTCTCGCGCGTCGTCGAAGACAAAACGGGCCGCCGCACCGAAACAGCGGCCAAGTGCCAATTCATGATCGCCGACACGTATCTGATGCAGAAGCAGATTAAAGAGGCCCAGCGGGAGTACTTCAAGGTCTACCATCTCTACCAGTTCCCCGCTTGGCAAGCCCCCGCGTTATTCCAGGCCGCCTCCTGCGACGAGGCGCTCGGGCAATGGGAGCAGGCAGCCAAAAGTTACGAGGAGCTGATCAAGGAGTTTCCGAAGACCGAGTTCGCCGGCAAGGCAGAAGCGCGGCTTCAGGTTGCACGCAAGAGGATCTCGAGCTGAATCGGAATCGCGCTGGGTGGCATGGCCAC
>JBBDVZ010000249.1:0-5424 GCA_040903115.1 Planctomycetaceae bacterium
TTCGATTTTTCTGCGAAATCTGCGCAATCTGTGGATGATTTCGCTTTGCTTGCATTCTATCTGCGGCGCTGAGGCGGCGGAGGCTTGAAGTGACCCAGTGCAAAGTTGCTTGTCGGCGGTCCCCCGCGTACACTCCGGTTCATGAGCGGCAAGGAACCCTGGTACAAGGACGGCCTGCGTTTTCGCTGCACGCAGTGCGGCAATTGTTGCACCGGCGATCCCGGCGTCGTCTGGGTCGACGAGGACGAATTGCAGCAAATCGCCGACTTTCTCGGCAAGACCATCGGCGAAGTGCGGCTGCTGCACACGCGACTCGTTGGAAATCGTCTGTCGCTCACCGAGTTCGCAAACGGCGATTGCGTCTTTTTTGACAAGAAGAATCGCCGCTGCAACATTTACCCGGTGCGGCCGAAACAATGTCGCACCTGGCCGTTCTGGAACTCGAACCTTGAGAGTCCCGAGGAATGGCGCGAGGTTCAGAAGGACTGCCCCGGCGCGGGGCACGGCGACTTCGTCAGCCTCGAAGAGATCAAGCGACAGGCTTCACTGATCGATCTCTGAAAGCATGTGCACGCGTGGCTGGCGGGCGGGGGCCGGGGTGTCGCAAGCGATCACAATTTGCGCCAGTTCTATCGATCGTTCCGATTTTGCTGATTCCGCAGGCCGCCGCAGCCGATAAGACCCAAAAAGCCATCGGTGTCATTGCGCTCTGCTGGCCGTTGCATGTCTGCAATCGCCCTAACCATTTTCTCGCGTGATTGTTACGAGAAATAGCCACCCGATAGCCTGGGATGTGCTTTCAGCAGCGTCAAGGAGAGCCCGTCTCTCCCCGTTTGCGCAAGCACCCCGAAAGGAGAATCAACTCGCAAAAAATGCTGGAAATTGAGCAAATCCCATAAGTTTCCGGCAAACCGCGCAGGTGGCGGCTGGGAATCAGCTTGACACTAAGTTCAGCTTGGCATTACAGTTGAGGCACATTGAAGCCGTGGCTCAGCGGACGAGCAAGCTGCCAAGTGGCACCTCTCGCGGGAGACTCGAGTTGTGACCAAAAAAGAAATTGTCAAAGCGATTTCCGACGAAATCGGGCTGACTCAGTTGAAGACCAAGGAAATCGTGCAGAAGACTTTCGACGCTATCGTCGAAACGCTTGTCGCCGATAAACGGATTGAGCTACGGAACTTCGGCGTTTTTGAGGTGAAGAAGCGAGCCGCCCGGAAAGCACGAAACCCGCGAACCGGAGAGCGCGTCGACGTCGCCGAAAAGTACGTCGTCACGTTCAAACCCGGCAAGGAAATGGAAGAGCGCGTCCGACAGCTCGAAGAGGAAGCCGCCAGGAACGCCGCTGCCCTGGCGGGACACTCGTCGTCGCACACGGGCAATTCGCCACAAACCAAGTTCACCACGGGACAAGCGTCAGCATACGCACCCAGTCGTCCCAGTTAAACCCATTTCGAAGTCAAAGCAACAAACCTCGCCCCTGATGGAACATCGGGCGATTTTGCAGTTCTTCTCTCCCTAACGGACGACGGGCCAATTCGGCTAAGTCGTCACTCGAATCCCTCCCATTCTCCCACAATCGATTCCTTTGGTCACGAGTTCGATTTGGATTCGAACGCGGTTTCCGTACGCTCGTTGCGACCGATCGCGGTCGCCGCGCCGGACGGGGATTCACTTGTATGGAGGAGAAGAATGCGCAAGCTTGTTCTGGCCAGCCTGTTGATCGTGGCGACAGCCTTCGAGAGTGGGTGCATCACCCCCATTTACTCCGCTTTGCCCGACGTCCGCGCGCGGCAATTGATCTTCGTGTCGGAAGGATTTCGGCACATTCCCGAGATTTGGGAACGAATCTGGGGACTCGAAATGCCGGACCTGGCGACGCCCTACCGTACGCACGGCGGTGTGATCTAATCCTGGTCTCGATGCTTGGTTAAAGCATGACACACGCATCGAGCCGGCGGGTTTAACCCGCCGGTCTTCGGCGACGCTGACGACTTTGGTTGGCGACGCTGTCGGCGCGCGGTGTGGCTCTGCGCGCCTCCGCCGCACTTCGGTCGTTGCTGGAATTGCGCGCGGCGGCTACGATGACACTCGATAGCCGATTCGTCGAGACTCGGCTGTCCGACTGGGCGAACAATCTCTTCGACGCGAGTTACCGGGATCGCGCAACGTGAGCCGACTTGCCGTCGAGCTGAACAGACTGAAGCTTGCCAACCCGATTCTGGTTGCCTCGGGAACAGTCGGCTACGCCCGCGAGTTGCAGGCGTATGCCCGGTTCGAGCGACTCGGCGGCATCATTCCCAAGACCATTACGCCTCAGGCGCGCATCGGCAACCGCCCGCCGCGGACGGTCGAAACCAGCTCCGGGCTGTTGAACTCGATCGGTCTCGACAACGATGGGCTCGACGCGTTCATCGAGAAGCATTTGACGTACCTGCTGGGTCTGCGGACGGCGATCATTGCGAATATCGCCGGCAAAAACCTCGACGAGTTTGTGCAGATGGCGGCGCGGCTCGGCGAGTTTTCCGGGCTCGCGGGGCTGGAGTTGAACATCTCGTGCCCCAACGTCACCGGCGGCGTCGATTTCGGCACGAGCCCGTCGATGACCGCCACAGTCGTACGCGCGGTGCGCGAGGCGTGCCCGTTGCCGATTGTCGCCAAGCTGACGCCCAACGTCACCAGCGTTGTCGAGATTGCCAAGGCGGCTGCCGACGCTGGGGCGGATGCGGTTTCGCTGGTCAATACGTTTCAGGGGATGGCGGTCGACTGGCGAAAACGCAAGCCCGTGCTGGGCGCGGGGCTCGGAGGCTTGAGCGGACCGGCGATCAAGCCGCTGGCGCTGCGGATTGTCTGGCAGGTGTTCGATGCGGTGAAGATTCCCATCATCGGCGTCGGCGGAATTCAGTCGCTCGACGACGTGATGGAGTTTCTCGTCGCCGGGGCGACGGCGGTTCAAATCGGCACCGCAAACTTCTACAATCCAAGCCTGGCAAGCCGGCTCGTCGACGACCTCGACGCCCTGCTCGAACGAGAAGGCTGCAAGCACGTCTCCGAATACACCGGGACGTTGCAGTTTCCACGGTGAGAGCCGGGGTCATCCTGGTTCCCAAGCTCCGGCTTGGGAACCCACTCTCTCGAAGCTCCGGCTTCGAGTGTGCGTCTTCTGACGCGAAGCAGGAGCTTCGCGAATGTGCGGTCCCAAGCAGAGCTTGGGACCGAGAGAGAAAAGCAATCGATGAAAGTTCTTTCCGGCATACAGCCCACGGGGCCGTTTCACTGGGGCAATTATTTCGGCGCGATCCGGCAGTATATTGCGCTGCAGGGCAACGAGCAGTGTTTTGTTTTCATCGCCGATCTGCACGCCCTCAATACGGTCCGTGATCGCGATGCATTAGCCGAGTATTCGCGCGAAGCCGTGCTCGAGCTGCTGGCCCTCGGCCTCGACCCCAGCAAGGCAACGCTCTTTCGGCAGTCCGATGTTCCGGAGGTGACGGAGCTGATGTGGCTGCTGCTGACGGTGACGCAGATGCATTTGCTCGATAAGGGTCATGCCTTCAAGGACAAGAAGGCCAAGGGCCTGCCCGCCGATGCCGGGCTGTTTGTTTACCCGGTGCTGCAGGCCGCCGACATACTTTTGTACGACAGCGACCAGGTTCCCGTGGGCAGCGACCAGGTGCAGCACATCGAGATGACGCGAGACATTGCCCAGCGGTTCAACACCATCTACGAACGCGACGTGTTCGTGCTGCCGAATGCGTATGTCATCGAAGCGACCAGCAAAGTGCCGGGACTCGACGGCGACAAGATGTCGAAGAGCTACAACAACGCCATCGAGATTTTTCTGCCGCCCAAAACGCTGCACAAGAAGATCATGTCGATCAAAACCGACTCGACGCCCGTCGAAGCGCCCAAAGACCCCAACACGTGCTCGGTCTTTACGCTGTACAAGCTGTTTGCCGACCAGGAACAGCAAGCCGCTCTCGCCAAGCGATATCGCGAGGGCGGCATGGGCTACGGCGAAGCGAAGCAAACGTTGTACGAGGCGGCGGTCGAGTACTTCGCCGAAGCGCAATCCCGCCGCGAGCAGCTCGAAGCCGATCCCGGCCGCGTCGAAGACATTCTGCGCGCCGGTGCGGCAAAGGCGCGCAAAAAAGGCCGGGAAGTCCTCGATCGAGCGCGCACCGCCTGCGGCCTGAGCGCCAGAGGGAACTGATCGATGCTAAACAAAGCCCACCGGCTGACTTCGACGAGCTCAGTCGAGTCGCGCCCGGTGGGGCTCGCCAACCTGGCACTCTGGTTGCTCTTCGCGGTCGTCGGGCTGACGGCACTGACTCTCGTCTTCGTGCACGCGCCTGGGCGGATCAAGCTGATCGGACTATATGCCGTCGTATATGGTCTGATTGCCGGTGGGGCGCTTGGCCTGTTGGCGCGCAAACTGCGCCTGCCAAGCACGATGCGCCTGGTGGTTATTTCCTTCCTGTTGATTGCGGCGGGCGAAATGGGAATCGCGATCGAGTCGCACCGAGTCTGGGCCGCCGGGGGATGGGACGCCTTCGACAAAAGCCCAACCGGAAAGTTGGCCGCCGAAGTCTTGATCAATCCCGGCTCACCCGCCGACCTGCGAGCCAGTTTGCAGGAATCGCTCGATCGGCAGCACGAAGAGTTCAGCTTCCCAGGCTATCTCGCCCGCCGGGTATCGCCGTTGGGAGCGTGGCCCGCGCCTTGGCCGACGGTGGCCTGGCTGGCGGAAGTCGTGCTGGCCGCCGCCGCCGGCTGCTGGGCTTTCCAAAAACAAGCCTTGGCATTGAATGCCGGCGGAACCTGCGACTAAGCTGGAATTGGCCGCCTTTGAATTCGGCTTTTTGAGCGCTTTCCTTCGGCCGTCCAGGGAGTTCAGTGCGTGATTGTTGGGCTTGGCACCGATATCATCGAGATCGTCCGCATTGCGCAGATGATCGAGCGGCACGGCGAGTTGTTCCTCGAGCGCGTCTTCACCGAAGACGAAATTCGCTACTGCCAGCGCCGCAAGGAAAGCTACCAGCACTTCGCCGGCCGCTGGGCGGCCAAAGAAGCCGTCATGAAGACGCTGGGCACCGGTTTCGTGCGCGGCATTCGCTGGCAGGATATCGAGGTGGTGGTCGAACGCTCGGGCCAGCCGAAGATTCGGGTGTGCGGAGGGGCCGGCGAGTTGGCGGAACGCTTGGGAATCCGAGAGTTTCTCATTACAATTTCGCACTGCCGCGCGTACGCGACCGCCATGGCCATCGCACTGCGCGGCTGACAAGCAGCCCGGCATTTTCGGAAAAGCCGGGCTGCTCCACGGCAACGTTATAGCGCCTGACGACCTTCGTCAAAATAGCTTGAGTTTTTTTGTTGAATGACGAAGCACGAAATCCGAATGACGAAGGAAATCCGAAGCACGAAGCA
>JBBDVZ010000250.1:0-1576 GCA_040903115.1 Planctomycetaceae bacterium
CACCATCAGCGGAAAATCGTATTTCGCCAGCGTGTCGAGCGTTGGATAGTGTTCCGCGGGGTCGTACTGCCAATCCATCAAAATGATGTCTTTGGGAATGAGCTTCAGGATCTCGGGCCGCGTGAGAATGATGTCGGCGTACATGATCATGGTCTTGCCGCGGCCCTTCAGCAGCTCGTTGAGCCGACGGTAATGCGCGGCATGCACCGGGCCGCGGCCGTCGCGCTTGACCGCCTCTTCGGTCTTGCCGTATCCCAGGTCCCACGATTCATCGAGCCCCGCATGAAAATATTTTGAGTCGAACGCCTCGATCAGCTCCTCGAAGCAGTTTGTGAGAAACTCGAACGCCGCGTCGTTGGTGGCGAACGAATGCGCGCCGGGATACTCGGCAAAGGGACGCACTTCATCAAGCATCAATAGCGCGCCCTGGTTTCCGAGCATCTCGAAGATGGGGATGATCTGGACATTGTAAGGTTTCGCAAAGGCTTCGAGCTCGTCGACCTGTTCTTTCGAGAGCGCTCCGCGGCCAACGCCGATGGTGGGATATTTTTTGAATTGGAACATGTCCTCGATGTAAACGAACATCGTGTTCATCTTGTAGAGCGCGAGAAAGCGGATGATGTCTTTGAAGTTCTCCATCGTCGAAACCTGGCCGTAGCTGATTTCGTCCTGGATGCCCCGCATGCCCAGGTACGGCCAGTCGTGAATCTTGACGCCGGGCAGCGGCATTGCGGCCTCGCGCGCCTGGATCATTTGCCGCAAGGTCATCGTTCCATACAGCACGCCGGCGTCGCTCAGCGCGCCGATCACCACGCCGTCATTTCCCACGCCCAGCACGTAGCCTTCCTTGCGCATTTTTTCGGAGAGCGTCAGGCCGTACTTCTTCATGCGGCTGGCCACTTCCGGAAAGGCGTCCGGCTTGCCGATGACGATGCTTTTGGCCGACGCCGCGCTTTCAGCGTCGCTTTGTATTGCAAGAGGCAGGTTGAACAATTCGCGCAGCGAATCGCGTAGCCGTTCGGCCGCAAAGCGTTCCCCTTCGGTTGCCTGGGGCGAAAGCACCAGCGGGGTCGAGGCATCGACCGTAAACGATCCGTCCTGCGGCTCGACGTCGCGCGGGGTTGGCACCACGCCCAGATTGATGACGGCAAACGCACATGGCAGGCGGCCGCAGGAGATGACGGCCGCAGTTATCAACGCAATCGAAAGCCATCGGTAACGACTCATTCAATCCCCCAAGTGAAGCCGCTCGTTACTACTCGTTCCCAAGCTCTGCTTGGGAACCAGACGGAGACAGAACTGCGGCACCAGCGTACCATACCGCATGGCCGATTTTCATCCGTGGAGCGATGGCGTTCTGCATCCCAAACACTCTGCTTCCTTGGCCCCGGCGGGGCCGCGGAGTGTAGCCACGGGTGGAGCGCAGCCTGCCGCAGGCGGGCGGAGCGCAACCCGTGGAAAACGATATCCGATCGAAATTCCGTCCCGGAGGGACGGAGGAATTGTGCAGAGACGTCACGGGCTCCCGACTCCTTCGCCCCTCCGGGGCGAGCAGAGATTCCGAATGACAGTCTTC
>JBBDVZ010000250.1:1586-5391 GCA_040903115.1 Planctomycetaceae bacterium
GCGGCGGGCGGCTTTGCTGCCCGCCGCTTCACCCGTGGCTACAGTCCGACGCCCCGTTGGGGCTTTTTCCGAGCTTGGGAACTAGGGTCGCACCCGGCTTTATTCACCCGGGCCGGTTCGCATACTCTTTCGCGAATTTGACGGCGACCGTGCCGATGCCGTAGTATCCGACGCTGATTTTCGCGACGTGTGTGAGGATGTCATATGCTCGCCAGCGATTCCAGCCGAACTCTTCCTCGAGCCACAGGATGAGCCACGCGCTGGCTTGGGCGATGGCTCGCTCCATCGGGCAGCCCGTGGCGATCGACATGATTTCATCCGGGGATTCGATCCGCGGGCCGGGAATGCTTTTTCCTTTCAGAACGTCGACGCGGATTGTCGTCTCCGCAGGCATTTCGAGCCCTGTGGCCGAGAGTTCGCCGTGCCCCATCGCCGCATGCGCGTCGCCCAGGTAGAGCAGCCCCCCGTCGAGAAAGACCGGCAGGAAGACCGTGTTGCCGGGGCAGGTCTCAATGATGTCCATGTTGCCGCCATGCGGTCCGGCGGGCGCGGTCGTCGGGACGCCCCAGGCCGGAGCGGTGCCGATACAGCCGAGCATCGGCGCGTACGGTATCGTCAGCTTGTCGCTCCAGAAAATGACGCCGTCGCGAATCGGGCAAACGTGAGCCCCCGGCGGGACATCAGTGCCCAGCCACTCGCACAGTTGTTTGGGCGAGCCGGTGTAGGTCGCACACTGACCGATGGTCGACTCGATCTTTTCGATGTGGACTGCCAGCGTGTCGCCCGGTGCGGCTCCCTCTATCCAGATTGGGCCGGCAACCGGGTTGCTGAAGGGCATCGTGCGTTTATCGCGCACGTCGCCCGGCTTGCGAATCTGCCCGGACAGCGCGTCTTCCGACTGCACCACGAGCCTTTCGCCCGGCTCGATCCGCGCCCGCGGCTGTTCATGCCGGCTGAATTCGTAAATCAACGGAAGGGCCGCGACCATTTTCATCTTTGCGCCTCAAAAAGGTTTTTTAAGGAACCCAGGAAGGGAGGAAGCCAGGAAAAGACATTGCTGCGCATGCACATCTTTTGAGTTTGGCTTTTTCCTTTTTTCCTGGTCTCCTTATCATCCTGTTTCTGAATGAGTGTGTCCGTCATATTGTGCCGTGCTATTCGGGAAAGCGAAACCCTTGTGACGTCCGTTCCGTTTCGCCTGCTTGGATCGCTGTGCGCGTCGAGATATGATGGCTGTCGGCCTGATTTCTCCTTGTCCCGGAAAGATCTTTCATGCTCATCGGCTACGTCAGCGACGAACGCTACGTCGCCTTGCCTCGGGTGTTGCTGGAGTTCGAGAACGGTTCGACGCGCGTGCAAGTCGAGTCGAGCGCATCGGGGGCCGTCGTCGCCGACATTCCGACGGGGCGATATCAGGTCACGCTTTATCGCGAAGGATTTGGCAGCAAGCGCGTGCAATGCGAAGTCGGAGCGAAGACGCCGCACCAGTTTCGCCTGCTGCGCGACGGCTTATTGGGCTACGCGTGGCCCAAATGGGTCCGCTCGGGCGAACAATCGGAGTTCCGCGTCCACAGCGACGAGGAATTCAAACTCTCGCTTTGGCGATATGGCTGGATCAAAGAGCTTGTCAAGCCGATCGGCTGGTACGACGAGCACGGTCCACGCGCAACCGTGCAGATCACACCCGACGGCGATTACACTCAAACCGGCGTGCAATGGAACAAGTTCGGCTACGCAAGCCCGCATCACAAGCAGCTCATCGATGCGCCGGAACGTTCGGGGCTTTACTACTTTCACGCGAAAACCGTCGGCGGCAAGTTCTTCAACTTCCCCTGGATCGTCGCACCCGCTAAGCCTCTGGCGAAGTTGGCCGTGCTGGCCTCGAACATCACCTGGAACGCCTACAACAGCTTCGGCGGACGCAGCAATTACATTCACCCCGACCGGTTCCCGCCGACGCCGACCGTCAACGCGCGGCTCGAATTGAAGCGATACACCGACCCCAAGCATCTCAACTACGACACGCTCGATTACGATCCGCTGTCGTTCGACCGTCCCGAACCCCTCAACCTGATTCCCGAGGATGAGGAAATCATGGGCCCCATCGAGGGGCGGATGGCGTGTCACGTCGCTCCTGCCGAATGGAGGCTGCTGGGTTGGCTCGAACGCGAAGGCTTCGAGTACGACTACTACGCCGAGACGCAGTTGCACTCGGGTGTGCTCGACCTCGACGCGTACAGAACGCTGCTGATCAGCACTCACCCCGAGTATTGGTCGCGCGAGATGTACTACGCAGTCAAGAAATGGGTGTTCGAGCGCGGCGGGCGGTTGATGTACCTGGGCGGCAACGGGCTGAATTGCGACGTCGAGTTTCTCGACGAATCCACGTGCATCTACCGCAACGACGACTGCAACAAGCTCCGCGGCGAAGGCAACGCGTACGAAAGCCGCTTCCATTTGCGCGAAGAGTCGGAAGCCAACCTGCTGGGGGTCGTGTATACGGAAACGGGCATCATGACTGCCGCGCCATACCGGGTGGTCGACGATTCGCACTGGGTGTATGCGGGAAGCGGCATGAAGAACGGCGACCTGTTCGGGCTGGCTTGCCAGCATCAGCGGATTCCTGGCGGGGCCTCGGGACACGAAACCGACAAGGTGTCGCCCAGCTCGCCGCGAAACACCAAGGTAGTGGCTAAAGGCATGAACAAGGAAGACGGGGGCGCCGACGTCGTGTTGCACGAACCGGGCGGAGGCGGCGCCGTCTTTTCGGCCGGCTCGATTTGTTGGCCCAGCTCGCTGCTTGTCGACAAGGGCGTGTCAAAAATCACCCACAACGTGCTCCGGCGATTTCTCGAATGAAAAGCCCGCGGCGCACAACAATCCAGCCCGTGCGGCTCGCGATCATGCAGGTTGTGGTGCTGTGTTTGATCGCGTTTGCCTCCAGCAGCGCGTATCTCACGCGGCACTGCATGGCCGTTGCCAACACGCAGATTCAAGAAGACCTGGAGATCTCCTCCGGGCAGATGGGCTGGATCATCGCCGCCTACAGCGTCGGTTACATGGTTTTTCAAGTGCCAGGCGGCTGGTTGGGCGACCGGTTTGGAACGCGGAGCGCCTTCGCGGGCATCAGCGCCCTCTGGTCGCTGTTTACCATTTGGACGTCGTGGGCGACTTCTTACGTGCCCATGCTGCTGTCGCGCGTCGCGTTCGGGTCGGCCCAAGCGGGACTTGTGCCGCTTTCGGCCAAGGTCATCAAAGATTGGATGCCTCCCGCGTTGCGCGGTTCCAGCAGCGCCGTTGTGGCTGCCGCCATGTCGATCGGCGGCGTGGCCACGATGTGGCTGACCGCGCGGCTGATGGTGCGTTTCGAAAATGACTGGCGGCTCGTTTTTCAAATTTATTCGCTCGTGGGAATCGCGTGGGCGATTGTGTTCTTTGCGCTGTTTCGCACGCGGCCGGAAGAACATCCCTGGCTGAAGGACGAGAACGCTCTTGATTTCCCGGAGGGCGAACTCGATGAACAACAAGCCCGCCGGCTGCGCCCGGCGGGAAGTTCCCACGGGGCGCAGCCCGTGGGCTTTGCGGATCGTGAATTCACGGTATCGGGTGGCGAGCTGCTGACGCGAATGATGCGCAGCCCGACAATGTGGGCGATCTGCATGCAGTCCGTGCTCCGAGCAGCGGGTTACAGCCTGCTGGTCACATGGATGGTGTATCTGCTCGAACACGCCTACAGCCTCGACAAGCAATCGGCCGGCACGATGAATATGCGCCCGCTGATCGGCGTGGTGCTCGGGTCGCTGAG
>JBBDVZ010000251.1:0-5389 GCA_040903115.1 Planctomycetaceae bacterium
GACCGCTTGCGGTCGTGAACGACGGCGAAGCCGTCGGCTTGGATAAACAAAGACATCACATAACATGCACATCACATAACTCGATCAATTCACGCCCAGATACGCCTTGCGGACTTTGTCGCTTTGAGCGAGGACGGCGGCTGAGTCGTGCATGACAATTCGGCCGACTTCGAGCACGTAGGCGTCGTGAGCGACGTTGAGGGCCTGGTGGGCGTTTTGTTCGACGAGCAGGATGGTCGTGCCGCGGTTGTTGATTTCGCGAATGATTTGAAAGATCGTTTGCACGATTTGCGGCGCCAATCCCAGCGAAGGCTCGTCGAGCAACAAAAGCTGCGGCCGCGCGATGAGCGCCCGGGCGATGGCGAGCATCTGCTGCTCGCCGCCGGAGAGCGTGCCCGCGTTTTGCTGCAAGCGCTCCTTGAGATGCGGAAAGAATTCGAGCGCTCGCTCGCGGTCGCGGGCCATGTCGGCGTGGTCGGTGCGGATATATCCGCCGAGCCGCAAATTTTCGGCGACCGACAGGTTGGCAAAAATCCCACGCCCCTCCGGTACCTGCGCGATGCCCATGCGAACGATGCGGTGCGGCGGCAGCGCCGAAATGGGGCGTCCCGCGAACGAGATGCTGCCGCCGCTCGGCCGCAGCAGCCCCGAAATCGTCCGCAGGATCGTCGATTTCCCCGCCCCATTGGCGCCAATCAACGTGGCGATTTGCCCCTGCTCGACGGTGAGATTCACCTGGTGCAGCGCTTCAATGGCACCGTATCGCACGCTCAAATCACGCACTTCGAGCAGCATTGGAAACCATTCCTCAATTGAGAGTCGACGAGACTATGTGCGAGACGCGGGGACGCGGAGATGGGGAGACGCGGGGATTCATGCTTGCGTCTTTTCCCCGCGTCCCCGCGTCCCCGCGTCTCCGCGTCCCGTCTTGTCGTTCACAACTCCCAAATACGCTTCAATCACCTTCGGATCATTCTGCACTTGCGCGGGCGTTCCTTCGGCGATTGTCACGCCGTGGTCGAGGACCGTAATCCGCTGGCAGACTTCCATCACCAGGCCCATGTCGTGTTCGATCAGCAAGATGGCCACGCCGAATTGCTCGCGGATCTGTCGAATCACTTGCACGAGTTGTTTTTTCTCGTGAGAATTCAGGCCGGCCGCGGGTTCGTCCAACAGCAGCACCTTGGGCTGGGTGGCCAGCGCCCGGATGATTTCCAATTGACGCTGATGTCCATACGGGATGTTGCGCGCCTGTTCGTCGCCGCGCAGTTCGAGGCCGAATATCGACAGCAGCTCGTGGGCGCGGGCGGCGATCGTTTGCTCCTCGGCGAAAAAATGTCGCGTTCTGACCAGCGTGCCCATTAATGACTGGCGACAGCGCAGATGGCACGCCAGTCGCACGTTGTCGAGCACGCTCAGCTCGCCGAACAGGCGGATGTTCTGAAACGTGCGCGCCAGCCCGGCGGCGGCGATTTGGTGCGGCTTGAGCCGCTCGAGCGATCGGCCGTCGAGCCGCATCGAACCCGCGTTCGGTTGATAAATCCCGGTCAGCAGATTGAACACCGTTGTCTTGCCGGCTCCGTTGGGACCGATCAGCCCGTGCAGCGCGCCGCGCGGCAGCGTCAGCGAAAAATTCTCGACGGCCTTCAGCCCGCCAAAGCTGATGCCCAGGTTGCGCACTTCGAGCAGTGCGGCAGGAGATGGCGCGATGGATTTCACGGGGCTTGTCATGGCTTGGCGCCTGCTCGAAGGAGCGTGCGAAGGCGCCGGGGAAAATAGTCCCAAATCTCGCGAACGCCGAAGATGCCCTTGGGCCGCAGAATCATCATCAGCACCAGCAGCAGCGCGTACAGCACGAGACGATATTGGTCGATGAATCGGCCCGGGTCTCCAATGCCCAGGTTTCCCATAGCGTTGGTGACGGCGGGATAGTTTCCCAGCCCGCGGATCAACTCGGGAAGGATGGTCAGCACCGCTGCAGCGATGACGACGCCCGACACCGATCCCATCCCGCCCAGAACGACCATGATGACCAGGTCGATCGACCGTTGGAACCCGGCGTCGCGCGGGCTGATGATGACGCCGATCCGGTGAGCAAACAGTCCGCCGGCAATTCCCGCGAAAAAAGCGGAGTAAACGAACGCACGAATTTTCAATCGCGTGGTATTGACGCCCATGGCCTGGGCGGCAACCTCGTCTTCGCGAATCGACAACAGCGCCCGGCCGGCGCTCGAATGTTTGAGGCGATGCGTCGCCAGCACCGTGATCGCGGCGAACAGCGTCACCCAGAACAGATTTGTGTAGCCGGGAATTCCACTGAATCCCAATGAGCCGCCGAGCGGAGGTGGAAAGAGCTGCTCGGCGGTGGCCGACTTCAGCGCCTCGGCGCTGTAAATGACGTTGTTCGTCTGCTGCAGAAGCACGCGGATGATCTCGCCGAACCCCAACGTGGCGATCGCCAGGTAGTCGCCCCGCAGCCGCAACGTCGGCAGGCCGACGAGGTAACCGGCAGCCGCGGCGACCAGTCCCCCGGCGAGGCAGCCCATGGCGAACAACTGCTCGCCCGGGCCGAGCCATCCCGGCTTGATGGCGGCATCGCCCCATAACCATAGCGAGCCATAATAGGTCACGGCTCCCGCCGTGTATCCGCCGAGAGCGAGGAAGCCGGCATGTCCGATCGAAAACTGCCCGGCGAACCCGTTGACGATATTGAGCGACGCCGCCAGCATGATCGCGATGCCGACGTCCATCATCACGCGCGCGTTGAACGGCCCCACGGCCGGGCCGATCCAAAACTTCGCGGCCACGGCCAGCACGATGCAGACGGCTACGGGCCACAAGCTGCGCAACAAGGCGGCATGCACGCTTGGTGATGGGGGTAGGGCCGGCCCGGAGAGCTGTGACACGTTAGACCTTTTCGGCTGTGGCCCGGCCGAGGAGCCCCGCGGGCCGCAACAATAAGACGATGATCAGCAGCGCAAACACGTAGACGTCGCGCAGCTCGGCCGAGACATAGAACGCGCCGAACTGCTCGATAAACGCGATCAGAAACCCGCCGAGGACCGCTCCGCGGATGTTACCGATCCCCCCCAGAACCGCAGCCACAAACGCCTTGAGACCCATCAGCACCCACGTGTAGTGAGCGGGCTGGTTGAGCCCCGGGTACTTCATGGCGTAGAGGAAACCGGCCGCCGCCGCGAGCATCGAACCCAGCACAAACGTAAACGAGACGACGCGGTCGACGTTGATTCCCATCAGGGCGGCAATCTCGGTATTGAAAGAAACCGCGCGCATGGCCGTTCCCAGCTTGGTGCGATACACGAGGAACTCGAGCCCGAGCATGATTGCGCCGGCAGTGAGAAAAATCGTCACTTCCACCAGCCCGATGACGAGCCTCTCTTGCCCGCCGTCTGGAGTAGTCGATATCACCGCGTCGACAACGTCTGGGTTGGGAAGCAGCGCAGGCATGCTGGCCGGCTGCGTTCCGAAGACGTAATTGAGCTGTCCGACGTTCTGCAGCAGCAGCGAGACGCCGATCGCCGTGATGAGCACGTTAAGCCGCGGAGCGCGTCGCAACGGCTTGTACGCCAGCCGCTCGATCGTAAATCCGACCAGTCCGCAGGTGATCATTGCGATCACGAGCACGGCGCCGCCCGCCCACCAGGGTGCGGCATTGGGATCGATGCCCGCCATGGGCAGCGCCTTCGACGCCAGCTTGTAGCTGATCCAGGCCCCGAGCACGACAACATCGCTGTGCGCGAAGTTGATGAACTTCAGAATGCCGTACACCATCGTGTAGCCCAGCGCGATCAATGCGTACAGGCTGCCCACCGACAGCGACGTGATCAGCGTCTGGAGAAAGTCAGCCATTGAGTGTCACTTGGGTGGCTCGATGGTCGTCAGATAGGTGGGGACGCCCTTGACCATCTGGAGCATGACGGCCGGCTTGACGGCGTTGCGTTCGGCATCGATGCTGATTGTGCCCGTGACGCCGGCGAAGTCGCGCGTTGCAGCCAACGCCTTGGCCAGGTGGGGCCCGGACAGCGATTCGGAGCGGCGCATCGCGTCGAACAGCAGCATGGCAGCATCGTAGCCCAAAGCAGCCAGGCCGTCGGGCTTCGCGTTGTACTTGGCGTCGTATTTCGCGATGAAATTCTGCACGCGTGGGTCGGGATCCTGCTGAGCGTAGTGGTTCGAGTAAAACGAACCGTCGATGTTCTCTTTTGCGATTTCTGCCAGCCTCGCCGAGTCCCATCCGTCGCCGCCGAGCAACGGCACGTTGATGTCGAGTCTTCGCGCCTGAATCGCGATATTGGCAACGTCGGTGTAATAACCGGGAATGAAGATCATTCCGGGGTTCGTGCCACGAATCTTTCGAAGCTGTGGATCGAAGTCCTGATCGCCGCCGGTGTAGGCTTCCTGGATGGTGACCTGGCCCCCCATCGACTCGAATGCCTTTTTGAATTCTTCGGCCAAGCCCGTCGAGTAGGGATCCGCCTGATTGTATAGCACGGCGATCTTGTCGGCTTTGACCGGCGCCGATTCGCGGGCGAACTTCGCGCACACGTATCCCTGGAACGAGTCGATAAAGCAAACGCGGAAAATCATGTCGCCAACCTTGGTGACGCGCGGATTGGTCGACGACGGGCTAATCATCGGCACTTTGTATTCCTGGCAAACCGGGGCGCCTGCCAGCGAAAGTCCGGATTGCACTTCACCTAAAACCGCTGTCACGTTGTCGCTTGTCACCAGGCGCGTGACCGCTGCGCCGGCTGCGTTGCTTTCTCCCTTGTCGTCGTACGTGATCAGACGGATCTGCTTGCCGTCGATGCCGCCCGCATCGTTCGTCTCCTCGACCGCGAGCTGAATCCCGTTGTCGGTCGACCTCCCAAAGGTCGCTTCAGAGCCGCTCAACGATGCGTAATGGCCGATGACGATTGTATTGTCCCCGCCATTGGACGCGCCGCTCGGACACCCGCTGAACAGAGACAGCGACGAGATCGCGACGGCAGCCAGCGTCAATTTGTTGCCGAGACTCCGTTGCATTGACCACATGTGTGTCGCTCCGTATCACTCGGGAAACCGGCTGAAAATTCACTCCCGCGCGACCGAGTAGGCATTTCAGCACTCATTCGGGCAGCGCTATCGGGTTCATGCTACAAGGCTCAATCTTGTGCGGCAAGCGATGTGCTTCGTCGACGCCCGCGCATCGAATCGCTTCTCTTGCCGCTCGTGGATCCGACCGATATGATTCCGCAGGGCGAACGTAACTTCGACTTTTTCTCGTTCCCAAGCTCTGCTTGGGAACGCATGATGGCGAAGCTCCGCTTCGCGTCACCACTTCACTCGAAGCAGACTTCGGCGAGCTCAGTCGAGCCGAGCTTCGAGA
>JBBDVZ010000252.1:0-5383 GCA_040903115.1 Planctomycetaceae bacterium
CGACCAGCAGGCGCCGAAATCCATCGAGTGCTCCGGCGCAGGCTTGGTCCAACGTGGCGGACCAGAGTGTTGGTCGCCATTGATCGTCTCCCGATGCGGTGATTGAGAGGCAATAAACCCGTTGCGAATTCGGTGCGGCAGTTTCCGCCAGCGCCATCGCTCCGACGCTGATGGGACCATAGTCGGGCGGATCGTTCTGCCTATCCCGCGGCAGAATTTTAACCGACTCCAGCCGATGACGAAGCGTTACGGCTTCGTCACTTTCGAGCGGCTTGTTCAAGGGACCAAAGAGGCATACTCCCGCCATTTGCGTGCCGTGCCCCTCATGATCATCACTTCCCCAGTCCGCTCGCCAGCACTGAAGGTGCTCGGGCGAGAGTGCTCGTTCCAACAAGGGGTGACCCCGATCAACTCCGGTATCGAGAATGCACACGCGAGCCGCCGAATCCCCAGCGAACTGCGTACGCCCAAGTAGGTCGTTGATGCGTTCAGCCTGCCCGGCGGGAGTGAGTCGTGTGAACTTTCCTGCAGCGATGTTGGCGCGTCGAAATTCCGCCAGATGTCGAAGCAGTCCAGGGAACTGCTTCCATTGGCCAAGCGTTGCATACGCCAAAATGACGATGCGTTCAGGAAACCGGACTCGTTCCTGACTGAGAGGGATGCCTTGCGTCAGAGCCGTGTCGCGAAACCACTGTTCCACGTCGAAGTCGGGCTCGATGTGGCGATCTTCTAACCAGATTTCCCACCACAGCGACTCATCGGCCGGGGGCAAAGCTTCACCAGCTTCGGTCCAGTAATCAGACAACTCAGCCGCATCAATCGTGGAGACACTGGCCGCAAGCGGCTCATTCTTCGGCTTTCCTGTCCGCGTATTCTCATCACGATACGCACGAAACTTGTCAGCCAGGCGCGTCACTTGGCTATCAGGTACCGCGACGATGTACTCCTTGCGGCCACCAACCTCGCGAGCACTGATGATGCGGATTCCCTGTTCCTCGCTTTCCAGCCGTTTCAATTCGAGATCAAACTCCGATCCTTCTGCGAATCGCATGGGAATGAACTGAAGGCCCTCGCGAATCGGCTCCGTCTGCTGGCGGGTCTTGGCGTTTCGCTCGGCGCGTTCCAGATCAGACAGCAACTTGTCAGCGTGCGTCCGTCGCTCCGGCCTCGGCGGACTCTTGTGACTTCCGCCGCCAGACGAGGTGCTCGTGTAACCCTGCTGGGTGCGGGTATCGCGCAGGAAGAAATGGGGGAAATCGGCCATCGGCCTTCACTTTATTTGGTGGCGCGTTGACGCTCCTGGCGAAGCTGGATCGCGCGTTGCAGGTCGGTAGCAGCGATTGTGCGACGGTCATCCAGAACAGCCATTTTGGCCGATTCATCACACGCGCGGCAAATTTCGGCATGGCTCAAGCCGACCGCTTTCCCGGCCAGTTCTTTGATCTGGGCTTCGCTCAATTGGAAAGTCGCCAATCGGTTGGCAATCAGATCGTGCAGTTCTGGTTGGTTGGGAAGTCGATAGCGAATCACGTCGTCGAAGCGGCGAAACAAGGCATCGTCCAGCAAGTCTTCGAGATTCGTTGCCGCGACAATAACGCTGTCGGAGTCGTCTTGTTCCAGGAATTGCAGGAACGAATTCAGAACGCGGCGAATTTCACCCACGTCATTGCCGCTAGCCCGCATCGAGCCAATAGCATCGAATTCATCGAACAGATATACGCCGCGCGTATGCCGCATCGCTTCAAAGATCGCGAACAGCTTGGCTGCAGTTTCACCCATGTATTTCGTGATCAGTGAGTGCAGTTGCACCGTGAAGTGCGGCAGCTTTAGTTCTCCGGCCAATGCCAATGAAGTCATCGTTTTGCCGACGCCGGGAGGTCCAACCAAGAGCAGCTTTCGCCGTGCCGAAAGGCCATGCTCGCGCAGTTTGCTCTGCTGGCGATACTCACGAATGACTAATTCGAGCGAATCTCGCTGCTCAGGGGCCAGCACCATTTGGGACAGCTTTGTGCGCGGATATGTCGCTGAGAGCAACGTCGCCAATTCGCCTGTCGGACGGCTAATGGGGACCGATCCTCCGACCTTGGACTCCCGTTGCTTTCCTTTGATTTCGTCGACGAGACGTTTGATTTCGGAGGCGAACTTGCCTTTGCCGGTCCGCGCTTCATGCGCTGCAATTTGCAAAGCGACAGAAACGAACATTTCTCCGTCCGCCTCGCTGTAACTCTGCAAAAGAGCTTTTAGTTGTTGTGCCGTGGCCATCTTGCCTTCCCTGCAGGTCAGTGCTCAACGAATTCCGTCAGCAGCCTCTCGGCGGCATCCTCAACCAAGAGCGCCGCAACCTGCATTGGACTGACGCGCCGCTCATCCGTGCTCAGCGATTCCGCAATCCGCTCCAGCGTCGCGAGCGTCTCGCTGTTCATCGACAGTTTACGCTGCACGATCCACGTCGGATCGCTTGGACGTCCCGGTCGTTCACCTTGCCCTGGAGCCAGTCTCGAACGGAGACGCTCTCCGAAATTCACCAACGGATCTGCCACCCACGTACCAAGGTTCCCGGATTCCGTCATGGTCAATCCTCCGTCTGAAATCGATGATAGTCAGTATCGGACTTTCGGAACCGAAAGTGAAGCGCGGGTCTTGAACAAGAAGAGAATCAGCGATAAAGCCGCGAGTTGACGTGCGGCCTCGATCGTGAAAGCCCCGGAGGGGCGAAGGGATGTAGCCACGGGTGGAGCGGCGCGGCGGCAGAGCCGGCCGACGCGGAACCCGTGGGAGAGGGATCTCTTGTTTTTCTCTCGCCCCGGATTGGGCGAAGGAATTCTTCACGCCGTCACCCGTTCGCGCACTTTCCTCCGTCCCTCCGGGACGGGTATCTCAAGAAAAACTAATTCCACGGGTTGCGCTGCGCCCGCCTTGCGGCAGGCCGCGCTTCACCCGTGGCTACATTCCGCGGCCCCGTGTGGGGCCGAGACGTGTGGGAGTTTAATGAGCACGCCCATTTTTCGAGTGGCGTCAGGGGGCTCGCCTGACGATTCGGGCTGACGCGATCCTTAACCAATGACTCATCCGACCTGCCCGTCCGGATCGGTGACAAACACCTGCACGGCGCCGTCGGGACGCAGCTTGGGTGGCGAAACGATCGGCACCCCCAGCTCTTCCGTCCGCCTCGTACGCGTCGTCCACCTCGAAGGCAAAGTGGTGCGTGCGGCTGGAGGCGTGGTGCGGCGGAACGAAAATGCCCGCCGGCCCCGACTCGGCGTGCTCGAGAATCAGGTGGATCTGCGTGCCGCCGGCTTGAAACCAGCAGCCGGCGAAGCTGAAGCCCGGCCGCTCGACTTCTTCCATGCCGAGAACCCCGACGTAAAACTGCCGGCTGCGCTCGAGGTCGGCGACGACCAGCGTGACGTGGTCGAGACATTTGACTTGGATGCGGGCGGCGGTGCTTGTCATGTTTTGTTTTCCTTTGAGACGGCCAGCATCAATTCCACGGCCTGTCGGCCCGCCATCCCGACGCGGATGCCGTACGACTCCGCCTTCGGCGTTACGCCGACGATCTTCGCCTCAAACAAGTCCTCCGGTTCGACAAGCGGGTTCCGGGGCGTTCCCTTGGCGATGGCGATGGCCTGTCCGAACTCGGCGGCCGTTTTCAGATCGTAAATGCCGCAGCCGACAATGCCGGCGCGCGTCAATATCGAGCAGTACTGTCCCTTGTCCCAGCGGTTGCTAATGCCAATTGCCCTGCCGTTTTCAAACTGCAGCTCGCGATGGGTGGTGCGCGGAAGTGAAGAAGGGGACAGGTCCATTTTTCGCGGTATGTCTTCCATCGAATAAGTCATTCTGAAAAATGGACCTGTCCCCTTCTTTATCAACACGAAGCCGCGGCGAGAATAGGTTCGCCGATGCTCCAGCGGTTGCCGTCACGAATCACGCGGCGGTAAAGCGTGTCGCGTTCCACCGGTATGCGTCCCGCCTCTTTGATGAGATGGTGGAGTTGCTCGACAGTCAAGCCCTCCGGTGTTTTGGCGCCGGCGTCGTGATAGATGAGCTCGTGCACCACCGTTCCGTCGATGTCGTCGGCGCCAAAGCTCAAAGCCACCTGGGCGGTCTTCTCGCCGAGCATGATCCAGTAAGCTTTCACGTGATCGAAATTGTCGAGCATGATCCGCGACAGAGCGATCATGCGCAAATCCATCAAGCCGCTGGGCGGCTTGATGTGCGAAAGCCCGGTATTTGCCGGGTGAAACGCCAGCGGAATGAATGTTTGAAACCCGCCGTGCTCGTCCTGGTGTTCGCGGAGCCGGCAGAGATGGTCGACGCGATGCCGCGACTCTTCGATGTGCCCGTACAACATCGTCGCGTTGGAACGCAGCCCGAGCTGATGCGCTTCGCGGTGGACGGCGAACCAGGTCTCCGCGTCCGACTTGTGCTCGCAAATCTGGCGGCGCACCTCCGGGTGAAAGATCTCCGCGCCGCCACCCGGCAGGCTGCCGAGCCCGGCGTCGATCATCTGCTCGAGCACCCATCGCAACGGTTTGTTGGTGAGATAGCTGAACCAATTGATTTCGACGGGCGTCCACGCCTTGATGTGGATTTCCGGGTCGGTCTCGTGGATCACGCGCACCACGTTGACGTACCAGTCGAAATTCTTGAGATGATGCAGCCCGCCCACGACATGAATCTCGGTCGCCCCCGCCGCTTTCGCCTCGAGCACTCGCTCGCGAATCATTTCGTCGGTGAACGTGTAGGCCTTTTCGGCCTTCAAGTCGGCGCGAAACGCGCAGAACGTGCAGCGGTAAACGCAGACGTTGGTAGGGTTGAGATGGATGTTGGTGTTGTAGTACGCGAAGTCGCCGTTCTTGCGCTCGCGTACCACGTTGGCGAGCCTGCCGAGGGCGACGACGTCCACCTCGGAATCCAAGAACAGACCCTCGTCGAACGAGATGCGCTCGCCGGCGTTTACCTTGTCTTCAATGGTCCGCAAGCGGGGATCCCGGCAGTTCGCTCTCATGACTCCACCCGAACTGTTGCAATTCAATCGTCACGACCAACGAATCAATCGGTCGTTCCATGATAAGGATCGTGCGACCGGCAAACCACCCGGACGGTGGGGTGGCTGTCCCTGAAAGAGCGTTTGGTGTCAAGTGGTTCCCTGAACGTTTTTTTGCGCATTCGCCCCGGCGCAAGCCGGGGCTTGCTTTTTTGATGTTCGTTCTGTGTCCGTTTCGCTCCTGGTTGAACACGCGCGTGTTGGCGGTCGAGCCGGCTGTCGTGGGCTTGTTTTTCGGGTTCGATCGCAGACGTTCTTTTGCTTCCCCGGCTGCACCCCTAATTCGACTGTATCTCGTGCTTGACTTGATCTAAGTTGTTTTGTAGACAACCG
>JBBDVZ010000253.1:0-5337 GCA_040903115.1 Planctomycetaceae bacterium
TGCAGCCGATTCAACTCCGCGAGCTGCGCCGCGAAATGCACATGGCGTTTCAGCGACAACGGCGACTCAAGAAAACGGCGCCGGGTGCTTGAGCGACGGACCAGCCGGCTGACGCCGGCCGCTCGCCCCAATCCGCAAACTGAAAACTGAAAACTGAACACTACTTCACGACGCTTCGCGGAAGCGCAGCGACGGCTTGTCGATTGTCACCAGCGTGTTCGGGGGGACGCTGCGCGTCAGCGAGACGCTGGCGCCGATCACCGCGCCGGCTCCAACCACCGTGCTGCCGCCGAGAACGGTCGCGTTCGCATAAATCACCACGTTCTCGCGGATGGTGGGGTGGCGCTTGCGTCCGCGGATGATGCGGCCCTGGTCGTCCTTCGGAAAGCAGAGCGCCCCCAGCGTGACGCCCTGGTACAGCTTGACGTGATCGGCAATCTCGCACGTTTCGCCGATCACCACCCCCGTGCCGTGATCGATGAAAAACGGCGACCCGATTTTGGCGCCGGGGTGGATGTCAATTCCCGTTTTCGCGTGTGCCCACTCGGTGAGCATGCGCGGAATGAGCGGGACGCCGAGCAGGTGCAGTTCGTGCGCCAACCGGTAAACGGTGACCGCCTCGAGCCCGGGATAGCAAAATAGCACCTCTTCGATGCCGCCCGCCGCCGGGTCGCCGTCGAGGGCCGCCTGTGCGTCGGCGGCAATAGCCGACCGAAGACGCGGCAAGGTTTGCAAAAATCGAATCGCCTTTTCCTGGGCGCGTTCCTCCGTGTCGGCGTTGCCGTCGGTGCCGCAGCAGAGCCCGTGCCGCAGGTCGTTTTGGTATCGCAACGCGCGCGTGATTTGTTCGACGAGCCTGTCGTAAAGGCCATCGACCAGGTTGCCAACGTGGTCGGCGACGTTCCCCGGGTGCACGCTCTGGCGCGCCTGGTACTCGGGGAAGATGACCTCTTTCAGGTCCTGGGCAATTTCGATGACGGCCTGATAGCTGGGCAGCGGACTTTCGCCCAAATGTTTGATCGTGCCCACTTCGCTGTACGAGGCCACGATTTGGTCGGTCAGCTCGGGAAGCAGGTCTTTAAGCCGTGGGTGGGTCACCATGAGTTTCTTTTTGGGGGGACAAGTGGCGCGAGAGGGTCCGGGACGGCGTTGCGGGAATGCATTCGGCTTTCACTGATGTCGCCGAAAAAACCGCGCGAGCATCCGGCCGTAGGGCGTTGAGATTCCGTTGGCAGCCGCGACACACCTCTTTGTGGCCGCCAACGTCTCAAACGGGCCTAGGCCGGGCGGGTACACCGACAACAGCGCAACCGCCGCAGGGCGCGCTCGCTCGTCTCGATAAGCGCTGCTTGCCCGCGGAACAGTTCGATCGCTGTATGGGGCACTTGGCTCTCCCGTTGGCAGCCGTGTCCGGTGGCCGGCCGAGCGGCGCTCGGGCGGAGTTGGGATCCCTCCACGACGAGCAAACCGACTTCTTATCGGCCGGCGCTGATTCGTTGATCTGAGTCGATTCAAGTCTGATCGACCGCCGACATGCGCCAAGTTGAACGAATCCGCCCTTGCCTGCGTCATCGTGCCTGCCCGATGGTTCGAGTGGCACAACAACCGCCAGTCAGTCCGTCGACCGGCCGTTTTTGCCGATTTGCCGAGCACCCGAAAGCCGATGCTACTGAAATCGGCAATTACAAATTGGCAAGCACGATCGACTTGTGCCCCGGATTGCGTCGCACACCCGTACGGTGCTCGCGATTCATCCGCAAAGAGACTGCGAGACGAGCCGATAAAGATGACACGTCACCATTGCGCGCACTCTTTGTACGCATCAGTCCGGCAGCAGCATGGCATCTAATCCTGCCGCGAAATCTCCTGCATCGGCATCCAAGCCGGCTCACGGGCCGGAGTACTGGGTCCGCGCGCGCGAGCCGTTGGCTTGCCTCATCTTCCTCGCCCCGCTGCTGGTGGTCTACGAAGTGGGCATTTTGATGTTCGGCGGCCCGGATGCCGGAGGCATCCGCAACGGCGCCGATTACTGGATGCGCGAATGGCTGATGCAGTTCGGCTTCGAAGACATGTGGCTGCTGCCCGGGCTGGTCGTCGGTATTCTGCTGATTTGGCACGTTGCCGGCAAATATTCATGGCGTGTTTCAGCCGACACCCTTGTCGGAATGTTCGCCGAAAGCCTGCTGTTCGCCTTCTTGCTGGTCGTGGTGGGCCAGTTTCAAGGATTGGCCTTCGAACGACTGGGGGCCGGCGTTCCGCTGTCGACGGGACTGCGGGCGCTCACCGCGCCCGTCATTACGTACACGGGAGCCGGTCTCTATGAGGAGGTCTTATTCCGGCTGTGCCTGCTGCCGGTGTGCTACCTCATCCTGCGGACGGCCCGCGTTTCGCCCCGCACGTCAGCAGTTGTGGCGATTTTGGCGACCAGCCTGCTGTTCTCCGCCGCTCATTACGTCGGCAACGAAGCGTACGAGTTTACGCTGTTCAGCTTCACGTTTCGGGCATTGGCGGGACTGTTTTTCGCGGTTTTGTTCGTGGTGCGAGGATTCGGAATCACCGTGGGGTGTCATGCCGCCTATGACGTGCTCGTCGGCGTGCTGCTGACGACGTCGGGTTAAGCACTAAGCTCGAATGTCGAAAGAAATCCGAAGCACGAAGCACGAAATTCCGTGAATAGTCATCATTCGGGCTTCGAGCTTTGGACCTTCTTTCGACATTCGAGCTTCGAGCTTTCTTCGGCGGCTCGCCCCCACCCACCCAGTGCTTACGCCTCGCCACCCGGCCATGACTTGCAATCGGGCCCTTGCGGCTATAAATTCGTTCGTTCTGGAAACCTCGCAGCGGGTTGGCCGGAATCCGGCTCGGGGAACGAGCGCGCTGTCGCGATTCCACGACTTTGGTGGCCGCGGATTTCAGCGTGCCCTCCCACCACGACGGCTCAGCGGGAGCAATATCCTCCCCACGAGGGCCGGGGCCGGATTTTTTTAACCACTTGCAGCACCCGCTGAATCGGGAATCGGTTCGCCGAGGAGAGAGTGAATGGGGCATTACACGGGGCCCAAAGGTCGCATTAACCGCCGCTTGGGAGCGATGGTCTTCGAGAACGCCGGCGCCACGCGCGCCGCCGAGAAGCGGGACTTCCCGCCCGGAATGGCCCAGCGCCGCCGCAAAGCTTCCACATACGGCCTGGCGCTCACCGAAAAGCAGAAGATCAAGTACTACTACGGGCTCCGCGAACAACAGCTCCGCAAGTATTTCGACAAGGCCCGCCGCACGCGCGCCAACACGGGCGAGGTGTTGCTGATCATATGCGAGCGGCGGCTCGACAATGTGATTCGCCGCGCCGGCTTCACGCTCACCCGGCCGCAGGCGCGGCAGGGTGTGGTTCATTCGCATTTTCAATTGAACGGCCGAACGGTCAGCAAGCCGTCCATCCAAGTACGCCCGGGCGACGTGGTGACGGTCCGCAATCGACCGAATCTGCGTGAGTTGTACAAGGGAATTATCGAGTCGACGCCGATCCCGCAAAGCGGATGGTTGTCGCTCGACGCGGAATCGCTTTCGGCCACCGTGTTATCGTTGCCCACGTCCGACGACGTCAGCCTGCCCGTCGACGTCGGACAGGTGGTGGCGTTCCTGTCGCGATAGGCAGACGATGCAAAACCCCCCTCCCTTCCAGGGAGGGGTTGGGGGACTTCGGCGAGCTCAGTCGAGCCGAGGGTCGAGACGCTCCTGGTTTCGCATCCCTTTCAATTGCTCCCGACAGGAACAGGTTTTTGGCATTCCGGCGGCCTGATTCCGCCGGGCCGGGGACCGCGGGGATGAACCCCGCGGCTCGAAAGCCGGTCGTGCGGCGCGGTCATTTTTGATCCACAACCAGCCGGTCCTTCGTTACATTGGATGACGAGGAGAATCGCGCGTGCTGTTGCCGATCAACACCGACGCTCCCATCTACCATTGGCCCTACGCCACGCTGGGGCTGATCATCACGAACGTCGTGACATTCGTGCTGACCGGTCGTGGCGACACTCTGCACAACCCCGTGGCGCAGGAATTCTTGCTGGAGTTCGGCCAGGGACTGCATCCTCACGAGTGGATCCTGTGCAATTTTTTGCACATGGGTTGGTTCCACCTCATCGGCAACATGATCTTCCTGTGGGGCTTCGGGATCATCATTGAAGGCAAGCTCGGCTGGTGGCTTTACCTGCTCGTGTATTGCGGGATCGGCATGACCCACAGCGCGTTCTTGCAGCTCATGATGTTGAGCTACGACGGGATCCCGGCCGGTTCCGGCGGAGCGTCGGGAATCATTTTCGGCCTGCTGGCGATGGCCGTCGTGTGGGCCCCTAAAAACGACATTACGTGCATTCTGATCATTTTGTACCGTGGGATCGTTTTTGATATCTCGATTCTCACGTTCTCGATTTATTACATCGGCCTGCAGATATTTTACATCGTTTTCTATGCGTTTCTCAGGTCCGCTTTCGATTTGCCGACGACGATCTTCGTCACCAGCGAGGTCATTCATCTCGTGGGCGCGGTCACCGGTTTTGTCGTCGGCGTCGTCATGCTCAAACAGAATTGGGTCGACTGCGAGAACTGGGACCTGCTCGCGGTGATGCGAGGCACGTACGGAAATCAAGCAGACCCCGAAGAATACAAGTACCGCCAGAAGGCGAAAGATCACGTGAAGAAAAAATTCGACGACGACCGGCCGCCCATGCCCGGCGAAGAGGTCGAACCCGTCGACGAGTTCGAACAAGCCCAAAAAAAAATCGTGCTCAAAACCAAGTCGCTGCGAAAAATGAGAGAGCTGCTCGCGCAAGGACGCGCCGGGGCGGCACTAACCGAATACGAGCGAATGAGACAACTCGCGGGCGACGCCCGGCTCGACCGCCCCGCGCTCAAGGGTTTGGCCCAGGGACTTTACAACGCGCAGGACTGGCTGCCCGCCATTCGGTTCATGGAGGAATACGTCGAGCGGTTCCCGGAGAAGGCCCAGCGCATGCGGCTGAAGCTTGCCGGCGTGATGCTCGACGTGCACCGCAGGCCCCGCCGTGCCCTGCGAATCCTGGAACCCCTGGCCGAAGAGCGGCTCGACGCCGACCTCGAACGCCATCGTGACAAGATGGTTCGTGCCGCCGAAAAGATGATCGCCCAAGGCGTGATCGAACTCGACGGCACCTTGGGGACATAACGCTAGAAGCCCGGCTTTTCTTCAAAGCCGGGCTTCTTTCGCGTCCCATATCCAAGCCGACGGCTTGCCGTCGAAAATCCGCGCAGCGGGAGTTTCTGCATTTCCTCCCCGCGTCTCCGTGTCCCCGCGTCCCCGCGTCG
>JBBDVZ010000254.1:0-5280 GCA_040903115.1 Planctomycetaceae bacterium
TGTCGGACGCGATGGAGATTCTCGGCATCACCCCCGTGCGCGGCTCGACGAACCGCGGCGGCGTGCGCGCGATGCGAGAGTTGATCGAACGCACCACGCACCTTCACGTCGCCATCACCCCCGATGGCCCGCGCGGGCCGCGGCACGAAATGAAAATGGGCATCGTCTTTTTGGCGTCGCACGCGGAGCGCAGCATCGTGCCGACGGCTTACACGTGCCGCAGTTGCTGGAAGATCCGCGGCAAATGGTCCGACATGATGATCCCCAAACCGTTCACGACGATCTATATCCGCGCCGGAGCGCCAATGAAGGTCCCGTTCAAACTCGAACGCGAAGACCTCGAACACTACCGCCTGATGCTGCAGGCGGAGATGGAACGGCTCGAAACGGAGGCCGAAGCGCTCGCCCGCGGCGAGCAACTGCCTGCGACACGGAAAGCGGCGGCGTGATCGCAGGTTACGGCACGCTCCGCCGTGCCGTCCGCAGTGCGTGGCCTTCCGAGCGTTCACAAGCTTAGAATGCAGGGACAATGAGCGCGTGTCGACATCGCTCGTCGAACGCAGTTCGCCCCCCCACCCTGCCCTCCCCGCTCGGCTGAGCTCGCCGCAGGCCCGCAAGGGGGGGAGGGGAATTCCGTTTCTTCGCCGTTGAGAACGACCAGTCATGAACCCGACTTTCGAGCGGTATAGCAAGCAGGTCCTGTTTGCCGAGATGGGTGAAGAGGGGCAGCGGCGGCTGCTGAATTCCAGGGTGTTGTTGTGCGGCTGCGGGGCGTTGGGAACGGTGCTGGCCGAGACGCTGGTGCGGGCGGGTGTCGGCTTTTTGCGGATCGTCGACCGCGACTTTGTCGAGCTGAGCAACCTGCAGCGGCAAATTCTGTTTGACGAAGACGACATCGCCTCTCATTTGCCGAAAGCCGTCACGGCGGCCGCCAAGCTGCGGAAGATCAACAGCGAGATCACCGTCGAGCCCATCGTCGCCGACATCAACCACGCGAATATCCTCGCGCTGGCCGATGGCGTCGATTTGATTCTCGACGGCACCGACAACTTCGAAGTGCGGTTCTTGATCAACGACGCTTCGCTCGAACTGGGCATTCCGTGGATCTATGCCGGCGTGATCGGCAGCCACGGGCAGACAATGACCATCTTCCCCGGCGAGACCGCCTGCCTGCGCTGCCTGCTCGAAGCGGTCCCCGATCCCGGCAGCGTCGACACCTGCGACACCGCCGGCGTACTGGGCCCGGCGGTCAACGTCATCGCCTCGCTGGAGGCGGTCGATGCGATCAAAATTCTCTCCGGCCACCGCGAGTCGATCGCGCCGTCGCTGGTGATTGTCGACGTGTGGGACACCAGCTTGCGCAAGATGAGCGTCAAGGACCTGCGCGATCGGGCCGACTGCCCGGCCTGCAAAAAAGGCGAGCGTGTATGGCTGTCCGGCAAGCAAGGCTCGCAGACGACCGTTCTGTGCGGTCGCAACGCGGTCCAGGTCTCGCCCACGCAGAAGTCCGGGCTCTCGTTCGAGCAATTGGCCGACAAGCTGCGCAGCGTCGGTACGGTCGATCACAATGCCTATCTGCTGCGTCTGGCCTTGAAGGACCCGGATTTCGAGGTCACCGTCTTCCGCGACGGCCGCGCAATCATCAAGGGCACCGACGACATCGGCGTCGCCCGCGGCATTTATTCCCGCTACATCGGGCTGTGAGGAGGGAGCTATCAGCGGTCAGCTTTCAGCGATCAGCTTTGGTTTAGTTTTCAGTTTTCAGTGTTCAGTGCGACGTCAATCTCCGTCTTGTTGCTGAACACTGAAAACTGAACACTGAAAACTTTGGCACGTTCCGCACTCCGCGCTCCGAGTTCCACGCTGGTATACAATCCACACATGGCCGTTCGCTTAACGCTGCCGACGATTCAAAACTGGAGTTGCCACAACTGCGGTGGCTGCTGCCGGCAGCATCTCATCGAAGTGACCGAGGAAGAGAGACAGCGGATCATTGCGCAGAATTGGACCGAAGCGGATGGCATTCCCGCCGACCGGCCGGTGCTCGTGCGCCTGTCCGGTTTTGGTCGCAAGCAGCGCTATCGTCTCGGCCATCAGAGCGACGGGGCGTGTGTGTTCCTCGATGAGAAGGGGTTGTGCCGCATTCATGCGAAGTTCGGCGAGCACGCCAAACCCCTGCCCTGCCGCATTTATCCGTACGCGTTTCATCCCGGCGGCAAGCAGGCCGTCGTCAGCCTGCGATTCAGTTGCCCGTCGGTGGTGGCGAACCTCGGCCGGCCCGTTTCCGAGCAACTGGACGATCTCAAAAAAATGGCCGCCGTCGTCGTTCCCGAGTCGGCGAAGAACGTGCCGCCGCCTCCGGTCAGCGATCACGAGCGGCTCGACTGGCCCGACTTTTCCCGCTTTGTCACCGCGCTGGACCAGACGTTTGCGGCGAATGACGTATCCGTCACCGTGAAGCTGATGCGCGCCTTGTTCTGGATCAACGTGGCCGGGCAATCGAAGTTCGACGTCGTGCGCGGCGAGCGGCTCGGCGAGTTCCTCGACCTGATGACGACCGCCGCATCGCACGAAGTCGCGGAAAACCTCGCACCGATGGACGAACCCAGCCGGTCCGGAAAATTGCAGTTTCGCCTGCTGGCGGCCCAGTACGCCCGCAAAGACACGTTTGTTTCACTCGAGTCGGGGCTGGCGGGACGTTGGCGATTGTTGCGGTCGGCCATCCGCTTCGCGCGCGGAACCGGCAACGTCCCTCCGCTGCAAGAAGTCTTCAGCAGCGTTCCGTTCTCGGCGCTTGAAGCACCGTTCGGCGGCATTTCGGCGGAGGCGGACGAAATACTCACACGCTACTTCCGCGTGAAGATTCAAGGACTGCATTTTTGCGGTCCGGCCTACTACGACGTGCCGCTGGTCGAAGGCTTCCAAAGCCTGGCGCTGGTTTTCCCGTCGGTGCTTTGGCTGTCGCGCTGGCTGGCGGCCAGCGGCGGACGATCGGCATTAACCACCGACGACGTCGCCAGAGCGCTGGCGATTGCCGATCATCATCACGGCTACTCGCCCGCGTTTGGCCAAGGTCACTTTCGCCGCCGCGTTCGCTTATTGGCTCGCACGCGCGACATCGGCCGGCTGTGTGCCTGGTACGCACGCTGACGCGCTCTTCCGTTTTGTCCGGCGCGCGACGGAGGCACCGAACGCTTTCGCAGCACGAACACCACATCCTGCGTTGTCGCGTTGATGACGACCGGCTGGTCGAGCTCGTAGGCAAAGTCGTAGGTCGCGACGATCTCGAATTCGGGGACCCGCGCCAGCAGTCGCCGCATCTGGGCAGCCGTGTAGGTGCGGTAATCCATCGCGTCGGCGATTTGGAAGTGTCGGGTTGGCGTGTACACGTCGAACGTGATGCCGAGATGCTCGTTTCGAAAGCGGCCATCGATCCACTCGGACCGCATCGACGAGATGATCGCCAGATTTCCACGCCGCGCCGACCACTCTTCGCGGTCCTCCGACTCGCCTTTTGTCGGCAGCAGATGCAATCCCAGCACGTACAAGCCACCGTCGGCCAGCGCAGCGGACATGCAGCGCAAATGGCTTTCCGCCGCAACGTCGCTGTCGAGATGCCGAAAGCTGTTGATCATGTTGAAGGCGGCATCGTAGGTGCGTTTGACGCGGAAATCGGCCATGTCGCCCACCAGTGCGGTTGGTCGATAGCCGCGTCTCACAAGTCGGGCGTTGCAGAAGTCGACCGCCTTGCGATTCAGGTCGTTGCCACACACCTGGAAGCCCGCCTCGGCAAACTTGATGAGCAGGCGTCCGGTGCCGCAAGCGGGCTCGAACACCCGCCGAACCGGCCGCGACGCGTGTTTCTCGAAGCAGCCGCGCAGGAACCGATACTCGGCCTGCCAGTCGGAGCCGAAGACGAGGTCGTAGTAGGTGGGGAAGTCGTAGATGGAAGCGTTGATGGTTTCGACCATAGGGGGGAAGCTATCAGCAGTCAGCAGTCAGCGGTCAGCTTCTGACAAATCCGCTATCAAATAACCGAATCGTAAACGCTGAAAGCGTTTCATAACATAGCCCAGGGAAAGCGAAGCGCCTCCCTGGGTTCAGCGGGCAAACCGAGCGCACCAACCCTGAAAGGGTTGTATCAACGCGGACAGGGATAAAACCCTTTCAGGGTTTGCGGCACTTACATTGCACATCACCCGGCGTGGCGCTGCGCTTGACGCCGGGCTATGTTCTTGCACCCCTTCGGGGTGACGCCTTTGCCTTAACTGACGCATTCTGCGAACCCGAGCGAGTCGCGTGATATGACTTCGTATCGCTTCTAGCTGATCGCTGACAGCTACTCTTCCGGCCGCACGATGTATTCGCTGATGTCGAACTCGTCTTTCGCTTCCGATTCGAAGATCTGCAGCCGCTTCTCGATGCGCTGCAGCCGCTCTTCGAGCGCCGGGTGAAAGATCGGCTCGGTCGGTTTTGCTTTCGCGCGCGGGACGGTGGGAAACCCGAGCTGTCGCTGCAGCGCCGCAAACATGAACAGCGGATCCTTCCCCCGGTTTGCGCGGGCGATGCGACCTTCCTGCACGCCGAAGAAAATCGGGTACGAAGGCGTATAGTCGGGGTTACCGGTGCGGCGGCGCCGATCGTTGACAAAGTGTTCCGACCGGTAAAAGATCAGGTCGGCAAAGTCGGTGGTGCCCAGCCTCAGGCGCACTTTCAAAATCCAATCGCGCCACTCGCTGCTGAAGAACGGGTCGCGCGACATGGCCGTCATGCCCCGATCGTAACCCAACCGGTTCCGTGCAATGCATTCGAACTGGTAGACAAACAGCCCCGCCTGATTCGGCGTGCCGGCGAGATATTCGGCTTCGCGCTCCAGCATTTGGAGCGCGATGCGGATATCGAAGCGGGAGCGGTCGTCCTCGGCCCTCGACATCACAAATGTTTGAAACGGCGTGAAGTAATGCGGAATTCGCGCCATGCCGTCGCTGATGCGGCCCGTCAGCAGGATCTCTCCTTTGAGAAAATCAATGGCCAACGGCAGCTTCGACGTGGCCAAGACCTCTTCGCCGATGCTGGTGAGAATGTCCTGTGCCGATAGATTTTCATCGAGCCGTTCGCGATAAACCCGGAACAGGTACGCCTGTTCGATATATTCTTCGCGATCGAGAAGCGGTGCGGGCATAATTGACGGTCAGCGTTGCAATAGGAATGATTGTCACGCATATCCAAGCCGACGGCTTCGCCGTCGTTCCGACGACAAGTCGTCGGCTTGGATATGCG
>JBBDVZ010000255.1:0-5275 GCA_040903115.1 Planctomycetaceae bacterium
CACACGCCACTTTGCCGACCGATCGGGAGCTTGACGGTGTCAGTCTCGTTCCGACGCTGCGCGGCGAGAATGGCACCCATCGGGATTGGATTTTCAGCTACTTGCACAACCAACGAATCCTGCGCGACAAGCGTTGGTTGCTGGAAGGCGACGGACGTTTCTACGATTGCGGCGGCAACCGCGATGGCCGAGGCTATGTCGACGTCACAAACTCGCAAGATCCTGAAGTCCTCGCCGCGCGGCATCGTTTCGACGGCATTCTCAAGGCACTTCCGGCGCCCACGGGGCTCGATCCCGATCCGAGCACGCGTCGCCGAAAAAATGCGGCCCGAGTCGAAAACAGCGACTCGTGACCGCAGCGCCTCCCCCTCCCTTCCAGGGAGGGGTTAGGGGAGGGTAGAAGCACTCGAGCTTCCTGTCGGTGTCAACGGCGGGCGAGAACCCTATAATGTCCGCGACCGCAAACCCAAGCCATCAGGGCGCCGTTTGAGCAACTCGGCTGCCGGCTTCGGCGGCATAGCATTGAAGAAGGGACAATCGCGATGAGCACGGCAAAGCTGACGCTTGATGAAAACGAGTTCGAGCTACCCATCGTGATCGGCACCGAAAACGAGCGCGCCATCGAAATCAGCAATCTCCGCGCCCAGACGGGCCACATCACGCTCGATTCGAGTTTTGGGAACACCGGCGCTTGCCAAAGCGCGATCACGTTCATCGACGGCGAACAGGGAATCTTGCGGTACCGCGGCTATTCGATCGAGCAATTGGCCGAGCACGCCAGTTTCGTCGAAGTCTGCCATCTGCTCATCTACGGAGAGCTTCCCACCGCCCGCGAGCTGGCTGCGCTGCGCGAGAAGCTGACCTATCACAGCATGATTCACGAGGACATGAAGAAGTTCTTCGAGGGCTTCCCGCCGAGCGGCCATCCGATGGCGATCCTCTCGTCGATGATCGCGTCGTTGTCGACGTATTATCCGGAGCTGAACGACGCCGGCGAAGAGCTCAACATGGTGCGCATTCTCGCGAAGGCCAAGACGATTGCGGCCTATGCGTACAAAAAATCGATCGGCCAGCCCTTCATGTATCCGCGCAACGAGCTCTCGTACTGCGCCAATTTTCTCTACATGATGTTCGCCGTGCCCTGCGAGCCGTACGACGTGCCGGAAATTTTGGTTCGTGCGATGAACAAGCTGTTGATATTGCACGCCGACCACGAGCAGAACTGCAGCACGTCGACGGTCCGCATCGTGGGCAGCAGCGGCGCGAATCTATTCGCTTCGCTGTGCGCCGGAGTGTGCGCTCTCTGGGGGCCCCTGCATGGCGGCGCCAACCAGGAAGTCATCGAGATGCTGCAGCGGATTCACGATGACGGCGGCGATTACAAGAAATACGTAAATCTCGCGAAAAGCAAAAACTCTGATTTCCGCCTCATGGGCTTCGGCCACCGCGTCTACAAAAACTTCGACCCCCGGGCCACCATCCTGAAAAAGACAGCCGACGACGTGCTTGCCAAACTGGGCATCCAGGATCCGCTGCTCGATATCGCCAAGCATCTCGAAGGCATCGCGCTCAAGGATCCCTACTTCGCCGAACGCAGGCTGTACCCCAACGTCGATTTCTACAGCGGAATTCTCTATCGTGCCATGGGCCTCCCGACGAACATGTTTACCGTCATGTTCGCGCTCGGCCGCATGCCGGGCTGGATCGCTCACTGGAAAGAGCTGCGCGAAGACCCGGGGACGCGCATCAGCCGCCCGCGGCAAGTGTACGTCGGCAAGACCGAGCGACCGTTCGTGCCGATCGACAAACGGTAGAGAAAATCTGACTCCCCTCCCTTTCAGGGAGGGGTTGGGGGAGGGTCGAAGCTTTTGACGTTTTCTCCGTCTCCCAACCCGACCTTTCGCACTATCGAAGTCCGCCCTTGTGATAGTGCCGTTTGAGATCCTCGCATGAGTCCGCGGACGTTTCGGCTGGTTCTGCTCGTTTCGTGCGCCCATGCGTTGGTGCATGTTTTCGAATTGGCGCTGCCGAGCGTCGAGCAGATGATCGGCGACGAGTTCGCGGTCGGCAAAAACGTGACCGGTATGTTGGGTTCGGCCTGGCGATTGCCATTCGGCTTCGGCGCCTTCTTTGCCGGCTGGCTGTCCGATCGCTACGGCGCGAAGCCGCTGTTGGCGATTTATTTGTTCGGCTGCGCGGCGACGTCGCTCGTCGCCTGGCATTCGTCGCTATTGTCCGCGCTGTTTATGACGATGTTCGCCATGGGATGCTTCGCAAGCATCTACCACCCTGCCGGGCTGGCGCTGATCTCGCATGAAACCAACGCCGAAAACCGGGGAGCCGCGCTCGGCTGGCACGGCATCCTCGGCTCGCTGGGCATCGCCGGGGCACCGTTCATGGCATCGCTGGTGTTCGCCACGGGCAACGTGAGTTGGCGGCACTACTACTTGTTGCTGGCCGCGCCCGCGGCTGTGCTGGGACTGGTGATACTCGTGACGTTGCGCGAGCATCACCGGGAAACGTCGGCAGGACAGCCGACGTCGACGCCGCGTGTCCCCGCGGAAATCGAACCCGCGCGTTGGAGAGCGTATTTCGTGCTGATTGCCTCAGGAGCCTTACAAGGTTGCATCTACGCACCGTTCATGCATTTCTTGCCGCGATATCTTGGCGAAGCGGGCCTGACTCCCGCCGATGTTTCTCCCGCAGGATACCGCAATCAGCTTGCGGCGACTGTCTTATTGTGCGGCGTCGTCGGACAGGCCTTGGCGGGCCGAATGGCGCGGCCGGGCCGATTGGAATTTCAACTCGCCGCCGTGTTGCTCGCCAACGCGCCCTTTTTGGCATGGATGGCCGTGGCCGACGGCAGAGAACGACTCTGGGCGTCCTGTCTGCTGGCGTTGGTGCACTTCATGTCGCAGCCGGTGTACAACAGCCTGATCGCGCAGTACGTCCCAGCATCGCGACGGAGCTTGGGTTACGGCTTCAACAACATGATCATTTTCGGCATCGGCGGCATCGCGCCGACCTTCGCCGGCTTAGCGCCTGCCGCTCACTGGACGCAATGGACCTATGGGACGCTCGCAGTCGCGGCTGTGATTGCAGCGGCACTGGCTTTTTCGCTGAAAGCTCGCCGGCCGGACACGAAGAACCCCGCGTGAATTCAATGCACGCTGGGTGACCTCATCGAGACCGGATGATCTCCGCCAGGTTCCGTCAATTTCGTCCAGGCGTCTCGTTGCGATCCGGCGGCGGTCTGAAGCGGTTCTCGAGGTCGGGTTCGACCTGACGACCCAACGCGGCGCGGTTATAGCCGATGGCCTCGACCACCAACTCCCTGCTCGTGTCGTCTAAGACCTCTTGCAACGGCAAAAGTTGCTCGACAATGATTTGATGCGACTCGAGATGCTTGCCTTTGGCGGCGGCGATGATCGCCAGGCCCGCGTAACCGCGCGCTCGGAGTCGGGAATCTTTTTGCGCAGGGGTGGCAAACTCGGCGAACAACTTCTCCGCGTCATCGAAACGGTCTTGTTGCAGATACAGCCTGGCCAACTGCGCCCGCGCCAACTCGCCGAAACTCTCCTCTTCGGGAAAATACTGCAGGACCGCCAGCCATGCCTGCTCGTCGTCGACGAGAAGGAAGGCTCGCCCGTACTGCTCGATGACGGACGGTTGGGGCCGTTCCGAGGTTTTAATGCGTGGCTCGACCGCAAGCGGATCGTCCGGACGCATCCACCAGCCGACCACCGCGGAGGTCGCTGCCAACAGAATGCACGCGGCTGCCAACGCGATGATCGATTGCACGACCCGGCCGCCTGGTAATCGGGAAAACGGTCCCGGCAGGCCGGCGTTGTGCGAGGCTCCGTGGGTCATGAGGTGGGCAAGGCGCGCCATGGCCGCAGCGGGAGGTTCGTCGCCGATGTTGTCGGCGACGCGCTGCATGTCGTTCAACAAAGTCGCCGCGTCGGCATAGCGCGACTTGGGAGACTTCGCCATCATCCGCTCGACGATGCGGCACAGGCCGGGCGGCAAGTCGGGCCTGATGCGATCCAGCGGCAGCGGCTTTTCGTTGACGTGCTGCACGGCCAGGCTCATGGCCGTTTCTCCGCGAAACGGCGGCCGTCCGGTCAGGAGATGGTAGCACGTGACGCCGAACGAGTAGATGTCGCTGCGGGCATCGAGCTCGCCGCCGTTGATTTGCTCGGGGCTCATGTACAGCGGCGTGCCCATGGTGAGGCCGTCCTGCGTGAGGTGAACCCTCTCGCCAAGGGTGAGCCGCGCCAGACCGAAGTCGGTGACCTTTACGATCCCCTTTTGATTGATGAGGATATTTTCGGGCTTGATGTCACGATGGATGATTCCCGCCTCGCCGGCCGCCTGAAGGGCCTGGGCCGCTTGTTTCATGATGTGCAACGCCCCGCGGGCGTCGGGCGGGCCGTTGCGCTGGAGGTACTGCGCGAGGTTTAACCCCTGCACGTATTCCTGCGCAATGAAGTGCACGCCGTCGGCTTCGCCAATCGTGTAGATCTGGACGATGTTCGGATGGTTGAGCCCGCCGGCGGCTCGAGCCTCTTGCGCAAAACGCTTCAAGTGCACTTCATCGGCGACGAACTCGGCCCGCAACACTTTAATTGCGACGGCACGATCGATCGAACGTTGCTCGGCGAGATAAACTTCCGCCATCCCGCCTCGGCCCAAACGACGCAACAGCCGGAAATCGCCCAGCCAACGTTCACCCAAATCGCCCGTGTCTCCGATTGAAGTAGCAACGGTGGCGGCCGCGGCTGGTTTCGACCCCGCCTCTGAGCGAGACGAGCGAAACTCCGTCGTCGAGCGCGCCGACCCGGGCAACCGAACGGCATCCGCGTCGGACGAGCCGTGCTCTGGCTTCGGATGATCGGCCGCGTCGCGCGGGGGATCTGCGTTCGATGAACTCACGGAACCCTGCTGCGTCTTCAGAATGGCCACTGGGGAATTTGTGCTGTCTTAAGCGGCGAGCGTGTGATCCGGCCAGCAATGAGACGCTCGTCGTGCTATTCGAGCACCGACGAGAGCTATCATAAGGCGGTTGCTGTCATGGGCAAAGGGCGAGAAGAGCGGCCCCGCCTGCTCGACAGCCTGGAAATCCCTTATGACCCGACTACGCGGACCTGTTGACGGGCAGCAAGACCGTGCCGACCAACAGTGGGTATTCCTCGTTAAGCCGCTCGGGATATACTAGTAGACTGTCTAGCCTAAAACGTCGGGTGCCATGCCCATCGCTTTGGATGGGCATGCT
>JBBDVZ010000256.1:0-5258 GCA_040903115.1 Planctomycetaceae bacterium
TCCCAAGGCATGGCCACGCAGAGCCGTGGCCATGGCACCCAACCCGGTCCCGTTGGCGAAACCATGAATTCCATCTTCCAGGCGCTCAGCGATCCCACCCGGCGAGAGATTGTGCGGCTGCTGCGGCAACGGGACATGACCGCCGGTCAAATCGCCGGCCGCTTTTCGCTGGCGCGCTCGACGCTGTCGGCTCACTTCAATGTGCTGAAGAACGCCGGTTTGATTGTCTCCGAGAGGAACGGCACTTCGATTGTCTACAGCCTCAATTTGTCCGCGATCGAGGAAATGCTTGCCGTTATTCTCGAAATGTTCGACGTCGGCCAGGTGGAAGCAGCCTCGCCGCAAAAGGCGGTTGGAAAGCAACAGGAGACAAGCGGATGAAATTCGCGTGGCGCACGGAACTTCCCCTGCTTATCCTGATCGGCGCATTGTTTGTAACCGCCGCCTGCGCGTGGTCGGCGGCGCCCGACCGGATTCCCGTGCACTGGAACATCCATGGCGAAGTCGATCGTTTCGGAGGCAAGGTCGAGGGGCTGCTGGGCATTCCGCTCGTGGCTTTAGCGCTCTATTTGCTGCTGTTATTTTTGCCGCGCTTGGACCCCGGGTACGCCAACTATCAGCGATTCGTCGGCGCTTACACGGTCGTGAGGTACGCCTTGGCGTGCTTTCTGTGGGTCGTGTATGCGGTGATTCTGCTGGCGGCTTTTGGACAACCGGTGTCGGTCACCGAGGTCATGATGGTGTCGGTGGGCATCCTGTTTTTCGTTCTTGGCAGCGTGATGGGAAAGATTCGCCCGAACTGGTTCTGCGGGATCCGCACCCCGTGGACCCTTTCCAGTAAGGCATCATGGAACAAAACGCATCGACTGGGGGGATGGCTCTTCATCCTGATCGGCTTGTGCATGGCGGCCGCCGGCCTGATCGGCAAAGGCTGGGCACTTCTCGGCACGTTCATCATCGCCGGGGTCGGTCTCGTGGGATTGATCGTCTACTCGTACATAATTTGGCGTAGCGACCCCGACCGCGTACCACCAGCCGGAACGACCGCGACAAACGGTTGAGCCGACAAACGGTTCCTGGGCCGACAAACGGTTCCTGGGCCGACAAACGGTTCCTGACACCTTTTCTGTTCATTGATGGACCGAAGCTAATCGACGCGGCGAGCGAGACGATCCAGCGGCAAAAAGACAATTGGGAACGAACGGTTGTATTGGAAGAGGCATTTATCGAGGTACGGGCACGCCGCACATTGAATGAATTTGTTATGTCAATATCCAAACTCGAGTGCCCCTATTTTTCGGAGCAGTCGGCCGATGCGCTCACGAATGTACTGCGTGACGCGTACAGTAGCTTCCTTCACGTACAGAAGCTTGAAGTGGTCTTTTCGCAAGGTCGACAAGATATCGCGATTTTGATTCTAGAGGGATCGAAAGAGACACTGTTCGAGATGTATAGAAAAGCAGCTATCAAGGCGACAGGTTGTAGAGAGCCCGAATCGCCGGTCGCGTCGATCCCTGGGCTTCAATGCCCGGTTGCGACCTCATGTGCAGGCGGTGTGTGTCCCGCCGATGGTACGATTCGGCGTGACTTTCTGATCGCGCCGATCGACCTCTTGAAGATTCCCAGGGGCTGTGGTGGTTCCGACTGCACGTGAGGCAAGTTCGCCATTTGTGGCGCCCCGCAGGAGTACATGATGTCCGATTATCCACGGCCGGAAGAAATCGATGTCATTTACAACACCACACCGCAGCAGTATGACCCGGATGGTGTGTATGCAGGGAAGTTGCGCTATTTTCGCCTGACGCCGGACATCCCAGACATCAGTGCGGATGAGCGTTTCGAGTTTCACGAATTAGTGCCCGAGGTCATTCGAGATTATCTTGACGAGATCGATTATCCAAAGATGACCGAACTGCACCAAGACTCCTTTTCGGAACACGCTGTTGCGCCTAGGTATGGGTCACGAGAACTAGGAATTTTTGTTTCGGCCGACCCGGGCATCGTTCAGCTAGAATTGCTGGAACGTTTGCAGGATGAAGTGCTGCGGCAGTTTCCGTACTGGCGGATCCGATTCCACATGGAATGTCCCGGAGACTGCTTCGAGGACGACGTGCTCGTTTACCCCGATGAGATCTTTATGGGGCAGTTCACGGACAAATTCGACGTAAAAGCAGCCGTCGCGCATTGGCGGCGGAAGATGATCGCGAAACAGCGGGATCTCGATGCAGTCGAGCGTCGTCGCTTGAAATGGTTGGAGAGAAAAGTTCCTCAGAAGCTCGCTCAACTTAAGGGCATTCCGTTCGTAGTGGTCGCCGTGTTCGCAAGCACTGACGATGATCCACAGCATGAAATCTGCCTATTGGTTCGCGGAGGGTCCATTGATTTTGTCATCGAAAATACGGCTCCAGGAGACGAACACTACGTCTTCGAATCGACTCGGTATCCAGTTTCTGCGGAACGCGAGATTCGCATCCGATCGGACGAATGGGAAGGAAAAAGGGGACGGGAGTCGTTTAGTGACGTGGGAAGGCGTTTCGGGTAACGCCTGGGCATGCCTCGTCGCGCGCCGGGTGCCGGGTGCCACTGCTGAACCGCTTTGGGTTCAGCAGTGCTCCCTTGTACTTGCGCTTGCGGGTCGAGCGTGGAAAAGTCGTCTTGTACCATCTATGAGAAAGCACTGCTGAGTTGAAGCAACTCAGCAGTGGCACCCCTGCGAACCCGCATCCAATTCGGACTGCCGCCCCCCTGCCCTGACCCGAAGATGGGAAAATTCCACCAGCGACGCAAATTTCGACTTTCGCCGGTCGGCGCAACCTGCCCTTTTCGCCGGGATGGTTTTGATGTACCATTACCGGACGGTTTGCAGCGATCGTTTCGTACCCTTTCTACTTGTGGGTCAAGCGGTTAAAGCCGCCCGTCGCTTGGCAGCCGGTTTTGGTATCGAAAAGCGCTTATCCCTCGACGGAACGTCGCAAAAGACGGGCTTCGGCGGGACGGGGTAATGGTACACGAATGCAGCCCCGGTGTTTTGCCGGCGGCCGAGCAATGACATTATTGCAGCGGACGGGTCGTCGACTGGCACGGCCGTCTGCGGCGGGAACGGTGAGCCTCTGCCGTTTCGCGCCGGAATCATTTTGACAAAGAAGGGGGTTTGAAGCCCATGGCAACGGGAGCAATCGAGCGAACCACGGGGACGCCCGACGTCGAGGTCGTCGAGCGGAAATTCGAGTATCCGGGCCTGCCGACCACCTGCGACGGCGCCGAGGCGGTCGTCTGGGTCGAAACGCATATCTCGCAGGGCTCGGGGGCCTACCCCATCACCAGCTCGACCACGATGGGCGGCGGATTCAATGCCAACGTCATGAACGGCATTCCCAACCTCTGGGGCGATCAGCTCGTCTTTTTCGAGCCGGAAAGCGAACACTCGGCGGCGACGTTTTGCGAAGGCTTCGCTGCGGCCGGCGGTCGCGTGACCAACTTCACGTCGGGCCAGGGCCTGGTGTTGATGAAGGAAGTGCTCTACACCATCTCCGGCAAGCGGTTGCCCGTGGTGTTCAACATCGGCGCGCGGGCGCTCACCAGCCAAAGCCTCAACGTGCATGCCGGCCACGACGACGTGATGAGCGTGGCCGATTGCGGCTGGGGAGTTTTGTTCGCGCGCAACGCCCAGGAAGCCGGCGATCTGTGCCTGATTGCGCGTCGCGCGGCCGAGGCCTGTTGCACGCCGTTTCTCTCGGTTCAAGACGGGTTTTTGACGACGCATACCGTCGAGTCGGTCCGCCTCATCGAACCGGAATTCATGAAGGAGTACGTCGGCAAGCCCGAAGACAAGCTGATGAACCTGATGGATCCGGCCAACCCCATGATGTCGGGCACGGTGCAAAACCAGGACTCGTACATGAAGGGCAAGATCGCCCAGCGCTGGTACTACGACCAGGTCGAGCCGGCACTTCGCGACGCGTTCGACAAATTCTATCGCAAAACGGGCCGCCACTACGATTTTGTCGACGGTTATCGCTGCGAAGACGCCGAGTACGTGCTGGTGGGCATGGGCTCGTACATGGAGACGGCTCAGATCACCGTCGACTACTTGCGCGACGTGAAGGGCCTGAAGGCCGGTTGCCTCAATATCTACTGTTTTCGGCCATTTCCGGGGCAAAAGATCGTCGAGGTGCTCAAAAACTGCAAGGCGATCAGCATCATCGAGCGGATGGACGATCCGCTGTCGACCACCGGAAATCATCTCACCCGCGAAATCAAGGCCGCCTTCTGCGACTCGATCACCGGCCAGAGCGGCCATGAGAAAATTAAATCCGTGCCGCGGATCTATCACGGAGCGGCAGGTCTCGGCAGCCGCGACGTGCGCGCGGGCGATATCGTCGCGATTTTCGACAACATGATTCGCGACGGGCAGGACTTTTTCTGCGTCGGCATCAAACACGCGCTGGCGCTGCCGATGGCCGAAGACCCGGACCTGCGCCCGGACGGCGCGTTTTCGATGCGCGGGCATTCGGTCGGCGGGTTCGGCTCGGTGACGACGAACAAGGTGATTGCGACCATCGGCGGCCAGGTCTTCGGCAAAGATGTGCAGGCCTATCCGAAGTACGGGTCGGAGAAAAAGGGCCTGCCGACCACGTATTACCTGACGATCGCGAACTCGCATATCTTTTCGCACAGCGAGCTGGAGCACGTCGATCTGGTGGTGCTTAACGACACAAACTCGCTGTTCAGCGGCAATCCGCTGACGGGCATGGTCGACGGCGGCGCGATCTTCATGCAGAGCCACTTTTCCAGCCCGCGCGACGTGTGGGATCGCATTCCGCTGCATCACAAAAAGGCGATTCGCGACAAGAAGCTGCGGGTCTTCTTTGCCGACATGGTGAAGATTGCCCGCGAAGTGGCGTCGGAGGCCGACCTCGAGATGCGCATGCAGGGCATCGTGCTGCTCGGCGCGTTTTTGAAGCTGACCCCCTACACCCACGAAAGCGAAATGTCCGATGAAAGGGTGTACGCCGGCGTCGAAGAGGCGCTGCGGAAATACTTCGGCAAGCGCGGCGAGCAGGTCGTGCAGGATAACCTCACCTGCGTGAAGCGCGGCTACAGCGAAATGCAGGAGATCACTGCGGAGATCATCTTCGGCAGTAACGGCCAGGCGGCTTCGTAGTCGCGCGCTGGTTGTGTCTCAGACGATAAAGCGAACTTAGAGGGCATTTCAAAACCCCTCTCCCCTCAGGGGAGAGGTTGGGAGAGGGGTGAAA
>JBBDVZ010000257.1:0-5250 GCA_040903115.1 Planctomycetaceae bacterium
CGCGGTGGGATCGTATTTCCCCGACTGCTGTTCGGCATATGAGTGGACGGAAAGAATCGCGGCTGTTGCGATCACCACGGCCCAGCCCGTTCGTTTGAATGTTCGACTCATGAGCATTGTTTCCGCTTTCAACAGTGACGTCCTAAAGAGTTTCATCCGAGCTCGTCTCGAATGGTGTCAGAGAAACTCCCCTCCCCTCCAGGGAGGGGTTGGGGGAGGGTTTAGTTTTCAGTTTTCAGTTTGCGGAGTGCGTCGGCGTTTAGCCGCAATGCCGCAGGCATGCGGCGGTCTACCCCCTGTGTCACCGCGTCCCTGCGTCTCCGTATCTCCTTCACCCCTCTCCCATCCTCTCCCCTGAGGGGAGAGGGGTTCGTCAATTCATGCTGGCGGCCCGCAATCGCAGGTAGTAGGACAATGTGTCGGCCAATGACTGGCCGGTGGTCAGCCGAAAGTACTCGCAGCGGATGCGAGTGCACTCGGCGGTGAGGTTGGTAAGGAACTCGTTGAGGCGGGCCAGGTACTGCTGCCTGACCGAGCCGGGCTCCAGGTCCAGGCGGAGGCCGGCCGTTTCGAGGCACTCGAACCGCGATGCGTTCGAGAACGAAAACGTCAGCTCTTCCGGCGCCAAAACGTGGAACAGGATGACTTCGTGTCCCCTCAGTCGCAACAGGTGCAGCGCTTTGATGAGCTGCTTCAGATCGCCGAAGCAATCGGAAAAGACCACCACCATGCCTCGCCGCTTCAAACGCGGGCCGAGGCCCAGCAGCGTCTTCGCCAGCGACACGTCGCCCCGAGGCTTGATGGTTCGCAACGTTTCGAGGATCGAGTGCAGGTGGCTCGCGCGGCTGCGCGGAGGAATATACTGGTTGCCGCTGCCCGAGAAGCAGCTTAGCCCGACGGCATCGCGCTGGCGCAGCATAAGCCGCGACAGGCAAGCGCAGGCGCATTTCGCATACTCGAGCTTCGAGACGGTCGACATGCCGAAATCCATCGACCCGCTGGCATCGACGACCATGGTTGCCTGCAGATTGATTTCTTCGTCGTACTGTTTGACGTAGTACCGGTCGCGCTTCGCATAGATGCGCCAATCGATGAGCCGCAACTCGTCGCCGGCGCTATAAGCGCGATGTTCGGCGAACTCGAACGTGCCGCCCCGCTGGACCGAACGGTGCTTGCCGGACAGCAGGCCGTCGACGACCGTCCGCGAGAGGATATCGAGGTGGCCGACCCGGCTGAGAACTTCCGGATCGAGCAGCTTCAGGTTTTCTTTCGCCGAGGTTTTCAAGGCTTATTCGCTGGTTGGTGACATATATAAGATCTAGGGTTGCTCGCCCCCCACCCCGACCCTCCCCGCTCGGCTGAGCTCGCCGCAGGCCCGCGCGGGGGGAGGGGGATTCGCGGTCGTCGCTCAAATGGCGACTCGAATCGACGTCCCGTTGAGCCGCGGGGTTTATCCCCGCGGTCCGTTCAGCGTGCCGGACGCGGTGCTTTGGCTCCCTTCTTTCCCAGTTCCTGCAGCACCTTTTTGATGATTTCGTCGTTAGAGACGCCGGCGGCTTCGGCGTTGAATGTCGGAATCACGCGATGCCTGAGCACGGGCAAGGCCACCGCCTGCACGTCTTCGGTGGTGGCATGGAACCGGCCATGCAAAATGGCGCGGGCCTTTGCCGCCATCAGCAGGTAAATGCTGGCGCGCGGGCCGGCGCCCCATTGCACCATGTCGGCGAGTTCGGCCGGAAGCTGCCCCTCTTCCGGACGCGTCATCCGCGCCAATTGGACCGCAAAGGCGTAAACGTGATCCGCGACCGGGACCGTGCGGATCAGCTTCTGGGCCCGCAGCAAGTCGTCGGTCGAAAGAACGGTTGACGTCTCGAACTCGTAGTCGGTCGTCTGCCGCTTACAGATTTCAATTTCCTGTTCGAATGTCGGATACTTCAATTGAATCATGAACAGGAAGCGGTCGAGCTGTGCCTCGGGCAGCGAATACGTCCCTTCGTGCTCGATGGGGTTTTGCGTGGCCAGCACGAAAAACGGATCGGGCAGCGGATACGTCTCGCCGCCGATGGTCAATTGCCGCTCCTGCATGGCCTCCAACAGCGCGCTTTGCGTTTTGGGCGGGGTGCGGTTGATTTCGTCGGCCAGAATGATATTGCCGAAAAGCGGGCCTTTGACGAACCGAAACACGCGTTTGCCCGACGTTCGGTCTTCTTCCAAAACGTCGGTGCCGGTGATGTCGGCGGGCATCAGGTCGGGTGTGAATTGAACGCGGCGAAACGTGAGATGCAACAGCGAAGCCAGCGTCGAGACCAGCATCGTCTTGGCCAGGCCCGGCATTCCCTGCAGAATGCAGTGCCCGCGGCAGAGGATGGCGATCATCGTCTGCTCGATCACTTCGTCGAGCCCGACGATCACCCCTCCAAGCTGCTCTCGCAGCAGCGAGTATTTTTCGGTCAGTTGTTCAACGCCACGCACTTCATCGGGAGGAGATGACGTTTGGCTCAACATGCTGTGCCTTCATTTGGAGTAAGCAGGTGCGGGTCGGGCAACGTTTTTGGTTGAAAGTGCTAGCAGGGCCTTCGTCGGCGGGACCTCATGATTGATGTCATCGAAGGTGCAGTTTTCGCAATCGCCGGGCAGCCCGAATGGCCTGGAAACCCCCATTTGTCTCAAATCCGCACCACACGAACCATCACGCTTCAAATCCATCCGACGACATGCTATAAATTTAACAGGTCGGTTTTCACGAATCAACCCTGTACTTTCAGAAATTGTGCCAAGAGCAAATTTCACGGGTCGCGGCTCAAAAGGCTCGTTTCGAGATGGATTGTAACGCCGGCCCCTGGCGGTTTATTCCGATCTCCGCTGCAATCGCGGTGACGATTGTGCTCGGGTTCGTTGCCGGCTGCGGGTCCGAAACCAAGTCTGGCCCGTTGTCGGCCGACGAAGTTTCCGCCGCGAAACCGAACGGCCAAACGCAGCCGACGGGCATGCTGGTCGCGGCACACGAAAGCAAGAGCGAACCGTTCGAGCTTCCACCTGCCGCCGCCGGTGCGTCGCCGCGGTACTTAATCGTTCACGCGGACGACGCCGGAATGTGCCATTCGGTCAATCGCGCCACGATCGAGGCGATGGAAAAAGGAATCGTCTCGTCGGTGGGCATCATGGTTCCGTGTCCGGCATTCGAGGAGTTCGCCGAGTATGCGCGCGAGCATCCCGAGCGGGATTTCGGCGTGCATCTCACGTTGAATGCCGAGTTCAAGACCTACCGGTGGGGGCCGGTGCTGTCTCCCGATGAGGTCCCCAGCCTCGTCAACAGCGACGGGCACTTGTGGCAGACCGAGGAAGAAACGGTGGCCAACGCCCGCGCCGATGACGTCGAGCGCGAACTGACGGCTCAAATCGACCGCGCTTTGCAGTTCGGCGTGCCGGTCAGTCACCTCGACACGCACATGGGCACCGTATTCCGGCGCTTGGATTTTTTGGAGATCTACGTCAATCTGGGCATGAAATACAACGTGCCCATTCTTTTCGTCCGCAATACGCGATCGTTGGCCTCGAACGATTTTCCCACGGCTGCGGGATTCGGCAGCCGGGCGAGGGACGTGATCGAGGCGCTCGACGAAGATCACCTTCCCGTGCTCGATGATCTTTTCATGCATTACGTGGTCGACAGTCCCCGGCAAAGACAAAACCATTACGTCAACGTGTTCCGGAGGCTGCGTCCCGGCGTGCAGCAGCTCATCGTGCATTGCGGCTATCGCGACGCCGAACTGGGTGAAATCACGGGGAGCTACGGCATGCGCGACGGCGACCGCCGCTTCGTCATCGATCCGGCGACGGCCCGCGAGATCGAGCGGCTTGGCATTCAGATCATCGACTGGAAAAAATTTCGGACGATATCGTCAGAAACCGAAAAGGAACGCGCGAACCCCGAAAACGGTTCGCGCAAGGAGCGTCACAACTCATGAGCAACCCCAACCGAGTCCGACTGCGAGCCGTCGTCTGTTGTGCCGCATTGGTCCTGTCGCCCGTCATCGCCGGCGCGCAGCAAGCGGACAAAGCGGCCGAAAAGCCCGCGAAAACGGCCGCCGACCGGTTCGGCACTCGGCCGATTTTGACCGACGCCCAGTGGCAAAAGTTGGATGCCGCCGTGGACCGTGGCCTGGTGTTCATCGCGAAACAGCAAAGCCTCGACGGGTCGTTTCCGACGGAGGCTTCCGGACAACCCGCAGTCACCGCCTTGTGCGTGATCGCATTTCTGTCGCGCGGCCACATTCCCAACGAAGGCCCATACGGCAAACAGCTTGTGCGCGCCCTCGACTACGTGCTCGACGCGCAGGCGCTCGACGGAACGCTCATGGTGCAGCGCGTCGACAGGATTGGCATCGCCCACTTCGAGGGCAATTACAACCACGCGATCTCCGGCTTAATGCTCGGTGAAGCCTATGGCATGGCGCCGGCGACCCATCAAGAGCGGATGCGCACTGCCATCGACCTGGCTTTGCGGCTGACGCGACAACAGCAGACGCGGCCCAAACGAAACCCCAGGGAACGGGGGGGCTGGCGATACATGCGACGGTTTGGCGTGAGCGATTCCGACCTTTCGGTGACGGCCTGGGAGCTGATGTTTCTGCGTTCGGCCCGCAACGCGGAGTTCGACGTGCCCAAGGAGTGGATCGACGAGGGCATGAACTATGTGCGCCAGACATTCTCTACGGACGAAGGCGCGTTTCGTTACGGATTGCAAGGCGAGGACGATTACGTATCGCGCGGAATGGCGGGGGCCGGCATCGTCGCGCTGGCGTTGGGCGGCGACCACAACACCGACGTCGCGAAAAAGGCCGGCGACTATATCCTCCGCAACGGGTTCGAGCGCTACAACCGCAGCAGGCACAACGAGGATCGCTATCATTACAGCGCGTACTATTGTGGCCAGGCGATGTTTCAGTTGGGAGGCGACTACTGGTTCAACTTCTTTCCCGGTTTTCTGGACGTGCTGGCGAAGAATCAAAATTCCGACGGATCGTGGGCGGCTGAATCCAACATGAACGATTCGAAATACGGAAACGTCTATTCGACCGCGCTGGCGGTCCTGGCGCTCACGCCGCCCTATCAGCTTCTGCCGATCTACCAGCGATAAGTCGAATCATTCAACAAGAATTTGCACCGCAGTGACGCAGAGGCCGCAGAGAAGAAGAACGAAGCGATCCGCAGATAAACGCGACTCGACTGACTTCGGCGAGCTCAGTC
>JBBDVZ010000258.1:0-5247 GCA_040903115.1 Planctomycetaceae bacterium
GCGGCTGGCAGCCCAAAACGTCACGCTGCAACAACTCACCGAGGCGGCCGAGAAGACGAACGTCATTGCCGGCGGGGGCATTATGGTCCGCTCGCCCAAGGAATCGCTGTTGCGAATCAGCGGGCAAAGCCTCACCCTGGAGGAAATCGAGAACACCCCCGTCCTGTGGCGCGAGCCGATTCCCGTCCGCATCAGAGACGTCGCAGACGTCCGCTTCGGCGGGCCGGTTAAGCGAGGCGACGGCAGCGTGTGGGTCAAGTTGGAACCCGACCCCAACGCAGCGGTCAGCGAACCTCTCCCGCACGAGTCCGCAGAGCACTCTCGCCAGGGCGACAACCAACACTCGAACGATGGCGCGGAACTTCACGAGGGATCCCACGCGGCGACAAGCCTGAGCGGCGGCCCGAGCGTCATCCTGGCTGTGCAGAAACAGCCGCACGCCGACACGCTCGTGCTCGACCGCAAGATCGACGAAATGCTGGAATCGTTGCAACAAGAACTGCCCTCGGACGTTGTCATCGAGCGTCGCATCTTCAAACAGGCCGACTTCATTGAAACGGCCGTTGACAATGTCACCGAAGCGGTCAGCGACGCGGCGTTGTGGGTGATTGTCATCCTGTTTCTGTTGATGGGCAACTTTCGCACCAGCGCGAGTTCGCTCACATCGATGCCGCTCTCGATCTTGCTGACGGTGCTCGTGTTCCATTGGTTCGGGATTACAATCAACACGATGACGCTGGGTGGTATCGCCGTCGCGATTGGCGATCTCGTGGACGACTCGATTGTGGACATCGAGAACATCTACCGCCGGTTGAAGCAGAACCAGCAATTGCCGTCCGAGCAGCGCCGCGCGCCGCTGGAGGTGATCTACGACGCCTCGTGCGAGGTGCGGAACTCCATTGTCTATGCCACGCTGATTGTGATTCTCGTGGTGTTTCCATTGTTCTCAATGTCCGGGCTTGAAGGCCGGATGTTTGCGCCATTGGGAGTGGCCTATATCATTTCGTTACTCTGCTCGCTGGTCGTGTCGATCACGTTCACACCCGTCTTGGGTTCCTACTTGCTGCCCCAAGCGAAATTTCTAGAAGAGAAATCCGATCCCATCTTGATGCGCTGGCTGAAGCGCGTCGACACAGCCATGTTGCGCATCACGCTAAGGCATGCGACGCTGATCCTGAGCTTCGTCGCCGTGCTGGTGACGCTGTCGTGCGCGACGATATTCTGGATGGGGGGCGAATTTCTGCCTCCCTTTAACGAAGGCACGCTCACCATCAACCTGCGGATGGAACCGGGGACGAGTCTCGACGAAAGCCAGCGAGTTGCTTCGCGCGCGGAGCGACTGATCCTCGATGTCCCCGAAGTGCTGTCGGTGTCGCGCCGCACCGGCCGCGCGGAACTCGACGAGCATGCCGAGGGAGTCAATAATTCCGAGATCGAAGTGCGCGTGGCAGAACATTATTCACCGAAGCCCGGCTGGGGCTGGGCCGCGCTGAGGCGGGTGCCCATCGCGCATCTCTGGGGCTTCGATTCCGTGGGCCGTCCCCGGGAAACCGTGATCGCCGATGTACGCGATCGCATCTCGAATATTCCCGGGGCCGCCGTGAACATCGGCCAGCCCATCTCGCATCGGCTGGACCATATGATGTCGGGCATCCGCGCTCAGATCGCAGTGAAGGTCTTCGGCCAGGATTTGCGCGAACTCCGCACCGCCGCCTATGACATTCAAGAGCGGATGCAGCCCATTCCCGGTGTCGTCGACCTGCAGATCGAGCCACAGATCGAAATCTCCCAGGTGCGGCTGAAGGTCAAGCGCGACGAAGCCGCCCGCTATGGACTGGCCCCCGGTGACGTCGCCCAACTGCTGGAGACGGCCTATAAAGGACGAGTCGTCTCGCAGGTTTTAGATGAAGACCGATACTTCGATCTGGTCGTCTGGTACGACGAGGCGGCACGCAGCGACCCCGACGTCATTAACGAGACCATCCTCGAAACGCCGTCCGGTCGTCGTGTCGCATTGGGACAGGTCGCCGAGGTGCTCGATACAACCGGGCCGAACACCCTCAACCGTGAACATGTGCAGCGGCGCATCGTCGTGTTCTGCAACGTGCAGGGCCGCGATCTTGCCGGCGTCGTGGCCGATATCAAGCAGACGCTCGCACCCGTCGAAGACAATCTGCGACAACTCCCTGGCAGCTACTATGTCGAATACAGCGGCCAATTCGAGGCTCAACAGGATGCCAACCGGCGTCTATTGGTGCTCGGAGGACTGAGCGTTCTGGGGGTGTTCCTGCTACTGTGTAAAGCCCTTGCATCGTGGCGAGCCGCGTTGCAGGTCTTGGTGAACATCCCGCTGGCGGCCTTTGGTTCCGTGCTCACGCTGCTCATCGTCAACCATCCAACCTCCGAAGCGCTCGCGGCCGTTCCCTGGTGGGACTGGCCGCGTGTCTGGGCCAGTGCCACCAGTCTGTCAGTCGCCCATTGGGTCGGATTCATTACGCTGATTGGCGTCGTGAGCCGCAATGGCATCATGATGATCTCGCACTACATCCATCTCATGCAGCACGAAGGGGAACAGTTCTCGGAACACATGATTATCCGCGGAAGCCTGGAGCGCCTTGCTCCGGTGATGATGACCGCGATGACCAGCTTCATTGGTCTGATGCCGTTGCTCTTCGGAGCCGGGCAGACCGGCAAGGAAATCCTCTATCCCCTGGCCCTGGTGGTGTTCGGCGGCATGCTGACGTCGACGATCCTCGACCAGCTTGTGACGCCGGCCCTTTTCTTTAAGTTTGGCCGAAAGGTCTATGACCGCTCGACCGACACGATAAATCAGCAAATGACGCCGCGCGATATGTTGGATCACGACTTGGGACGGTTCGAACAATCGTCGGACTTCTCAGAGTCCGTAAATCGCCAAGAACCGAGTCGTGAAACACCAGAGGACACAACGGCAGGCAGCCAGCCGGAGGTCGCAGCAGGTGGAACTTCCGGCGCCGGCAATACGGGCGCGAAGCCGCCGAACATCGCCGTGTCGCCGGTCCGAGCGTCGGAGTAGGCTGGTCTCTCAACCGCAACTCACGTTGATCGACCAACTCTGATACCGACCGCAAGGAGCATCAGCGTATGTCCTATTTGCGCTTTGATGAATCGACCTTGGATTGGGTCATTTTCGCGCCTTTGCGGGCGCGTCGCCCACACGAATTGCGGAGGCAAGGCCCAGAGCCCGCTGAGCCGCTCGATGCTGCCGAGCATTGCCCGTTCTGTCCTGGAAACGAAAGGTGGACTCCGCAAGAGATCTCTGCCGAGCGCCCTGCGGGCGCCGCGGTTGGCGACTGGCAAGTGCGCGTCGTTCCTAATAAGTTTCCCGCTCTCACCATTGAGGCCGACGTGCGTCACCAGGACGACACCGAAGGATTTCGGTCGATGGGAGGTTGCGGGGCACACGAAGTCGTGATCGAATCGCGCGAACACTCGCGGCCGCTCGCGGAGCAGCCCGTCGACCAGGTCGAGCGAGTTCTCCGAACCGTCCAGTGGCGCTCGCGTGATCTGCTGCGCGATAAGCGATTTCAGACGATCGTGGCCTTCAAAAACCACGGCGAGTCCGCCGGCACCTCGCTGCGCCATCCGCACTGGCAGGTCATTGCCACGCCCGTCGTCCCCAGGCTCCTAAGGCAGAAACATGCGGTCGCCACCGATTACTTCGACAGGACGGGCCATTGCCTGTACTGTGTGATGCTGGAACGGGAGTTGGCAGCGAACAGGCGAATTCTGGCGGCAAACGATGATTTCGCGGCGGTTCTGCCGTACGCGTCTCATGTGGCATTCGAGATGTGGATTTTGCCCCGCCATCACCTTTCCTCGTTTTCCTTTGAGGAGTCGGGCCGCTTGCGCCCCCTGGCGGAACTGCTGAAGACCATATTGATGAAATTGCATCGCGGCCTCGACAATCCCGACTTCAATTTGACGATCGACACCGCGCCGCGTGGTGATGAACTGAAAGAGTATTTTCTGTGGCACATGCGGATCCTACCTCGCCTCACAACCCCCGCCGGTTTTGAACTTGGCAGTGGCATGTCAATAAACACGGTCCTCCCTGAAGAAGCCACCGAGTATTTGCGAGGAATCGAAACGTAGTTCATCAACCGACTCAAGGGACGGGACACGTAGCCTATGAATGATGCAACTCAGGCAGAATCACCGCCTCTGACTGGAACACCAACGCCGCCCCAAATGGCGCTTAAGATCGGGATCATGGGGGGTGCGAATCATTTGGTTCCTGCGGACTTCAAGCAAAAAGCGGAACAACTTGGAGAGGCGGTCGCATCACGCGGTTGCGTGCTTGTTACGGGAGCCTGCCCAGGGCTCCCGTTGGCGGCGGCACGAGGGGCGAAACGACACGGTGGCCTTGTCGTCGGCATTTCTCCCGGACTGAGCCTGGACGAGCACGTGTATAAGTACGAATCGCCGGCCGCTTACCATGATGTTTTGGTCTTCACCGGCAGCGGCCTGATGGGGCGCGAAGTGGTCAACATTCGCAGTTCCGATATCGTGGTCATCGTTGGGGGCGGCAGCGGGACCCTCGGTGAGTTGGCTATCGCCTACGACGAGGGAAAGTTGATTGGTGTCCTCACCGGCACTGGAGGCATTAGCGACCATGTGAAATCCATCCTTGTCGCGTGCCAGAAGGAGACCGGCGCCCGCGTGATTTATGACACCGATCCCTCGAAGCTGATCGAGGAAACACTGCGGGTGTACCGTACAGAGCACTTCCGTCGTCCATCGTGTTTTTGCCACGCTTGCGATCTTTCGGAGCAAAGCCCGCCGGCGCCGAACGCGGTGCGCGATGTGGTTTGCGGAATGTGGATTGATCCGGCCCGCGCAGTTGCGAAGCGAACCATTTCCACGCGCCGGTATGTCTTCTGCTCTTTGGCGTGTGCTGCGCGTTTCGACGAAGACATTGCAACGTTTCTGGATCGCGAGTAACTCAGTGGCAGCCGCAGGAGCGCCCCCTGCAATGACCGATTGACAGGACATCCGTCAGAAAAGTCCGAAGCATCATTGCAACACGGTTCGCTGCGAGGAACAGAAAGGATGCGGTCACAATCCACGTCGACTGAGACGACGCACACTACTGCGCCTGCGAACGTCGATGCATCCAAAATGTCCGTGCACGACGTCGTCGCCATTCTGGACGCGGACGTCGAAAGGGGACTCTCTAGCGATCGCGTTGTCGCGCTGCGCGGGCGA
>JBBDVZ010000259.1:0-5230 GCA_040903115.1 Planctomycetaceae bacterium
GTACTCCTGTAGGGTGGGTGAAACCCACCGCAAGCGTCCCTAGGCGTTCAACTTGGTGGGTTTCACCCACCCTACTAAAATCCCCCGCCGTCGTCCGGGATGTAACCGCCGGGTGGTTCGCCGGCGCCGCTGTGGCTCTCGAATCGCATGAATTCTTTCCGCCAGGTCAGCTTGACGATTCCTGTTGGGCCGCTGCGGTGCTTGGCGATGAGCAGCTCGGCCAGGCCGGGTTGATCGGACGGATCGTACTGGTCGGGACGGTGCAGGAATAACACCAAGTCCGCGTCTTGCTCGATGGCCCCGCTTTCGCGCAAGTCAGCGAGGCGCGGGCGCTTTTCTTCGCGCAACTCGACGCCACGGTTGAGCTGTGCCAGCGCTATTACGGGGATGTCCATTTCCTTGGCAATGTTCTTTAACCGCCGGGTGATGATCGCGATCTGCTGTTCGCGAGGCACGCGCCGGTCTTCCGGCTCGACAAGCTGCAGGTAGTCGATAACGATCAACCCGAGATCGTGCTGGCGCTTCATGCGGCGTGAGATGGCGGCAATTTGCGACATGGTGCGGCCGGGTGAATCGTCGATGAAGATGGGAACCTCGCTGAGCTTTTGCGTGACCTCCATCAAGTGATGCCGCTCGTCCTCCTGCAGATCGCCGGCGCGGAGCTTGTGACCGTCGACCTTCGCGCGAATGCACAGGAACCGTTCTGCCAGATCAACCCGCGTTTGTTCGAGGCTGAAGATGAGCACGCCGCGGCCAGTGTGCTCGGCAATGCCGTCGGCCCAGTTGCAGATGAGTGCCGTCTTTCCCATGCTTGGCCGAGCCGCAAGAATGATAAGCTCGGCATTCTGGAACCCGTTTGTCTTCGCATCGATGTCCGCAAAGCCTGTCTGCAGCCCGCTGATGGACCCTTCAATCGACAGCCGCTGGTTGATGCGGTCCCAGGCGTCGATCAGGATCGAGCCCATGTCGAACTTCGCGGTCTCCTCTTTTTGCTCGAGGATTCGGAAGATGCTTTGCTCGGCGGTTTGCAGCAATTGATCGGTGTCTTGCGAGGCGTCGAAACTCGCGCGCAATATTTCGGTGCAGGCGTAAATCAAGCTGCGTTGAACGTACTTATCGCGAACGATGTCGGCGTAGTACCTCACGTGGGCCGCATTGGGCACCGCGTCGAGAATCTCGCCGAGATAAACGGCCCCGCCGACCGTCTCCAATTCGTCGCGACGGTCGAGTTCTTCCGCGAGTGTGACGGCGTCGATGCCGCGAATTCCCGATTCGTAAAGGCGATGGATTGCCGCGTAAATGCGCTGATTGGCGTCGCTGTAGAAATGACTCGGATGCAGCCGGTCCGCGACCTCGTCGATCACCTCGTTGAGAAGCAGCAAGCTGCCGAGGACGCCCTTTTCGGCTTCGAGGTTTTGCGGGGGCAGCTTGTCGAAGAGTTCCGCGGACGGCCGAGCAATAGACATTTTTCCCCCTCCGTGGCGACCGCTGGGTGGTCGAAGTGCTCAACAATATCCAAGCCGACGGCTTCGCCGTCGATACGACCGCAAGCGGTCGGCTTGGATAGTCATCCCGACGATGTGGCACGCGTTGCGCTAACGGGCGGCGGCGGGAACGACCCAGACTTTGACTTCGGTGCCCACGTCCGCGTGAAGCTGAATCTTGACGGTATACATTCCCAGCTCGCGCAGCGGTCCCTCGAGCTTGACCTGTTCTGGCTCGACGTCAAAACTGGCGGATTTGAGCGCCTTCGAAATATCCGTCGCCATGATCGATCCGTACAAGTGACCGTCGGCATTGGCGTTGGCTTCGAGCGTGACGCTGTACTTGCTGATGGCGTCGGCATCCCCACGGAGCTGTTTCACCTGGTCGGCTTGCAGGGCCTTCAGCTTCTGGCGGTGCCGCTCGACCATTTTCTTGTTGTGTTCGGTGGCGACCGTCGCCAGGCCGTGCGGCAGCAAGTAGTTGCGCGCGTAACCCGGCTTGACGCGGACAATGTCTCCCTGCTCGCCGAGGTTCGATACATCCTCGGCCAGCAAAACTTCAATCGAGGCTCGAGTGGATCCGGCAACGCCGGCACCCTTTTGTCTGATGGCCATCGTTAAGAACTCTCCAAAAAAATCGCGGCGAATCTCTAGCCGCGGGGTTCATCCCCGCGGTCCTCGGCTATTGTCATTAAGGCCGCCGCAGGAATTCGCGCGTCTTGGCTGCGTTGGCCGAAGACCGGCGGGATCAACCCGCCGGCTCTTGGGTATCCTCATTCAAAACGGGACGTCGTCGTCCGGCGCCTCCATGGGGGCGGAATCGTAGTAGGCGTCTTCCGCCGGCGCGCTGCCCTGCCCGGCATCCTGTCCGGAGTCGGGCTGGGGTTTTCGGCCTGCTCCTCCGCCCCCCTCCGATCGCCCTCCGACCATGGTCATGTTCTCACAGATGACCTTGAGCTTGCTTCTTTTTTTTCCCGTCTCCTTGTCGTCCCACTGATCGAGGTGCAAGCGCCCCTCAATCAAAACCGAGCTACCCTTAGACAGGTATTCGCCGGCCACCTCGGCCTGTCGGCTCCACAAGGTCACGTCGACGAAAGTGGTTTCCTGATTCTTGGTGTTTGTTTGTTTATCGAACCAGGTGCGGTTGACGGCCAGTCCGATGTCGGCGACCGCGGTGCCTCCCGGCGTGTAGCGGACTTGCGGGTCGCGCGTGAGATTGCCCAGCAGTATGACCCGGTTGAAATTGGCCATCGTCGTGCTCCTCGGTGCAGCGTCCCACCGGGTTTCCTTGCGGCCCCGACGAGAATCACTCCTCTTCAGCTTCAACCACGTCCGGAACTTCGATTTCGCGCACCGGTTCTGGTTCGTCGCGCAGCGCGGCGCGCACTTCGTGGCCGCTGAGTGCCGCCACCATCGCGTCGAAGAGGACAAGCGGCTGCTTGATGATCAGATGACGAATAATCACGTCGCTGAGCTTGCAGGCCCGCGTAACGTCTTTGAGACCGTCCGTCTTCATCCGGAAGTAAGAGAGGTAATGCACTCCCTTGCGATGACCGTCGATTGCGTAGGCCAACCGACCGTCTTGCCAGGGACGATGAGCGACAACCGTCGCACCGGCCTTCTCCAAAATGCCAATGACCTGGTTCGCAGTGCCGTCGTGATCGGCGGCGAATTTCCCGCTGTCCAACAGAAACATGCCTTCGTAAAGATTTTCCGTCAACGTGCATCCCCTTCGAGCAATCGCATCGTCCGCAGCAATTTTTCAAGCCTTCGTTTTAACGTATCCGATGAGATTTGCAACTATGTGAATCGAGCCAAGCGAGGCAATGTCTGCTTCAGAACTGTGGACGTTCAGGGTGGCTGGGGTCGAGCCGCCAGGCTCGCCCCCAGTTCATCGATCCGGGGGCACGCTGGCGCGTGAGCGCAGGCACCCCTTAAATCACCTTGCCAACCAGTCAGTCGTCACTCCGGCGGACCATTGACTCGATTCTGGGCAGAGTCGATGCCGTCGCGAATCCACCACTCGGCCGCGTCGGCCGCCAATACGACCGCGAGATCGATCGATTCCAGTTCGTCGGGTCGAAACCGGGCGAGCACATAGTTGGTCGCGTCCATCTGTCCGGGTGGACGCCCGATCCCAATCCGCAGCCGGGCAAACTCTTCGGTGCCGAGCCTCTGGATGATGTCGGCCAGCCCCTTTTGCCCGCCCGCCGAGCCGCCGCGCCGCATCCGCAGCCGTCCGCAGTCGAGGTTCAAATCGTCGCAAACGACTAGCAGGTCGCCCAGCTCAAGCTTGAAAAAGTCGATGGCGGCACGCACCGAGCGGCCGCTGAGATTCATGTACGTCAGCGGCGACACAAGGAGGATCTTCTCGCCGGCGACGTGGATCTCGGCCACTTCGGCTTCGAAGTCAACACGAGGGGTTCCGGCTGAGTGCCGCCGCGCCAACTCGCCGACAACCCGAAAACCGACGTTGTGGCGAGTCTTGGCATACTGTGGCCCCGGATTGCCCAAACCGACGACCACTTTCATGTGACGCTACTACCCAGGGACTCTCGTCAAAACAACTTGAGCCTCTTTCGCTGAATGACGAAGCACGAAATCCGAATGACGGCTCGACTGAGCTCGCCGAAGTCAAAGGAAATCCGAAGCACGAAGCACTTAGGAATGGCCCCGCGTCTTTGTTTTGTGCTTAGGTCATTCGTGCTTCTTTCGACATTCGGATTTCGTGCTTTAAGGGCCTTTCCCCTTGGCCGGCTTCTCCTTCTCTCCCTCTTCCTCGGGCTCTTCGGGCTTCTTCCCGATGACCTCCGGCTCTGCCGGTCCGGCTTCTACTGCGACCGGCTCCTCGACTTCCACAACCGGCTCGACGACTTGCACGACGACGGTGTCCGGCGAATTATGCACGACCATGCCGGCGGGCACGTCGAGATCGCTGACGTGGATGGCTTGTCCAATCTGCAGCTCGCCGATTCGCACGATGATGGAGTCGGGAATTTCGATCGCGCGACACTCCAACGAAATGGTGCGCAAATGCTGATCGAGAATGCCTCCCGAAGCCGTACCGGGCGCCGTGCCTCGCAGGTCCACGGTGACTTCGACCGTGACGCGTTCATCCGGGTCGATCCGCAGCAGATCGAAGTGCTGGATGATGACGCCGTACGTGTCCCATTGAATATCTCGGAAGATGGCCTTTTCGGTTTGGCCGTCGATCTCGACGTCGACCACTTTGCTTCCGCCATGGATCAAAGTGTCGAGCGAATCGGCCGTCACCGAAATCGGCACGGGGTCGATATGGTGGCCATAGACGTTCCCGGGGGTCCGGCCGGTCTTGCGCAGCCGTCGCATCTCCCATTTGCCTGTTTTTTCCCGCTTTTGCGCGACTAGCTTCGCCGAGATCGCCATGCCGTGTACCTTTCAGAACTGGTGAAGCCCGCAAGGATAACTGCTCAGGGAGCAGTCTGCAACTGAGGCTTAGAAGCCGACAGCACAAGGGGAGGCACTCAAGTCTGTGCGAGCTGTGGATGCCTGGGGTCGAGCCGTTAGGCTCGCCCCCAGTTGATCAATCTGGGGGCACGCTGGCGCGTGACCCTGATTCGATGAAAGAGCGTCCTGGCGAAGGCGCGTAAAAATGGTTCTCCTGAATGTGGGATGACGGCGTAGCCGTTGGGGCTCGCCAATGTTGTTCACCAGACAGGAGAACCAACTATGTTGTACCTCGGAATCGATCAGCATCACAAGCAAAT
>JBBDVZ010000260.1:0-5217 GCA_040903115.1 Planctomycetaceae bacterium
TGGTTCCCTCCAGAATAAGCACTTCGACTGTCCGAAAAACGTGAAGCAGGTCAATCAGCGCAAAACTGATGCAAGACGGACACTACAGAGCAGCCGAGAAAATCTGTCGCGACGGGATCACAATAATTCCGCGGAGCTTCAGTTTGCGGGGCAACTTGGCTGCTTGCCTCGCAAAACAGGGTCGGCGCGAGGAAGCGATCGCCGAGTTGGATAAGGCTCTTCTGCTCTTCCCCGACAACAAGATACTTGAATGGAATCGACAACAGATCGCTACGTCACACCAGTTAAACGTCAGAATGATTGACTGAGCTGGAGCTGGTGAAGAAACATTGAGGACATTAGGGCTGATCTGACCAAATGACGCAAGTTGGCGCAGACTGCTTGCAACGTGGGTCGGCTTCGCGGCTGGCCCGCGTTGCGTGCAACCTCGGTCGGCCGTGCCGACAAAACCCTGCGCGCCAAATCACCGCAATGACCTAATTGCCCACCGTCGGAATTTCAGATTCGACCTCTGGCGGCCGGCGCGATCTTGGTTGCAACGAACCGAGGCCAGGCCGCGCACCACTAACTGCTTCCATCAATTGTCTCAGTGTCTGAGCTTTGTGAAATTGGATGTGGGAAGTTAAGTGATCTACGGACTGCGAATTCAGGGTCCCTCGGATACATGCAGAAAAGACAATCTGCGACACGATGGCCGTGTTCGTTCAATCGCATTCCCCCTCCTGGTCCGTTTAGGGTGAACCCTGGCTCCGGAAACGTCATGACGCGCCGATATGCCTCTAGCCCGATCAATCCTGGGTATTTGCACTGCTCGCCCGCCAGCAGAACAATCAGCTCGAGATTCGCGCTACAAGGATGCTGGATATTGATCACGAAAGTACCATCGCGATCTCGACGGACGAATCGTCGGCAAAGAGGTGGAAAGTAATATCCTTCCAGGACAACGCCGTTTGCTTCTGGGAACGTGGGCATTGCATCCAGGTCAAACAGAATTGCTTCCGAATCGATTTTGTCAACGACGTCCAGTTGTTCGATGCCTTGAACAGCGAGTGCAAAGGCGGGACCCCGGAAGATGTTGTTTAGGGGGGAAGACATGACTCCCATTCCGCGAATCTGCCCAGTTTCATCGCGGCCCGAAAGAACACCATCGCCGGAATACTGGACAAATCCATCTGGATGATGTGAAAGCTTCAATCGTCCTTCATCAAGTGCAGCAATGTCAATCGCCTCGTCAATGCTGCGCTCGACTGCCGTCGCAGAATCGTAATTCACTGTCATCTTCATCAGGAAGGCTTTTCGGCTCGCGTGAAACGGCGCGGTGACGTAGTACGAGCCGTCGTGCCCGATAATCAGCTTGCACACACGGCGAAGGATGCCGTTTTCCCGATATACGACAGTTCGTTTTGCGGTTGCTCCCATTGAAAACCTCTGGTTGTGTCGTTTGCAGGCAATGGAGTGACACTAATCATAGCAAACGGGTTCGTCCCTCGCGGTGGCCCAGGTTGCTTGCAACCTATGTCGGCTGTGCCGTAAAGACGCTGCGTGCCGAATCGCTGCCTGGAAGAAACCGACCTAGCGCCGGTTTATGTTCGCGGGCAAGGCGGCATTCCCAATTGGCTGCAATTCGCGCCGCCGTCACCCCTGTCGGAACCACAAGTTCTACCTCTTGTGACCCGCGCGTCGTTCGTACAAATCCTGGTAGAAATCGTACAATGCAGATCCAGCAGATCCAAATGCCGAGACTCCGACATTAACAACGGGATGAACGTCATGCGATGGAAGATGACCGCTCGATTGCACCCTTTACGCGCCCTGGCGTTGGCGTCCGCTTGCGGATTGGCATGGTCCGGCCTGGCTCAGGCGGCTGGGTTCGCCGCCGTCGAGCATCAGCGACAGACAATCTATCACTCGCCTCAGTCGCCGGGCTTCACGTGTTGGGTCGGCGCATGGACGATGCCGGATGGGAGCCTGATGATGTCCTGCACACAGGCGACGGGGCCGGTCGCGGGTCGGCCGCAAGCGCCGGATGACGTCCAGCGACGTCTCGTGTGGCCGCCGGATAACATGCCCGGCTATGACATGACCGGACTCGATCTGAGAAACGTGCATCTGCGGTCGAGCGATTCCGGTCGGACCTGGAAGCAAGTCAGCGCCGATCCATTTCGAACGTGCATGAATGGTTGCACGTGCGAGGCCGAGACGGCATTGGCCGACGGCTCCATCATTCGCGCCGTCGAGGGCTACTACCTGCCGTACGATGCCGACCTGCTGAAAACCGGATTCCTGCAACGGTCGACCGACGGGACGCGCACCTGGGGAAAACCTCAGCAGTTACTGCCACCCGACGAGTACTCGACGTTTCCCAAGCGCATCCGCGTGCTGAGGGACGGCCGGCTGATCGTCGTGGGGGGTGTTGCGAAAGTGCCGGCCAACAGCCGCACGCGCACCGAATACAGCCGGCTCTTCGATCCGCTGCTTGTCGTTTCGTCGGACAATGGACGGACCTGGCAAGGCCCGATACCGGTCGTGCCGCTGCAACATCGCGGCAGTTGGGGTGGCGAAGAGTTCGATGCGGCAGAACTGGGCAACGGCGATCTGTTGTGCGTCTTCCGCCGCCCCGATCCCAAAGACCGCTCCCGCGAGGTCCGCTGGCAGGGGGTGCTGAAGAAGTCGGGCGACTCGTGGACGCCGGCGGAGGTCGGTCCGGCTCCCTTCCCGCACAGCGGGCACCCGGAACTTTTGGCCACGCGCGAAGGACCGATCCTGCATCTCGCGTCGGGCGGCATCCACTGGACCAGCGATGCCGGTCAAAGTTGGCAGCGCCTGGAGGTGCCGGGGACCGCCTACTATCCCCGCTCCGTTCAAGCCGACGACGGCCGGATCTTCATCTTCGGCCACGTCGGCGGCGACGACCCGTACGGCAAGGTCGATCAGTCGATCGTGATGGACTCGTTTCGGCTGGTGAAGAAGGAGTAGTCGCGAGGCGCCTCATCCGCTCGGGGCAGTTGCCACTACGACGATGCCAATCCCGATCACCAGGGCGCTGGCGATGTACGACAACGCCGGACCTTTGCAGGCTTTCCAACGGGTAATGACGTAAAAGACGAAATAGAGAGGCACGAACAGCACGAGGACTGCTTGCAACACACTTTCTCTCGCGGCAACGACGACCAACCAGATTATCGAAACGATGATCGCGAGTCCGCCGGCGTAGATGAGTGTGAATCCGAATGCGGCCATAGGTCTCCCCGGACAAATTCACGGCGCCGTCGCTCCTGTCGGCGCCGCAAATTCGACCTCTTGTCGCTGGCGCGACCTCGGTTGCAAGCAACCGAGGCCACCCGTTCGGGTCGACGGGCACTCGACACGAGGGATGCGGCCGCAGGCAGGCACACCAGCATCAGCACAATTCCCAGCGACGTGCAAAGCGGACCCGGTTATTCCGATTTTTCTGACGCGGCAATCTCTGCCAGTCTCGTGAAGTATTCGAGCCGCGTGCATCGCTCAACCGGGAAGCGTTTGCGTGCCTCGCGACTGGTCCCGAGCAGGTTATTGCGTGCATCTCCGGGGAATGCGCATGTCGATGATAATCGGTGCGGGGCACACGGACGGACTTTGACACTTCCGGTATCGAGTCAGCCTGCGGTTATTCTCGGCTCCGACGCGGTTGCCGCTGCAGTGTGGTGACGATGCTTTGGCTGAATTGATGCAATCGGCGTTGCGAGAATTCGGATTCACAATCATGACATCCATTTCTCTCAAGTCCACCGGCCGAGTGATGGCCGGACTGATTGCTTTGTCGGCGTGCTTCGCGCGAGCCGATGAAGGTCGATCGGAAGTGACCGCGGCAATACCCGATTCAAGCGTGACCACGGCCGACGAGGTGGGTTCCGCCGACGTCGACGGCACTCTCGTAGTTGCCCCGATCGAGCCCGCGTCGGTGTTCCGCGAAAACGTGGGATCCGACGCTGTTTGTCCTCCCCTTGGAGGACGCGAGTGTAAGCCCGCACCTGCCGCTCCGCCTCTACAGCCTTGGAAGCTGCTCTTCTTCAACAACGACTTCAGTTACAAGCAGAAGCTCGATGCTCCCTACTTTAGCGGCCAGGAGCTAAAAGACGTTCCCGTGTCGCTTTGCGATGAGGAGGGAAGTCTCTCGTTCGGCGGGGAACTGCGCTACCGATACATGAACGAATTGAATCGTCTCCGACCGGGCGGGCCTGGGCGCGGTACGTACGACCTTTGGCGCTGGCGCAACTACATCGACTATCACTACTCGGAATCGCTGCGCGGGTACGTCGAGATGATCGACGCGTCGATCTTCGACGAAGACCTGCCGATTACCGCAATTGACAAGAACCGCTGGGACCTTCTCAACGCATTCGTCGATCTGCGTCTCGTCGAGTTCGACGACCGCAGCGTCTTCGTCCGCTTCGGCCGGCAAGAGTTGCTCTATGGCAGCCAGCGTCTCGTTTCGCCGCTCGACTGGGGGAACGCGCGCCGCAACTTTGAAGGGTTCAAGCTCTTCAGTCCGGGCCAGACATGGGACATCGACGTGTGGTCCGTGCATCCGCTCAACACAGCGGCCGGAAACCTGCCGATTTCGAAATGGGACAACGCCTTCGACGAGCCGGTCGACAGCCGGTACTTCAGCGGAGCGTTTGCCACGTACCATGGAGTTCAGAATTTGACGAATGACTTCTACTGGCTGTGGGACCGCGATTCGGATTTGAACAACACTGGCGTCGATCGCAGTCGCCAAACCGTCGGCACACGTTGGATGCAGGACTTTCCGGTCACCGACGGCTGCTCGGCCCCGAGTCGCATCTGGCACGCCGAGATTGAAGGCGGCTATCAGTTTGGCCACGAAGCCGACAGGACGGTGAAAGCGGGCTTCTTGACCGCGGGGGGCGGCCATACCTGGAAGAGCACGCCCTGGTCGCCTTCGCTGTGGGTCTTTTACGACTGGGCCTCGGGCGACAGCGACCCCAATGACGACGAAATCAACACCTTCGATCAGATCTTTCCGCTGAACCACTATTACATCGGGTGGATCGACAACCTGGCCCGGCAGAACATCAGCGACGTGAATGCCCGGCTGACCGCCAGCCCGACGAAGCAGCTCAAACTGACTGCCTGGATGCACTGGATGGATCTTGCAAACGACAACGACTTCATCTACAGCGTTGGCGGAGCACCAGTGGGAACCCGCAATGTCGG
>JBBDVZ010000261.1:0-5204 GCA_040903115.1 Planctomycetaceae bacterium
CACGAAGTCTCAATTGCGAACCGCCTGTGGTTTTTTTCGTGCTTGGTGCTTCGGATTTCCTTCGTCATTCGTGCTTCCGGTTGGTGGGTTTCACCCACCCTACAACCGGCCGCTGCGGAACACGCCGTAGATCAGCCAGATACCCAGCAGGCTCCAGAGCGCAAACAGCGGAATGCTGAACAGCAGCGAGGCCGTCGATGAGCGGATCACAAGCGCCGACGCCACTATCAATGACGACATGACCAACCCGATCACCACCCGGTTACTCGAGCGATCAATTTCCGTGATGAAGTGGTCGAGTCCCGTGTGCTGGAACTGGACCCGCAAATCGTCCTTGCTGAGCTTCTCCAGCGACCGGCCCAAGTAGAGCGGCACGTCGTGCGCTAAGCGTAAGAATGTGCGCGTTTCCTGCAGCACTCGTCCGGCGATGCGTTGGGGATCGTAGCGCTGACGCACGATGTTTTCGATGCAGGGCGCAAGGTATTCGGCGAGGTTGAACCCCGGATCGAGGTCGCGACCCACTCCCTCCAGCGTGACCAGCGCACGGATCAGCAGCATTATGTCGGCAGGACATTGGATGCCGTGATTCGAAAGAATCGAGACAAAGTCCGAGAGCATCGCCGCCACATTCAACCGGTCGAGCGCAACGCCGTAATGGTTCTCGACAAAATCGCGGACGTCCGCCCGCAGCAGCGGCAGATCGATCGCGCGACGCGGCTCGCCGATTGTCAGAATGGTGTGGACTGCCGCCCCAACGTCTTGCCGCGAGACGGCCAAAAACAGGTCGACGAGTTGCTCGCGGCGTTCGTCCTCCAGCACCCCGACCATGCCGTAATCCAACAGGCAGATCGACCCATCGGGCAAAATGCGGATATTGCCCGGGTGCGGGTCGCCGTGGAAAAAACCGAATTCGAACGTCTGCTTCAAGAAGATGCGCGCCCCGTTGGCGGCGACCTCGCGCGGACAGATACGATTATCGATCAGGCTTGCAGAGTCGTCGACGCGATAGCCGTCGATGAACTCCATCGTCAGCACGGCTTCGCTGGTCAGGTCGGAGTAGACGCGCGGCACACGCAGCGTCGCGTCGTGCCGGAAGAGGCGGGCAAACTCCTGAATCGTGCGTCCCTCGCGCATGAAGTTCAGCTCTCTGCGAATGGTCCTGGCGAACTGGTTGACCAGGCCCACCGGATCGAAGACTTGCGCTTCGGGAATGTGCCGCTCGATGAGCAGCGCCAACTCAAACATCAATGACAAGTCGCGTTCGACGTCGCGGACGACGTTGGGCCTGCGGATTTTGACGGCCAGCAACGTTCCATCAAAATGCCGCGCGCGATGCACCTGTCCCAGCGAGCCGGCCGCAATCGGCACCGGGTCGAACTCGGCGAAAAGTGCACTGACCGGGCGGCCAAGTTCCTCTTGGATGACGGCGGTCGCCAGGTCGGAGGCAAAGGCGGGCACATGCTCCTGAAGCCGCGAGAGCTCGCGAATCACGTCCGCGGGCACGAGGTCGGGGCGGGTGCTGATCACTTGGCCAAACTTGATGAACGTCGCGCCCAGGTTCTCGAGGGCGAGTCGAATGCGTTCGGCTCGCGTGTGGCTCGCTCCCGGCTCCGCCTTCCGCCAGAAGATCACCCTGCGGCCCCATTGCAGGTATCGCTGCAGATGAAGCCGTTCGACCAGATCGCCGAACCCGTGCTTTAATAAGACCGTGGCGATTTCGCGGCTGCGTCCCAAGCTGCGTAGAAACCGGAACGGATGTGAGTCCAACGGACGACTCCTCGAACCAAGCGGCGAACGGCATCTTCATTCTACGCGAGGGAATGAGGCGATTGCATAACCATCGGCGGGAAATGGCGCAATCCCGCGTCGACCCGGAAGCCCGGCATTTCGAAAAAGCCGGGCTTCTCACCGCCGCCGCCTCGCGCGCTACATCGCCGAGAAGAAGTTGGCGACCGCGAAGTCAAAGCCCTCGCGGGTCAGCTTCCGCGGCATTTTTTTGAAGGTGCAGAAATTGCGAACCTGTTGCAACAAGTCGCGCGGGTGGCAGGCGCGAAACGCACGGTTGGCGGCCTTGTAGTGCGATTCCACCAGGTAGTTCACCGCTTCCCGGTCGTATTCGAATCCCATCAGTGGGGCCATCAGCTCGCACAACGCGTGGAAGTCTTCCTCCGTCGGATCGGCCACCTCAATCTTGTACGGAATTCGCCGCAGGAACGCCTCGTCGACAAGGTCCTTCGGCTCGAGATTCGTAGAGAAGATGATCAACTGGTCGAACGGAACCTGCACCTTTTTTCCGCTCGGAAAGTTCAGGAAGTCGAAACGCTTTTCCAGCGGCACGATCCACCGGTTCAACAACACATCCACGGGCATCGTCTGGCGTCCGAAGTCGTCGATCACCAGCGCGCCACAGTTGCTTTTAAGTTGCAGAGGCGCTTCGCAGATTTTCGTTTGCGGATTTTGCACGACTTCCAATTCGTCCATCGTCAGTTCGCCGCCGGCAATCACGGTCGGACGAGCGATCTGCACCCAGCGCTGGTCGATTTCGGATCGATCGATGAGGCCGTACGACTCATGCTCTTCAACAACGTCGTGCAGACCCGGGTCAAAAACCCGCATGATGTCGCCGCCGATGACCAGCGCTTGCGGAATCCAGATCGACGTGCCGAAGCAGCGCATCACTCGTTCGGCGATGCTCGTCTTTCCGTTGCCCGGCTGGCCATAGAGGAACATGCCGCGGCCCGAGTTGATGGCCGGGCCCAACCGCTCGAGCATCGATTCACTGAGAATCAGGTCGGAAAACGCGTTTCTGAGATCTTCTTCGGTCGCCTCCTGTCGGGAGATGCTTTGAGCTTCCATCGCTTTGAGATAGTCGTGCAGCGAAACGGGTGCCGCGCCGAAGTAGGTGCACTCTTCGCTGTAGCCACGCGCCCGCTCGCGCCCCATTTCCGTAATGGCGTACTCGTAGTCGCCCATTTCAGCGGTGCCGCGGAACGTGAGCAGTTGCTCTTGCTTGAGCTGCTTGAGAATCGGCTCGACGATGTGAAACGGCAGGCGTATTTGCCCGCAAATCGTCCGGCCGGTTGCCGACCCTTTGGCGGCCAAAAACTTGAGGGCCAACCGCTGAACGTCGTCGAACGTCAGGCCGGCCTCTTCCAGCGTATTGGGAGCCTGCGGGCGGAAGACGTCGTCGTCCGGCTTGGTATCTGCCAGCAGCGAGTTGACGCGATCGAACAACTCCGCAAGGCGTGAATTGCCGCTGAGCAATCCCGGCGCAACGCCGTTAACACCACCAGGTGCTGCATGACCGTTGCCTCCCGTTTTGCCCGTGTCTTCGTGTGAAACGGGGTCGCCCGCGTGTCCTTCTCCAGTCGTGTCGATTTCGGCCGCAACGAGCGAAGCCGCGCCGCCTGCTACCACGTCGACGATGCCCGAACGGTCCAATTCGTTCGACGCGCCGCCGCCCGCAACAGCCAAGTGCGCCGGGGGACTGACGCGCTGCTTGATCTGCGCCAAAAACTCTGATGGGCTTAGCTTGTGCTCTTGCTCGGACATCGGGATCCGAATCTTTCGCGGTTCCATGGATCCAGAAGACCGGGGCCGGACAGTGAGCGAGGATCATTTCGAGGTTCCGTTCGACGAACCGCCAAATGATCGCGCGCAATCACCTGCCGACGGCCCCGTAGGGGGGGACTCGCCGACCGAGCCACGTGCAACGGGATTTCCAGCGTTCCATGTGCCAAAATCGCGCGGCCGTTGGTTGTTGTGGCCGGCTTAGTGTTTGATATTTCGGCAGTTAAGGCTAGAACACGCGGGCCGACAGTCAAACGGCAATTCACCGCACAAAAGGCGAAATGTCGCTTTTTTGCATCGCCGGCGGTCCAGCCGACTGGGGTGCGGGACCCCGAAGAATTGTGTCACCCTTTCATCGTTACGATCCGCGCGACCGGAATCGGCGGGCGTGGGGAATGGCAAGAAGCGCGGGCTCGCCGACGGACCGGGCTGAAGGAACGTCCAGACCGTTCGCGTCTCAGCGGCGATTTGGGTATTCTGCTTGAATCTCGGCTCAATCGTAATGCGACCGTGCAATTCTTCCGGACTTCAATAGAACTCGCGCCACTCCCACGTCATGACGAACACAGCACAAATTGCCCTGGGTCTCGACTTCGGAACCGAGTCGGTCCGAGCGCTGCTCGTCGACCTCGGCGGCAACGAACGTGGCGCCGCTGTGGCGGAATACAAGCATCGGCAAATTGTCGACACGCTGCCGGGGACCGGCGAAAAACTGCCGCCCGATTTCGCGCTCCAACATCCCGGCGACTGGATCGAAAGCGCTGCCAAAGCCGTGAGGAGCGCGCTGAGCCAGGCAAAGCTAACCGGCGATGCTGTGATCGGGATCGGCGTCGACTTCACCAGTTGCACCATGTTGCCGACAAAGCGTGACGGCACTCCTCTGTGCCTCACGGCGCAGTTTGCCGGCCAGAAATACGCCTGGCCGAAACTCTGGAAGCATCACGGCGCAAAATCGCAAACCGATCACATCAATCAACTCGCTCGCGCCCGCAAGGAACCGTGGCTCGATCGCTACGGCGGCATCATCGGCCTGGAATGGTTCTTTCCGAAAGTCCTGGAGACACTGGAACAAGCGCTCTCCGTGTACGATGCTGCCGACGTTTGGCTCGAAGGGGGCGACTGGTTCGTTTGGCAACTTGTCGGCTGCGAGGCATCCGCATTGCCGCGCTCGACTTGTCAGGCCGGCTACAAGGCGATGTGGAACAGCATCGAAGGCTACCCGTCACGAGAATTCTTTGCGGCACTCGACCCGCGCATGGCGAACGTTATTGAAAAAATGCCGGGACGAATGTTGGCGCCCGGTGAGTCGGCGGGCGGACTTTCACCCGCGATGGCCGACAAGCTCGGATTGAAAGCCGGCACACCCGTCAGCGCGGCCACCATCGATGCCCACGCAGGCGTTCCCGGCGCGGGGGCGGCATCGGCCGGAACGTTTGTCATGGTGATGGGGACCAGCAGTTGCCACATGCTCAATGCCACCACCGAACAGTTGGTGCCGGGTGTGGCGGGGGTTGTTGATGGCGGGATTCTGCCTGGTTTTTTCGGGTACGAGACCGGGCAGGCTGCCGTCGGCGACGCCTTCGATTGGCTGAGGCGAACCGTCGGCCATGACGATTTCGAGTCTCTCACCCAGC
>JBBDVZ010000262.1:0-5202 GCA_040903115.1 Planctomycetaceae bacterium
GAATCTCCATCGCGTCCGACAGGTACGAGCCATCCTGATGCTGGCTGACCAGCCCGGCCATCTTTTTCGGCCGGCCGGAAAAGATGGTCATCACAAGCTGATCGTGCCAGATGCAGTACAAGTACCGCCGCACGCCGGTGTCCCCGTAGCAACTGATGTCGGGCACGTCGAGAAAGAGCCTGACCCGGCAAGTGCGAAACAGCAGCCGGATCAGCCCGGCGCCGATGCTGCCGATGACTCTTGTCAGGAGTCGACTGCGAATTCTCAAAAAGACGTCTCCCGGTCATGCTGCCTAATATCGCGGCTTGCAATTCACCGGCGATTGTAGCCAACGACGCGAACATGCCAAATGGCAATCTGGGAGGAGGGGGACGACCGCGGCACCATCATTGGGTCGCGGCGCCAAAGGCATTGCGTGGCCCCGATTCGGAAGTCCCCAAAGGGACGGTCGGAAATAGCCCAGCGTTTCAACGCTGGGAATCGAGTCGGCGCAAATTGGTGGACAGTCCCAAAGGGACGACAGACGTTCTTTCGCGGCATATGCAATCTTTCGCCACTGACGGGGCTGAACCGAAGAATGCGCTGACGCCACCTACCGTTGAAACGGTGGGCTATTGTCGGATCTCCCTGCCGGGACAAATACAAGTCAGCTCACATCATCGTCAACGCCGTCAGTCATGTTAAAAAAGCTGCCGCAATCTCCTGGCGTCACCCACCAAATGTGGTGCCCATAAGACGCAGCATCCTCGAACAGCGATCTAAGGTGTCGAAGACAAAGCGTAAACGCCTGAATCGCGTCCGCGCCGTAGATGTGCGACGAACGTGGAAGCACAAAGGGAATTCCGCGTAACTCGTACGCACACTTCCAATTTGTCCCCTCATCGATCAAGCGAAAATGCACGCTTCCTTCGCCCGTCTCCGTTCCATCTTTTGTCGAGAATTTCAAGGTGCGAGAGAACGGGCCAATCGGTTGCGAGGGATTCGACATTTTACCCCTCCCCCAGCGTCGATTTTCGCCGCAACACGTGGTGATAGCTCTGTGCGAAGCGGTGCGACTCGTCGCGGACGTATTGAAGCAGCCTGAGCGCGAAGGAGTGTCGGCTGAGCTTACGCGGCCCCGATTCTCCGGGCACGTAAACTTCCTCCTCGCGCTTGGCCAGCGAGATTGTCAGCGGCGGCTCGACGCCGATGGCTTTCATCGCCGACATCGCCGCGTTCAACTGGCCTTTGCCGCCGTCGATGAGCAGGATGTCGGGAAACGATTCCCCTTCCTGCGAGAGGCGGCGGAAGCGGCGGCTGACGACTTCGCGGATCGCGTCGTAGTCGTCGACGCCGGCCACCGTGCGGATGCGGTAGCGCTTGTAGCCGTGCTTGAACGGCAGCCCGTCGATGAACTGCACCAGGCTGGCGACCGTCTCGCCTCCCTGAAGGTGCGCGATGTCGACCCCCTCGATGCGCCGTGGAAGTTCGTCCAGCTTAAACACCTTCTTCAAGCCTGCCATCCCCTTCTTGGGGTCGATGTAAAACACTTCCGGCTGCGCGTGGTCTTCGAGGTTGCCGCGCAGGCTGAGGTTCTCGAGTGCGGTAATGTCGTCGCGGATGCGGGCGGCTTTTTCGAACTTGAGGTCTTTCGACGCCTGCTGCATCTCGCGTCGCAGGGCGCGCATCAGCGCGTCTTTCTTGCCGTCGAGAAACATGCGCAGGCGGCGAATGTTTTTGCGATATTCGTGGCGGCTGATGCGCAGGTTGCACGGGGCGGTGCACTGATCGATGCTGGCCAGCAGGCACGGGCGAAACCAGCGCCACCGCTGGTCCGACTCTTCGATGTCGAGCGTGCACGTGCGGAAGCGAAAAATTTTCTGCAAAACGGCAATCGTGCCGCGGAGCTTTTTCGCGTTGGTGAACGGGCCGTAAAGCTTCGTGCCCCGGGGCTGGGGCTTTCGCGTGAACTCGACGCGGGGAAAGTCTTCACGGACTGTGATTTCGAGATACGGGAACGTCTTGTCGTCTTTGAGCTCCTGGTTGAATCGGGGCTGAATATCTTTGACCAGCCTCGCCTCGAGCAGCAGGGCGTCGACCTCGCTTTCGGTCGCCAGGAAATCGATGTCCGCAATCGCCTGCACCAGGTCGGCCGTGCGGCGTTCGGCCGAGGCGGCCGTGTTGAAGTAGCTGCCGACGCGGCTGCGCAAGTTCACCGCCTTGCCGACGTAAATCACGCGGCCTTGCGCGTCTTTCAAAAGGTAAACGCCCGACGTGGTCGGCAGGGCCCGCGCTTTGTCGCGCGGTTTGCTCGAAGACGGGACGTCGGCTGGGGATGTAGACATTCGTTCTGTGCGCAAAAGGTTTCCGGTAAATGTCAATGAGATCCCGAGCTCCGGCTGCATGATAGCATCTTCGCAAACGAGGCAGCACGCAGGGTGGCTGGGGACGGGCCGCCAGGCTCGCCCCCAGCTCATCGGTCTGGGGGCACGCTGGCGCGTGACCCCAGCCACCCCGCCGTTGCGTGGCGCAGTTTGCCCACCCCATTGCGTCGCGGGGGAGTATCGGTAAACTCTAGGAATAAGGAATTCGAACCGGCACCGGATTCGGGAAGCTCGGCTTTTCGAAGGAGCAGGGCTTTCGGGCGGGTGCCGCTGGATTCCTGGGTTTGGTCTGTGCTTTAGGTTGCAATCACTTGGGTTGGAATGTCGGACTACTCGTCACTCGCTATCTTGCTGCTGCTGGTCGGACTGGCGTTTATTATTATGGAGGTGTTCATCCCCTCCGGGGGCATGATCACCATTCTGTCGGTGCTGGCGATCGTGGCTTCGATTTGGTGTGCCGCCAAAGCGTGGTGGTACACCGACCCTTGGATGTGGTGGGCCTACATCGCCTCCGTGGTTTTGTTAATTCCCTGCTGCATTGGGGGAGCGTTTTTCCTGCTTCCGCGAACCGCCTTGGGTCGCAAATTCCTTTTGGAGGCACCCAGCCGGGAAGAGGTGACTCCGTATCTGGCCGAGCAGGAGCGGCTGCGGCAGATGGTGGGCAAGCACGGCACGACGCTCACGTTGCTCAACCCCGGCGGGCTGGTGCTTGTCGAACGCGAACGGATGCACAGCGAAAGCGATGGGATGAGACTGCTCGAACCCGACGAAGACGTGGTTGTCGTCGCGGTGAAGGGAAATCGGCTTGTCGTCCGGGCGGCCGATGCAGAGTCGAAACCGATCGAGCCACCCTTTGTGTCGGACTCGGAAGTCGCCGACGAACGCCCGCTGGACTTTGACGTACCACAGAGTTAAGCGCACGAGTCAAAATAATGCAATATAATGCAATTGTGGGTTTTAAATTCGAAGCACGAAATCCGAATGTCTAAGGAAGCACGAATGACCTAAGCACGAAACGTAGGCGCGAGCATTTTCTGAGTGCTTCGTGCTTCGGATTTGCTTCGTCCCTTCGGGTCTGAGCCTCAGGGTCGAAGACATTTGGATTTCGTGCTTCGTCATTTCGCGGAATCTTCTCAGCAAAGTCGCACCAGAAAGATCACGGCATGGCCAGTAACCTTGTACTTTTCGCGGCCGACTGGAGCAACCCCGCCATCTTGATTGTCTCGGGCATTGTCGCGCTATTTTCGCTGGTGTTTTTCATTGTCTTCGCGCAGTTTTTTGGTTTGTGGATCCAGGCGAAGCTGACGCGTGCCGGCATTGGGTTTCCCAACCTGGTGATGATGAGTATTCGCAAAGTCAGCCCGACGGTCATCGTCCGCGCGAAGATCATGGCGGTGCAGGCGGGGCTGACCCGCGTGTATCCCATCAGCACGCGGGCGCTGGAGGCCCATTACCTCGCCAACGGCAATGTGCCCAACGTCATCAAGGCGCTCGTCGCAGCCCATAAGGCGAACATCGACCTCGATTGGAACACGGCCCAAGCCATCGACCTGGCGGGTCGCGACGTGCTGGAAGCCGTCCGCACCAGCGTTTACCCCAAGGTGATTGACTGTCCCGATCCCAAGCGGACTGCCGGCACGCTCGATGCGGTCGCGGGCGACGGCATTCAGTTGCAGGTTCGCGCCCGCGTGACGGTCCGCACGAACATCAAGCAGTTGGTCGGCGGTGCGACTGAGGAAACGGTCATCGCCCGCGTGGGGCAGGGCATCGTGCAGGCGATCGGCTCGACGGCATCTTACAAAACGGTGCTCGCAAACCCCGACGCCATTTCCCGCGCGGTGTTGAGGCAAGGACTGGAAGCGCAGACCGCGTACGAAATTGTGTCCATCGACATTGCGGATATCGACGTCGGCGAGAACATCGGCGCGCGGCTGCAAGCCGACCAGGCCGAGGCCGACATGCGCGTCGCCCAGGCCAAGGCCGAACAGCGCCGCGCCGAGGCCAAAGCGCGCGAGCAGGAAGAAATCGCCCACGTGCAGGAGAACCGCGCGAAGGTCGTGCTGGCCGAGGCGGAGGTGCCGCAGGCGATTTCCGAGGCCTTCCGCGAACGCCGGCTGGGGCTCATCGATTACTACGAGCTGCAAAACATTCAGGCCGACACCAAAATGCGGACATCCATCGCCGGTGACGGACGCGACATGGCCGCATTTCGCTAGAGGACCAACCAGTATAAAATGGCGGGTGCCATGCCCACGGCTTTGGGTGAGGCTGTCCGGGAATTCAAAACGATTCGACTCGCAAGACGAGGCTGGCAATCTTGCGGAATATGTGTGCCGCCGTTTTGCCCTTTCAGGGCGATCGACCTTGTGCCGGAACCAGATCCCAGGGCGTTGCCCTGGGCTGACATGTTTGAGCCCTTCGGGCAAACGACGGACGTTGCCATTTTGCCTGAAGGGCAAATACAAGATAGCCCAGGGCAACGCCCTGGGATACGGTTGCATTCAAGACATCAGAGCCCTGAAGGGGCGTCACAAATCGCGTGAGTTCGAGTTCATGAATTCCCGGACACCGTCACCGCTTTGGGTGGGCAAGCCTTGAGGACATGGGGACAGGGTGAAGACTTCGATTGTCTCTACCCTCCCCCAACCCCTCCCTGGAAGGGAGGGGGGTTCGCGTAAACACCAACTGTTTGACAGGACTTTTCAGATGTCCGCGATCGCAGGCATCCCGTTGCTGGCCGCTGCGTTTGACGCGGTCGGCCTGGTTATCGTGCTCGCCATTGCCTTCATTTCGTGGCTGGTCAATCTGGCGAACCAGAAGCGGCCGCAGCCCCCGCCGG
>JBBDVZ010000263.1:0-5177 GCA_040903115.1 Planctomycetaceae bacterium
AAGAAGCCCGACTTTTTCGGAAAAGCCGGGCTTCTGAACGCGATTTTGTTTGAGCGTCTAAAGTCTCGACTGCGAGAGACTCGGCCAACGGGGTGATTTTCCGGAACGCGGTCGATCGCAAGTCCGGCGTTCAGGAAGCCCGCTTGAGCCGGTACACATACGCGAGAATCTCGGCAATGGCGAGATACAGTTCCGTCGGGATCTCGCTGCCCACTTCGACGGCCGAGTACAACATTCGCGCCAACGCCTTGCGCTCGACGACGGGAACCCCGTTCTCATTGGCAACTTTGATAATCCGCCGGGCAAACAGGTCAGCGCCTTTCGCCACGACCTTGGGGGCCGACATTTTGTAGCGGTCGTACTTGATGGCGACCGCGAAGTGCGTCGGATTGGTCAGCACGACGGTTGCTCCGGGCACGTCTCGAATTGAGCGCCGCTGCGCGAGCTCGCGCTGAACCTTCTTCAGACGACTGCGGATCAACGGATCGCCCTCTTCTTGTCTCAGTTCGTCCTTGAGGTCCTGGCGAGACATTTTCAGGTCCTCTTCGTGACGCCAGCGTTGAAACAGGTAATCCAGAAGGCCGATCAAAACCAAGGCGGCTGAAACCGTGACGGCGCCGCGAATGGTCATGTCCCAGGCGTATCGGGCAGCCGAATTGAGCGAGCCGTGACCGGCATGCGAAATCCGCTGGCTTTGGTGTTTTACGACAATCCACCAGACGATGAAGACGATCGCCGTCAGCTTCAACAGCGCTGTCACGCTCCGCATGGCCGATCGCCATGAAAACATCCGCGACCAACCGTTGACCGGCGAAAGGCGGCCCCAATCCGGTCCCAATGGCTCGAGCGTAACGTTGAAGCCCGACTGCGCGCCGCCGATTCCCAAGCCGACAAGAAACAGCAAGCCCACCAGGATGCCGGCCAGCTTCAGCCCGTCTTCGAGCACCGTCGTCAAGAGACTGGAAGTTAGCGACGTATCCAACTCCGCGCGATGGATATGCAACAGATCGACGCGTACGATCCACAGCAGTTTTTCCGACAGGTCGCTGCCCAACAGCCACAGCAGCCCGGTTCCGGCCAGCAGCAACAAGCCGCTGGTCAAATCGCTGCTGAAAACGATCTGACCTTTCTTACGCGCCTCTTCCCGGCGTCGCGGAGTTGCGGCTTCTGTTCTCGGTTGTCCGTTTTCGTCTGCCATGACGGCGGCCCATCACCAGGCCAAGTCCTTAGATCAAATCATAAACAAGCTGAGACATTTGGTTGAAGACCTGTTGCATGAGCAGACAGACGTCGGGGAGAAAGAATAAGACGGCAAGCAGTCCCGCTCCAATGCGCAGAGTCAGGCCGATGGAAAACAGGTTCAATTGCGGCGCCACTTTCATCATCAAGGTCAACGCGACAACCGTCAGGAACAAACAGATCGCCATGGGTGCTGCCAGCAGCAGGCCCCATTCTTGCGCGTGGACCATTCCGTTCATCAAGGGCACGGTTGGAAACGCCGATATCGGACTGCCGACGGGCCAGCGGATGAACGTCAGGTGCAGAGCGGACAGAATCACGTGATGAAAATCGAGACCAAAGAACAGCAGAATTCCCAGAGCTTCAAACATCTGGGCCAGGACGGTCGCGGAATCCTGTGCACTCGGATCCGAGATTGCCGCCAGGTTCAATCCCATTTCTTGCGCCACGTAGGCTCCTGCGATTCGAGCCGGCAGCAAAAACAATCCGAAGGCGAATCCGAGCATCGCGCCGAAGAGAGCTTCTCGCCCGATCGCCACCAGGAACCCCAGCCAATGGCTTCCGGCCGACATTTCGAAAACAAACGATGACGGAATCACCCCGAACGAGCAAAACCACATCGTGGCCAGACCGACGGACATCCCGACCTTGACGATCCGCGGCAGATTGCGTCCGCCGAACAGGGGCAGCATACCGACGAACAGGCTGACTCGCACCAGGATCAGGCTGAACGCGACAATCCACGCGTCGATCAACGTGCGGCCTCCGCCACGTGCCACAGCATTTGGTAGGTAAACCCGACCAGGACTTTCAAGCTCCAGGGAAGCGTCAACGCCAGCGCGAACCCAACCGCGATGATTCGCGGAGCAAAGCTGAGTGTCTGCTCCTGAATGCTGGTAATCGTTTGAAAGACGGCGACCGCCAAGCCAACGACCAGGCTGATCAGCATTGTGGGCATGGCCAGCAGCATGGCCGTCATGATCATTTCACGCCCAATCTGCACGACTTGGCTGGTATTCACGTTCGTTCCTTGCGCGACGTTGCATCGTGTCGCTTACTGCACGTTGAAATCTTCAAACAGGACGTTGCGAATTCTGTCGAAACCGTCCTGGAACAGTACGGAATTGAAGTATTCGTTGATTTCCCGCCGTAATCGATTCTGTCCCGCCGCGCCCCGAATGTCATCCATATCCTTATCCGACAGGTAGGTGATCAACCAGTTCTTCAAAATCACCTTTCTCGATTCGATCAAACTCGTGATCTCTGGCTCCTGCCGCTTGTCGACGGCCAGCGTGATGTTGAGCCGCAGGTACCGATTCAAACGCCCCTCGTCCAGATTGACGACAACTTCACCAAACCGGATGAATGCCAGCTCGGTGTTGCCATCGTCAATTGGCAAAGGCGGCACGCCATCGGGCGCGGGCTTCGTGCTTGCTGTCAAGTCACCGAGCACGTCGGGCAGATATTGAGGAACGGCAAACCCGGCGGATGCGGCGAAAAGGCCAATCAATCCCCAAAGGATTGCGTTCCGCTTACCGCCAGCGGGCTTCTGAGGCTGTGGCTCAGTTGCTTCTGAATCCGCCATGCGAAAGCTCCAAGCCTTTTCGTGCCATTGTGCCGCTTCACCCGATTTACCGCTCCGACGAAGTCGGCACCTCGAGACCACCCCGTTTCAATACGTTCGGCACCCAAGCCGACGGATCTTGAGGATTCTTAGGATTATCGAGCTGGCGTAGTTTGGGGGAATTGCGTTCGTCTGGTTGGAACTCCCCGGCACCGAGAGCGTATCGCGTGACGTCGTCGCAGGTTGATGGTCCATTTTGTTCGTGGACAACGAGCATGCGCTTGCCACGACAAGTCAAGAAATGGTCTAGCGGCGCTTCGTTTCAGGCTTCGGCTTTTCAAACTCCTTGAACTTCTCGGTTAGCTGCACGACGAGTCCCGGGTCGTTCATTGCGTCAAGGATCTTGGACGCCTTGCGTCCGTCGAAGTGACCGAGCAGGGAAATGGCCGTCTCCATTTTGCCGTCGTTGCTGAGCTCACGAAGGTATTCGGCCGCTTTTTCCGGCGACATGCCTTCGACCCACTCAGACATTTGCTTGATATTTTCAAGCTCCTTGCCTTTGAATTCGACCTGTGCCTTCTTGAATTGTTGCAGATGGTCTTTGGCCTTTTCCTGCTCTTGTTGCAGTTGCTGGCGCTGCTCCTGAAGATTGGCCAATAGTTTTTCTGCAGCGGCAATGTCGTCACGGATCCGCGTCAACATTGCGTCGGCCTTCTTCTGATCACCACGGATGTCCTCTTGAACCAGCTTTAACTGCGTTTGTTGCCTTTCAACGCTCTCTTGCTGCGACTTCAGCGTCTTTTCCCGATTGCGCAGCGACAGGCTGTATCGGAACACCTCTTCGGGACTCACCGCGGGCCCGTGAACCGGAACCGGCAACTCCCCAGTCGCCATCCCGAGGTGATTCGCGTTTGACGCGGCATCGGGTGGCATCAAAGCGTTCGCGGCATTCGCGTCCCCGATTGCGATTGGAGCGTGTGCGGCCGCCGAACGCTGTTGAAGCAGAAACCACGAAGCAGCCGCTGACAAACTGAACACGAACAAGACGCACAGAATCGCACCAATTGCTTTAACCATCGGACTGAACCTCCATGTTTGCGTCGTTCGGGTACCGCCAGCGGCGAAGGACGGTTTCATCCAACTCGCGTTGCCGCTCCCGAGCGGACTGTTTCACGTATTCGTTCCATTCGGCATTTCGCAGGGATTCGAGTGCTTCGACCGCCGCTGTAATCCGCGCGTAGTCGGCAGCGGCCTGCTGATAATCGCTCTCTGACTGCTGCTCCCGGTTGCGGACCTCTACGATCCAGTCTCGCAACTGATCGGAGGACTGAGATTGAAGAACAAACTGGGCCGCGGGCACAGGCACACCCAGACGCTCGCTCTGCTGATTTGCCATCGCGTCCAATTGGTCCTCGAGCGCCTTCAACTGTTGCCGGACCGTGTCCAGATGCATCCGCATCTTAAGTTGACGCATCTGAGCCTCGGCTTGTTGCTGCTTTTTCAGTCCGAGCAATGGCTGCAGTTCAAATTGAAATCGTTTCATCCAACGTTCAGTCCGTACGAGTCCGTGTCTGCCTCGTGAATCAATAGGGCCATGCGGCCGCGATTTGGGCCATCGCCTGGCGTGTCTCGTCGAATGGAGAGTAGGTTTCGATCGCCTGCCGCAGAAACATCTGCAGTGCCGGCATCAGCGCGACCGCGCGATCGACTTGTGCCGAGTTCCCCTTGGCGTAGGCCCCCACGCGGATCAGGACATCCACTTCGGCATGAGTGGCCAGAATGTTTCTCAGTTTCTGGGCGGCTGTTTGATGCTCGGAATCGGTGACGTCGCGAATCACGCGACTCAGGCTGTGCGGCACGCTGATGGCGGGAAAATGTCCCTTCTCGGCGATTTGTCGATCCAGGATAATGTGGCCGTCCAGCATGGCGCGAACCGCATCAGAAACCGGCTCATCCATGTCATTGCCGTCGACCAGCACCGTAAGCACGCCGGTGATTGACCCCTCCGCCGACATCCCCAGCCGTTCCAAAACGTTGGAGAGAAGCTGAAAGACTGAGGGCGTGTATCCGCGCGCACTTGGCGGCTCGCCTAACAGCAAACCGATTTCGCGTTGCGCCGTTGCGAGCCGGGTCAGACTGTCCATCAGGAACAGCACGTTGGCGCCCTTCCCGCGGAAGTAATCGGCAATTGCCACCGACGTCTCAGCCGCTCGGACGCGCATCAGGGGCGTTTCGTCGGAGGTCGAGACCACCACGATGGATCGCGCCAAACCCTTGGGGCCCAAACAGTCTTCAATGAACGGTCGCACTTCGCGCCCGCGTTCGCCAATTTGAACAATGACGTTCAGGTCGGACTCGGCCCCTTTGGCAATTT
>JBBDVZ010000264.1:0-5116 GCA_040903115.1 Planctomycetaceae bacterium
CTGAGCGGCGATGCACAGGAGGGATGCAAGACGTTTCCCGTTGTTGCGGGGGGATTCAGCCATGCCAACGAGCTGGTCGCCCTCATCCGCCAACATCACCCCGAACTGGGCATTGGCGTCGCCGGTTATCCCGAAAAGCACACCGAGGCCCTTGATGCCCGGACTGACCTCGACAACCTCAAGCGCAAAGTCGACGCCGGCGCCGACGCCGTGTTTACTCAGTTGTTTTACGTGAACCGAAACTTTTTCGACTTCCGCGAACGCTACCATGCCGCCGGCATCGATAAGCCGCTGGTGCCGGGCATTATGCCGCTGACCGACTTTGGACGTATCAAACGAATTACGAGCATGTGCGGAACCATTTTTCCCGACGACTTGTCCAGCAGGTTAGAGGATGTCAAAGACGACAAGCAGGCGCAATTCGAAATCGGCGTTGAGCATGCCATCGAACAGTGCCGCGAGCTGATCGATGAGGGCGCGCCGGGTATCCACTTTTACGTCTTGAACCGCTCACAGGCGTGCGAAAGAATTCTGCAAGCCTTGGGGCGGGAGCCCGCTGCGGTCTGAATACCGACGATTTGAAACGAGAAGGCACGCGGGAACCCCGCTTCCCTCGAGGGGAAAGGTTGGGAGAGGGGCGAACGAGCGACGCGGGGACGCGGGGAGACGATCGCCGCATGCCTGCGGCATTGCGGCTAAACGGCGTCCAGTCCGCAAACCGAAAACTGAACACTGAAAACTGAAAACTATCGCCCATGTCGATCGCCACCGAACCAGCCACCACCGAGCTTCTCGAGGGACTGCTCGCCGAGCGAATCCTGGTCCTCGACGGTTCGATGGGCGCGCTGATTCTTTCTCGCAAGCCGGAAGAAGCCGACTTTCGCGGCAAGCGGTTCCGCAATCATTCGCGCAATTTGAAGAATTGCACCGACGTGCTGGTGCTCACGCAGCCGGCGCTTGTCGAGACAATCCATCGGCAATACGTCGAGGCCGGCGCCGACATCATTTGCACCGACACCTTCAACGCGACGTCGGTCTCGTTGCAGGATTTCGCGCTGGACGAGTACGTCTTCGAGATCAACCGCACGGCCGCCGAGTTGGCGAGACGCGTGGCCGACGAAGCCAACGTGCTCGACACGCGCCGGCGCCGCTTTGTGGCAGGCAGCATTGGGCCCATGAATCGCTCGCTGTCGATTTCTCGCGACGTCAACAATCCCGGCGCGCGCGAAGTCACCTTCGATCAGGTCGTCGAGTCGTACTACGAGCAGGTGCGCGGGCTGGTCGAAGGCGGCGTCGACATCCTGCTGCCGGAAACCTGCTTCGACACGCTGAACATGAAAGCGTGTCTATTCGCTATCAGCCGCTATATTGAAGAAACCGGACGCATGCTTCCCGTGATGGTCTCGGTGACCATTTTCGAAAACGGCGGCAACCTGACGGGACAAAACGTCGAAGCCTTCTGGACGTCGGTTTCACATTTCCCGATGTTCAGCGTGGGGCTAAATTGCGGCGTCGGTCCGGCTCAGATGAGATCGCATATTGAAGCATTAAGCCAGGTCACCAACCGGTACGTCACGTGTCACCCCAACGCCGGGCTGCCCAACGAAATGGGCGGCTTCGACATGCAGGCCAAAGAGTTCGCCGCCTACTTGGGCGAATTCGCCGCCAACGGCTGGGTGAACATCGCCGGCGGCTGCTGCGGCACGACGCCCGAGCACATTCGCGCGGTGGCCGACGCCGTGCGCGACCTGCCGCCGCGCCCGCTGCACGAGGTCCCGCGGTATTCGACGTACAGCGGCTCCGAGCGGCTGGTGATCCGCCCGGATTCGAACTTCACCATGATCGGCGAACGCACCAACGTCACCGGCTCGCGGCAATTCGCCCGCCTGATTAAAGAGGAGAACTACGAAGCGGCCCTCGCCGTCGCGCGGCAGCAGGTCGAGGGGGGCGCGAACATCATCGACATCAACATGGACGAGGCGTTGCTCGACAGCGAAAGGGTGATGACGACGTTTCTCAACCTTCTGGCCGCCGAGCCCGATATCGCCCGCGTCCCCATCATGATTGACAGCTCGAAGTGGTCGGTCATCGAGGCGGGTCTCAAGTGCGTGCAAGGCAAGTCGATCGTCAACTCGATCAGCCTCAAGGAAGGCGAAGGAAAGTTCCTCGAACAGGCGCGGCTCGTGCGCCGCTACGGTGCAGCAGCCGTGGTGATGGCCTTCGACGAACAGGGTCAGGCGACCGAAGCCGACCGCAAACTCGAGATTTGTAAACGCGCTTATCGAATTCTCACCGAACAGGTCGGCTTTCCGCCGGAAGATATCATCTTCGACGCCAACATTCTCACCGTCGGCACGGGCATGGAAGAGCACGCGAATTACGCGGTCGAGTTCTTCGAGGCGGTCCGGCGCATCAAGCAAGAGTTGCCCGGCGCGAAGACTTCCGGTGGTGTGAGCAACGTGTCGTTCTCGTTCCGCGGCAACGACGTCGTCCGCGAGTCGATGAACGCGGCGTTCTTGTATCACGCCATCGCCGCCGGGCTCGACATGGGCATCGTCAATGCCGGCCAGCTCGAAGTCTACGAAGAAATCGACAAGACGCTGTTGCAATACGTTGAAGATGTGCTCTTGAACCGGCGGCCCGATGCCACCGAGCGGCTGGTCGAGTTTTCCGAAACCGTCAAAAATCGCGCTAAGACGCAAGACACCACAAAACAAGACGAATGGCGCAATCGTTCCGTCGAAGAGCGGCTCAAGCACGCGCTGCTCAAAGGCGTCACCGACTTCATCGACCAAGACACCGAAGAAGCGCGGCTCAAATACGGCACGCCGCTCAAGGTCATTCAAGGCCCGTTGATGGACGGCATGAACGTCGTCGGCGAGCTGTTTGGCAGCGGCCGCATGTTCCTCCCTCAGGTGGTTAAGTCAGCTAGAGTAATGAAGAAATCGGTCGCGTGGCTCACGCCTTTCATGGAAGCCGAAAAGCTGGCCTCCGGCCTGACGCACGAGGCGCGAGGCACGATGGTCATCGCCACCGTCAAGGGAGACGTGCACGACATCGGAAAAAATATCGTCGGAGTCGTGCTGCGCTGCAACAACTTCGAGGTCATCGATCTCGGCGTGATGGTTCCCGCCGAAAAAATCCTGCAAACCGCGATCGAAAAAAATGCGGACCTTATTGGGCTGAGTGGACTCATCACGCCCTCGCTCGATGAAATGGTGCACGTCGCGCGGGAGATGACTCGCGAAGGATTCACGATTCCGCTACTCATCGGCGGAGCGACAACCAGCGCGAAGCACACGGCCGTTCGCATTGCTCCCGCCTATTCCGGTCCAGTCGTGCATGTGGTCGACGCCTCGCTGTCGGTCCCGGTTGTCGAGAACCTGCTCGACGACGACAGAAAACCCGCCTTCGATCGCAAAAACCGCGAGGCACAGCAGCGCGATCGCGAGGCGTACGAGCAGCGGCAACAAAAGACGCTCGTGCCGTACGCCGAGGCGAAGGCGAACCGATTTCAGACCGACTGGTCTGCCGCACGAATCGACAAGCCGGAGTTTTTGGGCACGCGGGTTCTGGATGCGTTTCCGCTTGAGCAGATTGCCGAGCTCATCGATTGGTCGCCGTTCTTTCAGACATGGGAGCTGCGCGGCAAGTATCCAAAGATTTTCGACGACCCGAACGTCGGCCCCGAAGCCCGCAAACTGTTCGATGAAGCACGCACATTGTTGAACAGAATCATCAACGAGAAGCTGCTCGTTGCCCGGGCCGTCTACGGCTTCTGGCCGGCCGGCAGCGACGGAGACGACGTCGTCCTCTTCACCGATGAAGACCGCAGGCGCGAACTGATGCGCTACCCGATGCTGCGGCAACAATGGCAGCGCAAGGGCCAATCGGAGTTCCGGTCGCTCGCCGACTATGTGGCCCCGCTCGACTCCGGCCGCAAGGATTATCTGGGCGCCTTCGCCGTCACCGCCGGCCAGGGCTGCAACGAGCTCGTCAAGCACTTCGAAGCCGACCACGACGAGTACCAGGCCATCATGACAAAGGCGCTCGCCGACCGCCTGGCCGAGGCGTTTGCCGAGCTGCTTCATCGACGCGTTCGCCGCGAGTGGGGCTACGGCAAGAGTGAAGCGCTGTCGGCGGAAGAATTGATCGAAGAGAAATACCGAGGCATCCGCCCCGCGTTCGGCTATCCCGCCTGTCCCGACCACACCGAGAAGGGCGAATTGTGGAAGCTGCTCGACGCCGAACAATCAGCCGGCATGCGGCTCACCGAATCGTACGCGATGCTTCCGGCAGCCTCAGTCAGCGGCCTCTACTTCGCACACCCCGAAGCCCGCTACTTTTCCGTCGACCGCATCAGTCGCGACCAGGTCGAAGACTACGCCCGCCGCCGCGGTATGACCGTTGCGCAGGTCGAGCGCTGGCTGGGTCCGAACCTGGGTTACGAACCGGGGGCGTGAGACGTTTTGTCAGACACGGCGATCGGTCTAGGTCCTGGCGAGCAGAGCTCTTCGCAGCGTTTGCGGCAAATCAATCATTGCGAAGTAACTTTCCGGGTACAGATAGTCTTCGCCCGATTCATCGACAATGCGTAGCTGTTTGCACTTCGCCGCCTCCAAATCCGGAACCACCTCATAGATCTTCCGTCGTTCGAGAGACGCCTCGTAGCCCTTGTTTCGAACGCAAATCGCAAATTCTTTTCGCTTCATCGCCATTATGCTAATCCAGATAACGCTTGATCTTGAATTCCTTGCGTCCGATGCCAGTCGCTTCGTACCAATGAATTTCCGCTCGCCGTAAAGTGCCGTCACCCAGTCTAACAAGCGCAACGGCCTTGCGTTTACGCCAGCGTCCGCGTCCGTATATTCTTCTCAGCCGAGGCAGCTCTCGAATCGCCTTCCCGGTTGCAAAAGTCTGGACGTTTGTTATCGGGCCGACAATCGTAAAGTACATGCACCAGTGTCGAAAATTGCTTCGGTTCGGTCAAGTATCGAGGGGTAGTATTGTCAGCTCGTACCCAAGCTCGGCTCGACTGAGCTCGCCGAAGTCTGCTTGGGAACGCACTCTCTCGAAGCTCGACTCGACTGAGCTCGCCGAAGTCCGCTTCGCGTCA
>JBBDVZ010000265.1:0-5096 GCA_040903115.1 Planctomycetaceae bacterium
GATTAACAGGAAGGCGCGACGTCGACGCGGGCGGCTCATTGCAGACTCCAGATGTGAAACAGCAGTGGATGAACTCTCGGACGCTCGCGATGGGCTTTCGGTTTTCTACCATTGAACCCCGTTTTCAAGCCCGCGACAAGCTGGCGGCTTCCCGTTGTCCTCGGCTCACCCGTCGCGTAGGCTGAATGGGCCGCATTCGCAAGTCCAGGCACTTTTCGGGAGATCCGCACGATGACGGGACGTCAGCACCGTGTTTTTCTGTCGTTGTGGCTGGCAGCAACAATCTGCGCCTGCAACGCAACGCGTCTTCCTGCCGCCCATTTGGCGATGGGCTTCCGGGTCGGCGAAGTGACGCAGAGCTCCGCGATCGTTTGGACACGAGTGACCGCATCACCGGAGCGAAACTGGAACGGCATTAGCGAGCCGCAAAAGCGAGAGGACCGAGTCGATCGCTTCGTTCCGTCGACGACGGCGATTGCCGATCGGCAGGGCGCCTGCCCGGGTGCAGCCGGCCAGGTTCGGCTGATCTACGCACCCGCGACTGCTGCCGATGCGGACAAGCCGGCAGCAGCAAACACGCGCACGACCGATTGGGCCGCTGTTTCGGCCGCGAGCGATTTCACGCACCAATTCGCAGTCGCCCGACTGAAGCCCAATACCGTTTACAGCCTGGAGGTGCAGGCGCGCGACTCGGCCGACAGCGACGTGAGCGCGCGACACTCCGGCTCGTTTCGCACGCCGGCCGACAAGGAGCAGTGGCAGGACGTCTCGTTCGGCGTGGTTACCGGCCAGGCGTATTGGGACCTCGACGACCGCGACGGCTTTCACATTTACCCGGCGATGCAAAAGCTGAATTTGCAGTTTCTCGTACCCACCGGCGACACGGTGTATTACGACAGCGAGTCGCCGCGCGCACGCACCGTCGAGTTGGCGCGGTTTCACTGGCATCGCATGTATTCGTTGCCGCGGCTGGTGGAGTTTCATCGCCGCGTTCCCGGGTATTGGGAGAAGGACGATCACGACACGTGGTGCGACGACTGCTGGCCCACGAAAAACGTGCCGTGGATGAACCCGTTCACATTCGCCGAAGGCTTGTCGATATTTCGCGAGCAGGCGCCGATGGGAGAAAAAACGTATCGCACGGTGCGCTGGGGCCGGGGGTTGCAGGTGTGGCTGGTCGAGGGGCGCGACTTCCGCTCGCCTAACGACATGCCTGATGGCCCCGACAAAACCATCTGGGGCAAAGAGCAGCTCGATTGGCTCAAGAAGAGCATTCTCGCCAGCGACGCGGACTTCCGCATCCTGGTCAGCCCGACCCCCATCGTCGGCCCCGACCGCAGCAGCAAGGCCGACAACCACTCCAACGCCGCCTTCGCGTTCGAGGGGAACCATTTTCGACGCTGGACGCGCGAGCAGGAACTCGACAACTTTTACATCTGCTGCGGCGATCGCCACTGGCAGTACATGTCGATCGATCCGGAAACACGGCTGCACGAGTTTTCGTGCGGTCCCGCCAGCGACGAGCACGCCGGAGGCACGCCCGGCCAAGACGCCGACGTTCAGCCGTTCCATCGCGTGCGCGGAGGGTTTCTCAGCGTTGCGATTTCACTTCGCGACGGCAAGCCAAACGCCGCATTTCGGCACCACGACGTACACGGCAAAGTGGTGCACGAGTTCGTGGCGCCGTCCGGGCGATGACGTTTCCGGAATCTCGCGTCAGCGTTCTCGAAAAGTAGAATGTCCCCATTTATTCCCCGCAGTACCCGATGTGCCGCAAGGGCGAAAAGGTATGAACGTGTGAAGAACAGTCCGGTCGCATCCATTGAACCCGGATTGGCCCCCGGCGGCAAGCAGACGCAGACTGGGCGCGTTGGCCGGCGCAAAGGCAAGATTCAGGGCGTCAGCCATGCGCGGCTGTCGAATGCCGCCTGTTGTCCGTGATCCAGGAATTCGCAACCGACTTCCAGCCGCCGCACAAGGCGGCGAGCGGGACCATGGGATTCGGGCGCACGGCCGCCCCAGAGCGATAAAGTCGAATGTCCGCTTTATCATTCCTGACGAAACTCGCAAAGTCGCCCTGCTTGCGAAAGACCTTGGCCCGCGCGTTGCCGCGATTGATGTCATGATAACAATAACCGCCCTGCGAGGCACGTGCTGTTCGAGGCATGCCGAATTGTCCAGTCCCGGAAAATCGCTGTCAAGAAAAGTAGAATGTCCCCTTTCTTTTCCCCCTTTCTTTTCCTGTCCCCTTTCTTTTCCCCTCGAGGTCTCCTTCACTCCGCTCGGGGAGAACGGATTGGCCCACGTCTCCCAACTCAAGAACCTCCAGAGGCTCAAGCTTGAGAAGGTGCCGGTTAGCGACGAAGAATACAGGCAGCTCAGAGATCTGAAATCATTACGGCACCTGGAAATTCGCGGACCTATCGGTGACGAGGGATTCCGGCACGTCGCAACGCTCAATGGATTGGAAACCCTCACACTCGTCGGCGCGGATGTCACCGGTGAGGGACTCAGCCTCCTGACGGGCATGCGAAATTTGAGGATCTTCCGCTATTCGAGGTTGCACCGGCTAAGGGACGTAGAACTTGAGGCGCTCATGGACAAGCGTCGCGACGTTCAATTTGAGCAACAGTGATGAGGCGGCGCGCTGGCCGGGTGTATTCACGGCACCAGGGTGTCAAAAAGGGGACATTCTACTTTTCTATGCTTTTGGGGGAATAGAACTATCCACTTTCTTTTGCCGTGCAGGGTTCATTCGGTCCGGTATTCATGGCCAAATTGGCCGCTTACCATTGAACCCGGATTCGCGGTCGGCGGCAAGCTGCCACCACTGGACGCGAAGCCGGAGCTTCGAGAGAGTGCGTTCCCAGGCGGAGCTTGGGAACGAGGCGCACACGCGCGAACGCGGGCAAGTTGCATCCCGTGAGTCGATTCGCGACGATGAGGCTGAGAAGCCCGGCTTTTCCCAAAAGCCGGGCTTCTGACAACGACCCATGATCGCCGATCCCCGGCAGGTTGCGAAAGACCATGTTGATGTCCGAAATCCCCCCTGAACTGCACGACAATCCGCTCCTGCAATCCGAGGGCCTGCCGCCGTTCGACCGGATCGAGCCGAAGCACGTTGTGCCTGCGGTGCGGCATGTGTTGGCGGAAGCCGGCAAGCAGCTCGACGAGCTTGACCGAGACGTCGAACCGACGTGGCAGGGCACGGTCGAGCGGCTCGACGAGATCGGCCGGCCGTTCGAATATGCCTGGGGACCGGTGTCGCATCTCACCGGCGTGCTCAACTCGCCCGAGTTGCGAACGGCCCACGAGACGGTGCTGGGCGAGATGGTCTCGTTCGGGCTGCGCGTGAAGCAAAGTGAGCCGATCTACAAAGCGCTCAAGGCGGTCAAAGAGGGAAAAGCGTGGAACTCGCTCGACGCTGCCCAACGCCGCATTGTCGAGAAAAAACTGCTGGACGCCGAATTGTCGGGCATCGGGCTGCCGAGCGAACAGCGCGAACGGTTCAACGAGATCGCGCGCGAGCTGTCGCAACTGTCGACAGACTTTTCGAACCACGTGCTCGATGCCACGAAGGCGTTTTCACTGATTATCACACGCAAGGAAGACGCCGAAGGGCTGCCGCCGAGTCTCAGGCAACTTGCGGCTCAATCGTACAACCAGGCACGAAAGGAAGGCGACGTCGAGGCGACGGCCGACGAGGGACCGTGGCGCATCACGCTCGACTCGCCCAGTTCAGGCCCGTTCCTGCAGCATTGTCGCGTGCGCGAGTTGCGCGAGACGGTCTACCGGGCATTCATCACGCGCGCTTCTGAAGGAGAGCTCGACAACGGGCAACTCATCCCGCACATTCTCCGACTTCGCAAAGAAAAGTCGCAACTGCTCGGCTTCGAGACGTTCGCCGACGTCAGCCTCGCGCAAAAAATGGCGCCGAATGTGGCAGCGGTGAACGAGATGTTCGAAACCTTGCGCGCCGCCTCCTGGAAGCCGGCCCAACGCGACCTCGGCGACATCCAGCAGCTTGCGGCTGCGTCGGGCTTCAAAGGCGAACTGAAGCACTGGGACATTGCATTCTGGGCCGAGCGGCTGCGCGAGCAGCGATTTGATTTTACCGACGAGCAGCTTCGGCCGTATTTTCCGCTCGAACGCGTGCTCGACGGCCTGTTCGGCCTGGTCAACCGGATTTTCGGCATCACCGTCCAGCCTGCCGACGGACGCGCTCCGGTTTGGCAAAAGGACGTGCGGTACTTCGAAATTGCCGACGAGACGGGCCGGCCCATCGCGTCGTTCTACCTTGACCCCTATTCGCGTCCCGAGAACAAGCGCGGCGGCGCGTGGATGGACGATTGCCTTTGCCGGCGCCGGTATGACGGGCATTTGCAACTTCCGGTCGCGCATCTCATCTGCAATTCGACTCCGCCGGTCGGCGACAAGCCGTCGCTGATGACGTTCCGCGAGGTTGAAACGCTGTTTCACGAGTTCGGCCACGGCCTGCAGCATATGCTCACCACGGTCGATTATGCCGATGCGTCGGGCATCAACGGCGTCGAGTGGGACGCGGTCGAGCTGCCCAGCCAGTTCATGGAGAACTGGTGCTATCACAAGCCGACGCTCGTCGGCATGACCGCGCACTACCAGACCGGCGAGCCGTTGCCGGACGACTTGTTCGAAAAGATTTGTGCCGCCCGCACGTTTCGTTCGGGGACGATGATGCTGCGGCAACTAAACTTCGGCATGACCGACATCGAGCTGCACACAAGCTTCGATCCCGACGGCAAGGAAACTGTTCTAGACGTTCAACGGCGGGTCGCGAAAAAGACGTCACTGCTGCCGGTGCTGCCCGAGGACCGGTCGCTATGCTCGTTCAGCCACATTTTCGCGGGCGGATATGCGGCCGGCTACTACAGCTACAAGTGGGCCGAAGTCCTGAGTGCCGACGCCTTCAGCGCGTTCGAGGAAGCCGGTTTGGACGATGAAAAAGCCATCGCGCAAATCGGGCGCCGTTTTCGCGCGACGGTCCTGTCGCTCGGCGGCGGCAGGCATCCGATGGAGATCTACAAAGATTTCCGCGGCCGCGAGCCGACGCCGGAGGC
>JBBDVZ010000266.1:0-5076 GCA_040903115.1 Planctomycetaceae bacterium
TTCTCCCAGCGGCAACGACTCGGCAATACGTCCGACCAGAATCGGGAACCCGAACAGAATATCGGCTGCGTAATCGACTAAGAAAAACACAACGACAACCAGCAGTGCGCAGAATGACACAATCGCGCAGCCGCGCATGAGCAAGTCGCCGCTGGCGGCCTGCAGCAGGCGACTGGCCCGGTTGGCGTCTCTCTCAGACTGCTCGCTGCCGAACCACGCCTGCTCGATGAAGAATCCGGTGCGAAGCATGATCCAGGCCCCGGGAACGACGCACAGCACCAATCCAACTCCTTCGGCAAGACGCAACAAGACACCTTTTCCTAAAAGCGACGCACCGTTGCGCCGCAAGCTCATGACAAGTGAACGAAAAGAGAATGGCGCGCCGAACATAGCCGGCAGGGAGATCAGCGACAACAACACGCCGAGCGGAGATGTCGCGAGAAAGGCAATGCTCGCGGCGACACGCAGATCCCACAAGTACCACCTGGAAAGAACGTACACGAGCGCACAGCTCGGAAACGCGACGACGACCCACAGAATGAGTATTCCATGGAGATGCTCGCCGACGAACTTCATCGCCAGATCGAGACAGTTCGCGGCGGTCCGCGGCTCGAACGTGATGGCCGCTCGCTCGATTCTCATCGCCCGCGTCCCGAAAAGGCCAGATATAAGAAAACCGCGACCCACAAACCTGTGCCGACAATATATTTTGCCACCGCGGGTATTCCCGCCGGCGACCAGAAGGCCTCGATCAGCGCGGCCACCACGAGCATTGCCGCGGCTCCGGCCGCCACTTGAACCGCATCGAGAGCGCGGACGCGCAGCGATTCGAGTCGGCCGTGCGAGCCCGGATGCAGCAAGGCATTGCCGAGCATCAGCCCCGCCGCGCCGGCCACCGCAATGGCCGTCAGCTCGAACGCGCCGTGGGAAATCACGAAACTCAGAAACCGCTCGGAGTGTCCCTGGCTGATCATGTATCCGCCGACCGCGCCCAAGACAATGCCGTTAAACAACAGCGTGTAGATGGTGCCGATTCCCAAAAGAATTCCGCGCGCGAAACAATCGAGGGCAATGCCGACGTTGTGCGAGATGTAAAACCCGGCCATCAGCGCACGCTGCTCGCCAAAATTCTTTTGGAACTCGTCTGCCGCTTTTTTGTCGGCGGGATCTTCCGATTTGGCGTCCTTGTCTGATTTCTTTTTCGACGGCGGGCCCCCTTCAGCATCCTTCTTGTCGGACGGGGATTGCCCAGGCTCGCCCGACTCTCCGACTTCGTTCGGCTCGCGGTCGCCGTACATTTCGTCAAACTGTTTGAGCTGCTCGTTGGGTATCACGCGGGCGGCCAGAGTCGGGTCGTGTTGAATGACCGCCCAACTGATTCCCCCCGAGACGAAAAACAGCACGAAGGCCGCCAAAAAGTAACCGAAATTCGCCCGAAACAGCCGCGGAAAATCGACCGAGAGATATCGCAGCACGAGTCGAAAATTGCCCGGCGGCGCGCTGTAGAACGTGTTGTGCCCGCGGCCGACAAGATGATTCAAATAGGTTTCGAGACTTTGTCCCCAGTCGTGCGATCGCACCGTGGCCAAATCGTTCGAGAGCTCGCGGAATAGCCGCGAGTATTCGGCCAGCTCGTGATGTTGCAGCTTGTTCGTCGACACTCGACCCGCCCGGCCCAATAACTCGGTGAATCGCGCCCAGGCAGATTTCCGCTGACGAACGAATTGTCGCTTGTTCATCGCGCGGCTCCCGCGGCGGCCGTCCGCGGCCGCAGTTCGCGCGCCTCGACGTCGGCTTCGTCGGGGCGGCGCAAAAACGTCACGTAGACGCGCGCCAGAAAGGCCATCGGGTATTGAGTCACGAGGTTCGGATCGCCGCGATAGTTCAGTCGCCGGGCCAGCGGCTTTGCCAGCAGCGATGCGATCTCGTGACCGCGGTCGTGCGAGAGGACATACCGCCGGCCGAGGAAATGGTCGATGGCCGTCAGCATCTCGGCGGGCGGCACGTACGAGCCCAGCTCATCGCGCGACAGGGGTTGAATCCGTTCGAGAATGACGGGTTCGGTCGGCAACACGACAACGCGCTCCGCAATCACCACCGTACGAGCCGCCAGGTCTCCCAGCCTTTGAAAGTTTCGCGTCAACAGCGTCGAAACGAAACCGATGCCATGGAGGAAGTAAGGCAGTCCGTCGGCGGCCCGCACGAGATTGCGCAGAACGGCCGGCCAAAACGTGATCGGATGCCCCTTTTCATGAATGACGCGCAATCCGAGCGCGTGTTTGCCGATGGTTTTTCCTTTGAAGAACCCTTCGGAGATCGCGTAGTATCCCCAGCTATTGAGAAACCAGGCGACGAACCAGAATCCGACGGCCGATCCCGGGAAGAGGGCCGCGAGCGGTGTCAAGGCGACGCACAATCCCCCCATCGAAGCCACGCGCAAGCCAAAGTCGATCAGGTACGCCAGCAATCGCGGTGCCGGCCCGGCCAACTGATAGTTCAACACCACGTTTTCGGGAGTTTCGATGCGCAGTTGCAGCGTGAGCGGCGCGGCCGGATCGGCGAGCTCGGTAGAAAGTTCTCTCATGCGGTGTGTGACCTGAGTTGCCTGCGGCCATGAGAGAAAGACGATCGTTCGGACATGGCCCGCACGAAGGCATCCGTCTTCGAGGCACGCGCGGCGACGATTCAGCGTATCGCATCGGCGCGATGGTTGCCATATTCCGCCCAGACTCGACGGCGGCCTCTCGACGGGGTGGCTGGGGTCGAGCCGATAGGCTCGCCCCCAGATTCATCGAACAGGGGGCGCGCAGGCGCGTGACAGCCACCACTTCGCAGAGCGGTGGCTCTATCGACAGCGGAGCGGATTTTGAAAAAAAGTCGCATCAAAACCCGTGAGATGCCAGGCAGGGTCAGGCGGCAACGCCTGACGATTCGGGGTGATGCAATCCATCCTGGATACCTCATCCGACGCGCGATGCAAAGCGCTGGTGTAAGCGCGGGCGATTGGTTTAAGCGCACGGTGTGCACGCTGGGCCTGGAGATCACTCTCCGGCCCCAAGGTCGTCCCCGCAAACCCCAAAACGGTTCCTAAACCCCGAAACGGTTCCTGACACCTTTGTTCTCCTTTGTTCTCCTTTGTTCTCCTTTGTTCTTCTTTGTTCTTCTCGAGGCGGGCGCGGTGTCCGCAGCCCGGCAGACGGACTGGCTCGCGGTTCCGATGGGCGCTAGGCTGAAACATCCTATCACGCAGAATAAAACGTGAACTCCAAGCAACCACTTGTTACCATTACACTTATCGCAATTGAATGACTGCGCGTTAGGCTGACAAACTCGCAGCCTACAAGTGATACGCTGGTCATGATAAAAACAAGTTCGGCTTCTGTTTGAGCGACGAGGTACGAGGCGGAGCAATGAGTCTGGTCTTTCATGGAGTCGTTGTCCGATCCAGCGAGCCCAAGGTCCGCGCTCTGTTCGCTTCCCTCAACTCTTACCTGCCGCTCCGCCTGGTTCGGCTCGACGACGGCGTTTTCGGCGTCTACGCCAAACAGCATGGCGACGCCCCGGACGAATTGCGGCGGATCGCCGCCCTGCTGTCGCAGGTCACAGGAACCGCGCTATTCTACTGGGACGATACTCGTGTCGGTTCGTGGTTTCAGTTTTTCAAGCACGGCCGGATGACCCGCGAGCTCGACCCGTGTAATCCCTCGCGCAAATCTTGGGGGAAGGGTGATCCGTTGGAGGCGATCGGTGTCAGCAAGTCGCTGCATAAGGTGGTGGAGGAAGCGTTCCTTTGGGACCTTCACGCCTGCCTGGCGGACAATCGTCCTGGGTGGGAGCAAGCCAAGCAACGGTTTCCGGTTGGTCGCCGAGTCTTTGGCACCGTCGCGGAACATCTTCAGCATGGTGGCGTCTTCGTGGACTTGGGCGATCTGGAAACGCGTGGATTCATTGACGTCCTGGAATTCCTGGACGACGCGGACAAGGTTACCATCGAGCGGCTTCGCATGGCACCAGAGTTGTTTCCGCCGGTCGGCACGTGGATTCAGGCCGTAGTACTCGGCCACTCGGACGAACGACAAAAGCTGGTTTTGCTGGGGGTCAAGCCGAGCCAGCTCCGAGGAAGCGCCGAACCAGCTGCTGCAGCAGACCGGCCACGCGACTGACGGTTCAGCGCGCCATCATGGTTTCTCCCGCGTGAGCCGGCTGCTGAGCTGGGTCGTTATGCGACTGAACTCAGACTGGAGGACGACGCCTTTGCAACTACTGCGTGCATACGTATTTGTCGATGCGGAAAATCACTTCATTCGCTCGAATGCAGCTGCGCAGGACATAGTCGGCTCTGCACGCGCTGCGGAGGCAATCGCTATTGGCGCACGGACCTCTTCCGGGATTATCGGGTTTCCAAATGCGATCGAAGGAAAACGATTCGGTTGGAATCCAGAAATCCAGCTCTTTTGGGATTGCTACCTGCTCTCACGGGGCGGAACTCTAGCCCCACTCAATGCCCACGTTCAGCGGGCAATCTATGCGTGCTCGTGCACCGGCGACGAGGACAAAGCTCATTCAATGCGTGTCCTGCTGCGAAAATACGAGTTCGAGCCGCTCGTGATCAGGGAACTGAAAAACCAACAAAAACAACGCGACACAAAACGACAACAGCACGGACTAATCGAAAAGCCCAAAGGTTGTGACATCGCACTCGCAACGCGAATGGTCGCCGATGGGGCCGCCGACCTCTTTGATTGCTGTTTTCTTTTCACATCGGATGCAGATTTCTTGCCCGCGGTCGAGGCTGTTCGCAGAATGGGGAAGATTGTCTGGGTTTTTGGCTACGCTGATGCACTCCCGGAACGGTCGCCTTATTTGTTCACACCCGACAGGTTTGTTGATCTTGGCCACAAACTGAAAACGGATTGGCACAACAATAAGACTGAAATAAATAAGGCGTTAGCATCGCTCGGTGAGACGGGCGACATCTCGCCGACCGTCGCATAACAATGGCATGAACGCGCAGCCGCCGGTCGTAACCGTTCACACCCTGGGCAGCAGTGATGGGGCAGAGCGATGGGCAAAGTG
>JBBDVZ010000267.1:0-29167 GCA_040903115.1 Planctomycetaceae bacterium
GTTGCTTCCGGCAAGATGTTCTTCTCGCGGACCAGTTCGCGAATCGTCTTGCCCGTCTTGAAGGCCTCCTTGGCAAGCTGGGCGGCCTTCTCGTAGCCAATATGCGGATTGAGGCTGGTGACCATTGCGAGGCTCTTTTCGACGGAAGCCGTGCAGGCCTTTTCGTTGGCTTCGAGATCGCGGGCACAGAATTCGACAAACGCGTTGGTCACGTTGGCCAGCAACATGATGCTTTCGAGCGTCGCGTGCCCCATCACGGGCATCATGATGTTCAACTGAAACTGCCCGCCCGCCGCGCCGGAGACCGCGACGGTTTGATCGTTGCCCATGACGCGGGCCGCGACTTGCATCATGCTTTCGCACATCACCGGGTTGACTTTGCCGGGCATGATCGAGCTGCCCGGCTGGCGATCGGGGATCTGGATCTCATAAAAGGCGCAGCGCGGACCCGAGCCCAGCCAGCGAATGTTGTTCGCAACATTGAACAACGTCACAGCCACCGCGCGCAATTGTCCATGACACTCGACGAGACCGTCGCGCTGGGCGTTGGCTTCGAAATGGTCGGCGGCTTCGACAAAAGCGATGCCCGTTTGCTTCGCCAATTCAGCGGCCGCGCGTTTGCCGAACTCGGGGTGCGTGTTGATGCCCGTGCCGACCGCCGTTCCACCCGCGGGCAATTCGAGAACGGCCTGCATGGCCCGCCTTGCGCGCTCGACCGAAAGCCGAAGTTGCCGGGCAAAGCCGCCAAACTCTTGTCCCAGCCGCAACGGTGTGGCATCGGCCAGGTGGGTGCGGCCGATCTTGATGATACGGTCCCACTGCTGTGCTTTATCGGTCAGCACGTCGGCAAGTTGCTCGAGCGCCGGAATGAGCTTTTCTTGAATGGTCACCGCAACGGCGACGTGAATGGCGGTGGGAAAGATGTCGTTTGTGCTTTGCCCCATGTTGACATGGTCGTTGGGATGGATCGGCTTTTCGGAACCGAATCGGTCGCCGCCAACGATCTCGATCGCGCGGTTGCTGATCACCTCGTTGGCGTTCATGTTGCTCGACGTTCCGGAACCGGTTTGAAAGACGTCGATGGGAAACTGATCATCGAACTTGCCCTCGGCCACCTCGCGCGCCGCCGACAACATGGCCGCCACCTGACGGTCGTTGAGCGGGGTTTTGCCCGAGCCGGTCAGCTTGCCTGAATCTCGATTCGCGACTCCGGCGGCATACTTCACCAGCCCCAGGGCGTGGATGAGTTCGGGCAGCAATCGCCAGCCCGAAATGGGAAAGTTCTCGACGGCCCGCTGCGTCTGCGCACCGTAGTAGGCCTGCGACGGAACTTGAACGTCTCCCATGGAATCGTGCTCGATGCGGTATGCGGTCATTGGATTGGTCCTGACAGGCGTTCAGCCGACTGTTTCAACGTTGCGGTTCGATGACTGTGGATGTCGCATTATGGAGTAAAAGGTATCAGCCCAGCCGGTTTGCGTCACGCGATGCACGGCTCGTTCAAGTCGTGATCGATGCGTCAAAAGCCGCCTTGCTGGAGTTTTCCGCGTGTGCTAAAAGCACGCCCGGACATGAGTTCCGCACGAGGGGGCGAGCCGTGAGATACATGTTTGCCGGCGCCGTTGCCACCAATGCGTTCTCGATAACGGCTCTGCTGGTGGCCGTCGGCCTGTTCGGTCGAGCAGAATTGGCCGCGGAGATCGGCATCGCACAAGCGGCGGTGCTGATGATCTTTTTGGGCCTCTCGGGCAACTCACGCAACATTGCGCTCAATGCCACGTCGACGATTTCACTGCGCTTTCTGCTCGTCTCGCGGCTGGCGTTGCTGCTGCCTGCGGCCGCAGTGGCGTTCTTCCTGACGGCTGGCTTGGGGATGGCCGCCGCCCCGGTGACCGTCTGCCTGATTCTTCGCCGCTGTGTCGAATGGATCCACGAAATCCATCTCAGCGAGCGCGAGCTGCAGGGAGACACGCGGTTCGCGCGTCGTTCCGCGGTGATGCAAGTGGGGCTTTTCGCACTGGCGGTAGCATTGGTTCTGAGTGAAAGCCGATTCGGGTACATCGGATTGCTCGCGTGGGCCACGCTGCCAATGCTATTGAGCATTCGCTTTGTATTTCACACGCTGCGAGAGGCGCCGGCCACAGCGGACATTCCCTGGCGCGAGTTTGTTCCGCATCTCGGTTCAACCACCGTGATTGCCGTCTCAGTCTACGCCTTCCGGTCAATGGTTCTCGTGCTGGTGGGCAAAGAGTCGGCGGGGACGTTATTCACGGCTTACTCGCTGGGAGGCGCCGTTCCCTCGATCTTCGCGGCGGCATTGGGGCCCAGCCTAACGTTTCATGCCGGCGGCTCGAGCAGCCGCCGAGTCTGGCGGATGCTTCTGCCCGCCATTGGCCTGTTGACAGTGGCCGGCGCGGGCATGCTTGTTCTTGCCGGCCTCGAAGCCGGCCATCCTCTCACGTTTGGAAAGTCGTCGCTCTTCTGGGCGGCGACCGGTCTTTCGCTGGTGGGCGGAGCGGTAATGTTGGCGGCACAGCAAAACCGGCTATCACTTTTGCAAAACAGCACCGAGAACACATTTGGGCCGGACGTCCTCTCGAACGTCATGGGCATCGCGTGCGTGCCATTTTTGTTTTACGCGTTCGGACGGCAGTCGCTCGTAACGTGTTACCTCTTAAATTCGCTGTTCGTGCTGCTCTTCTACCTGAGCACGCTGGAGGCGCAAAAACTGCACCAGCGGTATCCGCGGGTCGAATCGGCGACCCTCAAACTGATTGCCGTGCTCCTCTGCCTGCCCGTGTTCGTGCAGCTTTCGGGCGGCATCTTTCGCAGCACCGACGTGTATTTCGACACCGGTGGAAAGCTGGCACAATTGCCGCTCCCGTTGTCCGTTCCCGCATGCTTTGCCGGCATATTGATCTTGGGAAACTACCGCAAGGCAAACCGCAGCCTGGGCATGGTGTTTTTGGCAGCCGTGCTGATGTTCATGGCCACGCTGCTCTCGACGGTCGGTCGCGAAGCCATCTCGCGACCAAAGATGATCCTTGCCATTCAGTTCATTCTGCCCATGTCGGCCTTGGTGCTCGGCGAGTTGTATGCCGCCCGCGAGCGCGATCCGCGAACACTGCCTCGCGTCTTTCTGTTGATGCTGGCGGCGCTCGTTCCGCTGCAGCTTGTTGCAAGCTGGTCCCAGGCCCATTTGTCGCTGCAGCCTTATGTGTTTGGTTTCAGCATTTATCAGTTCCGCCAGTACGTGCCGGTGGTTTTCGTCTGCCTGTATCTCTTCTGCCTCTTTTCGTTGTTCGGCAATCCCGCGCGTCGATGGGAGACGCGCCTGTTGTGTGTGATGACCCCCATCATGGGCATTTACGCGGTGGTGTCGGTCTCGATGCTCGCCTTGGGGTTCTTCTGTCTCGGCTGCACGTTGTTCTGCCTGGCGTTTTGGCGGCACGCTGCACGTCGGAAATCGCTTGCGACGTGCGCGGCGGCGGCATTGGCCATGGCGCCGATTTTTGTGATGGTTCATTCCGATCTCGACCTGTTTCCGAAGTCACTGGATCCGTTGAGCCGGAAGGTGCTGAGAAACCAGTTTCACTTTGTAAGGCAAACCCAGACCGGCACCGCACTCACGGTGCCGAAAAACTTCGTCGAACGCTGGGAGTGTTGGAGCTATTACACCGAGCATCTGCTCGACAACTCGAGCTCGCTGTTGGCCGGGCACGATTCACCCCCGCCTCGAGAGCGGTTCCCCAGCGCGCACCACTACTTTATTGATCTCATTTTCAATTTCGGCCTGCCCGCGATTTTGCCGATTCTCGTGTGCATCGGCTACACGCTGCAAAAGATGCTGAAGAACCGACGTCAAATTCTCGCGTCGCAGTCGCTGATGGGCCTGGGCCTGGCCTTTGTGCTGATGGTGGTGGTCGACAACTGCTTCAAAGTCGGCCTCCGACAGCCGTATCCGGGTATTCTCGCGTTCTTTTTGTGGGGAGTCTTTCTGGGACGGCTCGGAAGCCTCCCAAGACGCCCCCGCGGTCGAAAAAGGCCGCACAGCATGTCGGCGCGACGACGTACGCCGAGGCGTCGGCCGTTGCCGCGTGACCTTATGGCGGCGGGGTCGCGGTCCCGCTCACATGAAATTCGGCGTGTGCAGGTCCGAAAGGATTCGCGCCTGGTCAGGAGTGAAGCCGGCGTGCTGCAGCCGCTTGATGCGGCTTTCGTGCATCGTGTTCAACAACTCCCGGAATGCCTCGTGGCCGCGCGCCACCGCCTTGGGATCGACGCCCACGGGAACTCAAATCAGTCTATCCGGCGACTCGTTGGCTGTTGATACACCGATTAAAATATGCGCCATCCCGAATGCCACGGGCACGCGTATTGCCTCCTCAACCGTCCACCGGGTACGCTGGACGTCCAGAGCGAGCGATTCTCGTATGAGAGGAACGGCAACGAATGTGGATTTTGCGAACTCACATATTCCAACGCCGGCAACCGGCCATCATGCCGGTCGCGCTGACGGTCATTCTTCAGTTCGCACTCTTGTCGACCGCTACACATTGTGCCTCCGCCGAGGAGCTGCGTCCCAACATCGTCTTGATACTCGCCGACGATCTTGGCTGGACCGATCCGGCGTGCTTCGGCAGCCGATACTATGAAACGCCCAATATCGACCGCCTTTGTCGCGACGGCATGAAGTTCACCAATGCGTATAGCAATGGTCCGAACTGCGCACCAACTCGCGCCTGCTTGATGACCGGCCGCTACGGGCCGCGGCACGGAGTCTACACCGTCGGCAGCGGTGAGCGCGGCGACGAAAAACGTCGCAAGATGATTCCCGTAAAAAACCAGACGAACCTTCCTCTCAGCGAAGTCACGCTGGCCGACGCGCTCCGAGCGGCAGGTTATGCCACCGGATGTTTCGGCAAATGGCATCTGGGCAACGGCCCCGAATATGCACCGGGAAAGCGCGGGTTCGACGTAGTCGCCGCCCGAAGCGATGCAACTCCGCACCCGGCCACCGAATACTTGACGAGTGAGGCCACTGGCTTCATTCGCAAAAACGCCAACCGGCCGTTCTTCGCCTATGTTCCTTATCACGCAGTCCACACGCCCATCAGCGCGCCGCAGCCGCTCATCGAAAAATACAAAGCGAAGCCCGCCGCGGGCGGACATCAGCATCCCGATTACGCTGCGATGCTCGAAGAGCTCGATCGCGGGATCGGGCGGATACTGGCGACTCTTGATGAACTCGATCTGACGAAGAATACGCTCGTCATCTTTACATCCGACAACGGCGGCGTCGGCGGTTATGCGGGTGCGGGTATTCGTCGACGACCGGGCCGTGAAAACACCGACAATGCGCCTCTGCGCGGCGGCAAAGGGATGCTCTATGAAGGCGGCATTCGAGTACCGCTGATTATGCGTTGGCCCGGCCACATTGCCGCCGGAAGCAACTGCGACGAGCCGGTCATCAGCCTCGATTACTTTCCGACGTTGCTCGAAATCGCCGGCGCCAAGGCGAATGCAAAGCATCATCTCGACGGTGTCAGTCTGCTGCCGTTGCTCGAGCAGCCGCGCGGGCAGAAAATCGCGGACCGCGCGCTGTACTGGCATTTTCCCGGATATCTGGAGGCGGGGCCGAACTCCGATTCGTGGCGAACGACGCCCGCCGGCGCGATCCGGCACGGCGACTGGAAGCTCGTTGAGTTCTTCGAAACGGGAACAGTCGAGTTGTACAATCTCAGGGAGGACATTGGCGAGACGAACAACCTCGCCGGGTCGTCGCCCGAGCGTGCCCAAGCCCTCCATGCGGAACTCGACTCATGGCGCAAGGCGGTCGGCGCGCCGATGCCGCGTTTGAAGGCAGCCTCGCAAACCAGCAGGGGCAATCGATGACGCTCATCTTGACGTTGGCCGACATCTCGCCCGACACCTGGTCGAAACCGATTACCGATCAGCCACAAGTCGTCGGCCGGTCCGAAACCGCCGACATTCACCTGGAAAGCCGCTTCGTCTCGAAGGAGCACTGCCGATTTTGGATGGAGGCCGACGCGTGCTACGTCGAAGATTGCGGCAGCACGAACGGAACATACGTCCGCGGAGAACGCATCGGGCGTACGAAGCTCGGCAGCGGCGACCGGGTCGTCGTGGGCAATTTCGAGCTGCTGGTGGCCGATGAATCGAGCATTCAGCCGACGGATTATGAGCTCCCATCGGCTGACACCATGCTGAGCCAGGAGACAATCAGCCTCGCTGACCTGGTTCAGCCGCCGGCACGAACGGATCAGAAAGCGGACGACGAGCGGCACATCGCGACGACCATTCACCAGCGGCTGACACCATCGCGGCGAATCGGGCTGCCCGGCATGCTGGTTGAGGTCGCTTACGTGCCCAGCGGGCTCTTGGGGGGCGATTCGTTCGAATGCTTCGAGTTGAACGACCGTTGGGTGCTGGCGTTGTTCGATTCGATGAATCACGGTGCGAAGGCGGCGCTGACCATTGCGCTCATTCGCTCGGAGCTGCAGCGCTGGGTGTCTCTCACCCCCGAGCCGGGCCGATGCTTAGAACTCCTCAATTCCGAACTCCTGAAGCTCAATATCAGCGATCTTTACATTTGCGCCAGCCTGGCCGTGTGGTTCCCCATTACCAGCACCATGGTTTACGCGACCGCCGGACAACATCCTCCGATTTGGATTCGCGACGACGAGCAGGTGAACCGCCAGGAAACGGCCGGCGGGTTTCCCTTGGGGGTTGTCGACGGAGCACAGTACGAGGAACAGCTCGTTCCATTGCGGCCGAAGGATCGAATTTTCTTTTTCAGCGACGGCTTGGCCGACGCCTTTCGAGGAAGTCGCCACGCCGGTTCGGCCGCCACACGCTTCGCGCAGGAAATTCTCAGGCGAAAGACCGAGGGGCTGCAACAGCAGGTGCGACGACTCGTCGAGGCCCAGCATGGTGGAATTCGCGATGATGCACTTCTCGTCGCCTGCGAGGTCGGAGGGGCCAGCCGATGAGACTTGAATTGCGAATAACAGTCTGCCTGGCGACCGCTACGGTGCTCGCTGCCGCCGCGACAGCCACGGCGTGCGAGACGATTGTGCGAGACGCCGCGTTTCGCGGGCAGCGCGATATCCATCGATTGTGTGTGATTGCCAGCGCCGACGACAAATCGGCTGGCGCAATCGTAAATGAGCTGTCGACGTGGCTCGACGGCCCGGCCAGCGACCTCAACGTTGAGCTTGTCCGGGTGGACGCCGACGACCCCGCGGTCCGGTGGACCGACTACGCGATACCCTCTGCGCCGCCGACTCTGCCGGTTGTTGTGTTGGTGGGCCGCAACAACGGCACCGCCGAGAGCTTTCTCATCCACCACTGGGAACCTTCACCGACGCCGGCCGATTTGGAGGCAATCTCAACGTCGCCGCTCCGCCAAAGGCTTCAGTACGAATTGAGCAAGAAATTGGCCGTGATCTTGTATGCACCCGCGTCGGGTTCCGACGGCAACGCGGTCGAAGGGATGTTGCAAGCCAGATCTGCGAAATGGTCCGACGGGACTTTGGGACCGCTGTCTGTCGTGACGATCGACCGGAATGACCCGCGCGAGCATATCGTGCACGCCTTTGCCGGCCTGGCGCCGAGCGGACCAGACTGGGTCGGCATCGTTTTCGGACGCGGCAAGTTGATGGCGCCGCCGTTGGTGGGCGACGAAATCACCGCCGAACGACTGGACGAACTGATCGGCCAGATTGTCGAGCAATGTTCGTGTTCGAAGCCGTTGCAGTCGATCGGCATCGACATGCCGATGGCATGGCCCGCCAGTCTCGACGCCGCGCTGGTTCTTGCCCGCGACACGTCCGGCGCGATGACGAACGCCGAAAAGTCGCTGCTGCTTCCCAGCCTGTCGGCCGGGCCGGGCCCGCAGGCTACCACGGCAGCGACGATCGATGCTGCCGACTCGACGGTAGTCCCCGCGCCGGTTGAAACGGCATATCGTCGCGGCGTACTCGTTACTGCTGCGTTGTGGACGATTGTCGGGGTTGTCGTCCTCGTGTCGGCTGGTTCGATCATCATGCTGCGGAGGTAAGATTCTCCTCGTTCCCAAGCTCCGCTTGGGAACGCACTGTCTGGAAGCTCTGCTTCCAGTGCCCCGGGAGACGCGAAGCGGACTTCGGCGAGCTCGACTCGACTGACTTCGGCGAGCTCAGTCGAGTCGAGCTCGCCGAAGTCAGTCGAGTCGAGCTTCGCAAGGGTGGGTTCCCAAGCCAGAGCTTGGGAACCAGGCTCAAACGTTCGAGCGGCTCAACCCTCCCCCAACCCCTCCCTGGAAGGGAGGGGGGTTGAGTCTCACTGTCGCTTCAACGCTTCGCCAGCGAGTTTCTCCGGTGGTGACCAGATGGTGGCGATGATCTTCCGGTCGACGTCGGCAGAATCGTGGAAGTAATAGATCGTGACGATCTTCCCGTCGGGTCGCTCGACGGTCCGCGGATAACCGATGTCCCGTCCGCCGCCGTCATCGCGCAGCACGATCGGTCCGCTCCACGACTTGCCGCCGTTGTCGCTCAACTTCGCCTGAATGCTGTAGGGCTCGGCGCGATAGCCGTACGTGAGGCAGAGCCGGCCGTCGTGCAAACGGATGAGATGCGGCGGATTTCCTTCGCCAAGATCGTTGACCGGATCGTTCAGAAACTCCCACGAGCGGCCATCGTCGTGCGACGCCCACGCTTCGATCCAGCGGTGACGCGGCTCGTCGGCACTCGCGCGCCGGCGAATCGTGGTCAGCAAGTCGGTCGGCGATAAGCGCACCGTCGAGGGCATGATCCCAAAGCCTTTTGGCTCCGGCCCGATGTACGACACGAACTCCCAGGTTTTTGCGCCGTCGGTCGTGCGCACGCAGATCGGCCGGCCCTCGCGGCTGTTGCTCTTCGATGCCGTCAAAAACAGCATGCAGGCATGCGGTCCGTTGACGATATAGTCGGTGCGCGCCGCAATGCCGCGTTGCCCGAATAGCGGCAACTTAAACGGTCCCTTCCATGTTTCGCCGCGATCATATGAGTAATAGAATCGCGAAACGCCCTCATCGATTCCCGACATCCGGCACGTCATCGCAAAATCGGGATGCGTAAAGTCGATCCCGCCCGGACAGTCGACCGGCTCGGGCTCGGTGTAGCCGGGAGGAACTTTGCCGTGTCGCATGCCGGCAGTGCCGAGCAGTATTCCCTGCCCCTGCTTCGCCGGGTTGGCGATCGACCAGGTCAGGCCGCCGTCTTTGCTGCGGGCGAGCAAATGCTCTTCCGGCTTGTTGTGGTCGATGTTGTGTCTTTCGGGACCGAGATCGTCGTAGTAGCCGGCGCTGAAGCCGACGAGAATCTCGTTTCCCCACGACCAGATGCCATGATTAGCCGGCCAGCCTCCGAACCGGCCGTCAACGTCGTACACCGCGACGTGCTCGACGTCCCGCGGTCTCAACGCTTCTTCCCCGGCGGTTATTGTCCCCACCGCAAGCATAACAACGCCAACTACGCAACAACCAACCGCGGCGCGCGTCATCATCGATCGATTCCTCCCAAGTGCAAAATGTGAGTCGATTACGAAGCCGCCGTGCGATCGAGTTCCTCAAAGACGGCCTTCACGAGCAACGGCAGCACCGACGTGGCATCGGCAAACACCTCGGCGAATCGCCCTCCTTCAGCGGGAGACAGGAACTTGCCCCAACTGACTCCCTCAGAGTACGTGCAACCCGACAAGCCGCCCCAATGCACCGGCTCGGGGCAAATGCGGACGGCGTAGCGGAACCTCGGCGGTATCATTTTGCTGCCCAAGCGGTGGTTGGCGATGTCGAAGTACGGCGAGACCTGCTGCGCCCAGTTGCGGGGAACTCCGCCCCCAATGGTGAACAGGCCCGTGCGCGGCGCGGCTCCCATCAGCCGCGCGTATTGCTGCAGGTCGAGGAACGGGTTGAACGGCGGGACGGCCTGGAGAATCTCGGTGTAAGTGCAATCGGCGGGGTTGCGTCCCTGTCGTTTGAGCTCCCGCCGCATGGCCCAGGTGGCCATGTCGAGCCCCATTTCGCTGTCGGTGAAGGCTGGGATGAAAACCGGCACGTCGCGCTCGAAGGCACTGCGGAGAATTCCCGGGCCCTCGCCCATCTCGCTCAACCGCTTTCCCAGCGCTCGGCAGATTCGGGCCGATGACCACATGCCATCGTCGGGCAACTGGCTGTCGAGCACCGACGAGACGAGCCGTTCGACGTCGTTGAGGTTCGCCTCCATCTCGAGCGTGTCGTAGATGCGGTTGTAACCTTGCTCGAAGAGATCTTCATCCGACTTGGAGGGATCGTAGCGGTAGTGTGTCAGCCCGATCGACTCGGTGAGACCGTGGGCAATCAGCGCGCCGGTGGCTACCACCGCATTTACGAGCCCGCGGTCGATGAGATCGCAGAAGATTCGACCCTGCTTGGCGACCGTCATCGCACCCGAGATGGTGAGGGCGACGGTGCAGTCGACATCTCGGAACATGGCCAGCAAAACTTGCCAAGCTTCTCCCAGTTGACGCCCGCCGAATGCGGTGCGCGACATCGCCTGCAATAGTCCGGCAAACGAATCGATGCCTTGTAGAGAAAGGCTTTCGAGAGGGACCAGGCCGTCATGTCGCCCGTCGTGGAGCGAACGTGATTCCATGACCATTTCTCCAGTGGGAGCTTCCAGGTGCCTGGCATCCGGTTGCCGTAACGCGACCCGGATTGCTGGGCTTGTGGCGGGCCGCGGCAGGTCGAGAAAAAGGCCCCGCTAGCGCACGCGCGTGTTTGCCTTAGTCCTTAGGATAGCGGAAGTTGCGGCCACAACAACCAACAAGCCCGACTTCTCGAAAGAAGCCGGGCCGTGTGGAATTTATCTTCGTGGCACCGTATTGGAAACCGCCGAATTTAGGATTACGCGTGGGCGGCGGCAGTCCATCTGTCCTGCTGATTCACCCGGTCGTCGACGACAAACCGAGGCAACTCCCGAACCGACACGTCGCCCAGATCAATCTCCTCGCGGAGATATTTCAGCACGTCGTTGGGGTCGGTGTTGCCACAGGTAAAGACGTCGAGGGCAACGAGCCCCAGGTCGGCATAGGTATGCGCGGAGCAGTGGCTTTCGTCGAGGACGACGACAGCGGTGAAACCTGGGGGAGAATTGTGACCGAAGTGATAACGGACCTGCGAGACCACTTGAGCACCAGCACGCAGGGCAGCCCGGGCCATGGCTCCGAGCATTTGTCCGTCGTTCAGGCAGGTATTACGGGGGACATTCCGACAGTCGATCAGTAAATGTTTGCCTCTTTCCAATTCATAAACCCTCCCTACAGAATGTTCGTGTTCGCAGACGCCCGCCCTCCCGGTCCGCGTCGGCCAATCGCCGGGCAGTGGGAAGAGACTGCAACTGTAACGTCTACGACTGTCGCAGCAAGATGGATAAATTTACGATTTATGGTCGGGCTGTTGCAAGAGTAAACCTGAACCAAAGTTCAAAAATTCCTCAAGAGTCGAAAAAACTTTCCCGACGCTCGCATCGCGCACAACGAGCGTCGGCGCGTCTTCGGCGCCGCGCGCGAGGCCGCTCACGACTCGTCGGACGCGCCTCGATCGCCTTCCGCGCGGTCGATCCCGAGCACTTGCATCCGGCGGTACAACCGCGGCCGAGTGATGCCAAGCAGCTCCGCAGCCTTGCTCCTGTTGTTGCGCGCCGCATCGAGCGCGCGTCGTATCTCCTCGACTTCGACTCGCTGCAGAAGCTGCTCGAGTGGCTCGACGGCAACCTTGGGCGGCGGACCGACGGCTTGTGCGTCGCGCCCGGCGCGGAACCGAAACGGCAAATCTGCCGCCGCGATCAGGCCGCTTCTTGTCGCCGCACGCGCTTCCGCGATCACCGTCGCGAGCTCGTCGACGTTTCCGGGCCAATTGTACTCGCGGAACTGCGTCCAAACCTCGTCGGCAAACCCGCCAACCTGCCGCTCCTCGTGCCGATTCAGGTCCTCGAGAATCGACTGGGCGAGCGGGGCAAGGTCTTCCTCGCGGCGCCGCAAAGGGGGAATCTCAATCTCGACGGTCGTCAGCAGGTAATAAAAGTCGGAGCGGATGGAGTCGTCTGCGACGGCAGCCCCCATGTCGATGCAGGTTGACGACATCAGACGCCGCTTGCCGTCTCTCCATGGGGCACTCGATCGGTATGCCTCGACCAGGAACTCTTGAAGATCCCGTGGAAGGGTTTCGACGTTCATCAGGTACACCGATCCCGGCTGCAGCCAGGAAACGGCCGGTTCGTCGCCCGCCGGCGCCCCGGCACCTTGCGGGAACAACCGTTTCAGCGTCTGCTTCAAGTCAAACGTGGGCAGGCGCCCACAATCGAGCGGCACGAACGCCTGGCCCGCCGCCGGTCCGCCGGCATGAATCGCGCGGGCGACGTGTTCTTTGCCCGTGCCCTTTTCCCCCCGAAGATGGACGGCCGCATTCGAGCCTCGTGCGACTCGGATTTGTTCCGCCACTCGCAGCATGGCCTCGCTGCGGCAGACGAGCGATTCGAGGCCGAAGCGTTGCCGCAGCGAGACCCGCAAGGCGGCGAGCTCGGCGTGAAGCTGCTGGGCTGCCGTGCTCTCGACGCGTTTAGCCCTCTTTTCAATCGGCGTCATCACTCCCAGAACGCGGTCAACAATCCCCGCAGAGTCCATGAGAGGGAAGTAATGAATCAATCGCGCAACGGCCTCGCCGTCGCGACATAGGACAGTCGCCGGAACAACCTGGGCCCCGCCTTCGAATACTTCAGGGGGCGGTCCCAAGCTGCCTCCGATCGACTCCTTGCGCGAATGATCGGTTTGGCCGGCGTAGACGCAGACGGTGCCGATCACCTCGGCGGCCAGCCAACCGGTGAGCTGCTCGCAGCCGGCGTTGAAGAACACCAGCCTGCGCCGGGCGTCGATGGCAAAGATGGGCGAGTTGGACGCGGCGAGCGACGCCTCAACGCGGGTTTTGCTCCGGCTCGGTTTCGCCATTGAGACGCTTTGACTGTTAACGTTGAACGCGCCCGGAACCGGAGCCGCGCATCAAGGATTCGATCTCAGAGCGGCTGGCGTAGTTGAAATCGCCCTTGATGGTGTGCTTGAGGCAACTGGCGGCCACCGCGTAAGACAGCGCCGATGCGGGAGCCGAAAGTCCTTCGGTATTGAGCGCGAAGATGAGTGCACCGGCGAACGCGTCGCCCGCGCCCACGCGGTCGACAATATGACGAATCTCGTAGGGATGATAACGCCCCCGCGCATCGACCGGGGCAACGTGCAACTGCGCCTCGTCAACGTCATACAACAGCGCGCCCCAGTTATTGTGGCTGGCGGAGATGCTCTCCCGCATGGTAATCGCCACCTTTTGCACGTTGGGAAAAGTTTCGGCAACCTTCCGGGCGACTTGATGATAGCCGTCGACGTTCAAAGTTCCTGCCTCGACGTCGGTATGCGGCGCTTCGATTCCCAGGGCGAGGTCGGCGTCTTCTTCGTTGGCGATGACGACGTCGAAAAACGGCATGAGCTTGCGCATCGTGGCGCGCGCCAGTTCGACAGGTTTGTGGTCGGGGCTCCACTTCCAAAGCTTCTTCCGGAAATTCAAGTCGCATGAAACCGTTAAATGACTGGCCTTCGCCGCCACGACGGCAGTCAGCGATGCGTCGGCGGCGGCAGCGCTAATGGCGGGCGTAATGCCGGTGATGTGAAACCAATCGGCCCCATCGAAGGCGGCGTTCCAGTCGTAGGCCGAAGCCGGCAGCAAGGAGATGGAGCTCTGTTCGCGGTCGTAAGTCACCGTCCCGCCGCGCTGGTCGGCACCCGTCTCGACAAAGTAAATGCCAAAACGTCCCTGGGGGACACGGCGAACGAGACTCGTATCAACGCGCAGCTTTCGCAGCTCCTGCTCGAGCGCGCCGGTGATGGGGTTGTCGGGCACAACCGTGACAAACGCGGCATTGCCGCCCTGGTGCGCGACGGAAACGGCGACGTTCAGCTCGCCTCCACCGAAGGTGGCCACCAGGCAGCCGGGCACGGCTTGCCCGATCCGCAGAAAGTCCTCGGGGGCCAGGCGCAGCATCACTTCGCCGAACGTCACAAGGCGCACGGGTGCAATTCTTTCAGAGGCGTTTGTAATTCGGATGGCGAAATTCTCTCAGATCTCGCACGGCCTGCAAAGGGGCGTGACGGACGTTCTTCGGAGATCGACGAGTTCCGACGCCACACTGACTCACTGCGCCGAGAGCTTCCGGATGTTAGGCCCCGGCATAAACCGCGCCATTAACTCCGAGCGGGAGTGCACATCGAGCGTTCGGTAGATCTCGCGGACATGGTTGTGAACCGTGTGACGACTCAGCTCCAGCCGGCGCGCGACCTGCTTCTCGGCGAGTCCATCAAGAAGCAGGTCGAACACGCGCCGTTGCGCCGCGGATAGCAAAGCTCTTCCCGCACTTGTTGGCAGTGATGCCAGCGATCCCTTCATTTTTGCGGTTTCCAGCTCAGAATTGCAGCCTTCGGCGATCAGCACATTCGTTGAAACGACGAAGGCAACATTGCCGAACTGTAGCTCTTGGCCTGGACGAATATCGCTCGACTGAATCCGCTGGTGATCGACATAGGTGCCGTTTTGACTTTGCAAGTCACGGACCGAAATCGTTGTGCTCTCGATAAATAGCTCTGCATGGCGTCGCGAAACAGATATGTCTGCAAGAAGGATGTCGCAACCTGCGGACCTGCCAACCACGGTTTTCCCTTGGTGCAGCTTAATGCAGGCCCCTGCGACCGTACCCGGCGGAATTAGCAGCACGTTACTTTCGCTCATCCCGGAAAAACCTTTGGCTGCAACTTCGTTGCGTTTCACAGAGTCCATTTTTGCAAGAGCCGCCGCCTGAATGCAAATCCCACGTCACCATTCCATATATCGCCTCCCCCCAGACGACTCGACACGACTGGCCTGAATAGGTCATTGAAAAAGAGCGTGTTCGTTGAAGAATGATTGCTACCTTACAACACGCCGAATTGCACGCTGGCTCACTCGCGACAGCAATTCCGCCTTCGACATCTTTTGTCGGGAGAACGACAGGTACCGGACTGGTATGACATCCGACTGTCACTCCCCTCAAGTAGACTTGACGTTCGATCGATCGATTTGAAGGCGGCAATTTCCGAACGCCTCTCAGGTCGGAGATGGGGCCTGAGAGCGACGCCCAACTCGGGATTGCCGCCTTCTTAAACTATGGCGATTTCCGCGCGGGACGTTCGCGGCGCGCTTCTAAACCTCTCGACATTTCACGCGGATACCGCGGGGCTAATCCCCGCGGCTCGATCTTCGACCGTGCTCTCGCTTGAGTAGCGGCCTGAATTCCGCCTCGTTCGAGCGACCTCTGCATTCGATACAAATAATCGAGCATGGGCGCTGGCCACAATCCTCCGAGGATGCTCAACGCCGCCGCAAGCACGACACACGCCAACGCACCTCGACCCCCGCCGGGTCGCGGCCGGGCGCGCTGCCGTTCGAAGCAGACCTGGACCAGCATCCGTACGTAGACCGTGGCGGTCATCACCACGTAACAAGCGGCAGCGGCTGCCAGCAACAAGAAACCGAAGTTGGGCCCCACGTCGAGAGAGCCGGGCGACTCGCCGCCAACGGAAAGCGCAGCGCCGATTACGAGCGTCCGACCCCAAAAACCGCCAAGCGGCGGCGCTCCGATCAGGCTCAAGAGCAGCACGCTCATGCCGATGGCGGCTACAGGCTCCGACCGCAACAAGCCGGAGAGGTCTTCGACGTACTCGATGCCGCGATCCGGGCGCGAAAGATACACCAACCCGGCAAACAATCCCAACGTCGAAATCAAGTAAACCGCCAGAAAGAACAAAGCCGCTGACACACCGCTTGGCACGCTAGACGGTCCGGCCAGGCTCTCGGCGGGATGAGCCGAGTTCCAAAAGCCGACGGCCAGTCCCATCACAGCAAAGCCGCCGTGAGCCATTGTCGTGTAAGCGAGGATCGGCCGAACGCGTGTCTGCGTGAGGGCTGCCATGCTGCAGACGACCATCGTGATGCCAGAAATCACCATCAACACGAGCATCCCCGTTTCCGCCAGTCGGGCCATTGCGAAAATCAGAAGACGCACAAGGACAACAACGGCCGCCACTCGAGGCGCCACCGCGAGGAGTGCCGCACTCATGGCGTTTGTGCCCGCGTAAACGTCGCGCAGGCCAAAATGAAACGGAACGACGCCAAGCCGGAAGCCCAAACCGGCAACCGTCAGTACCAGCGCCACGATCCCCAACCGGGGCACAATGTCGGCGGTGACATACGGCTCGATCGGAGTGTCGCCGGCCGACAGCACCGCTGCTAACTGATCGAGGTTGGTTGATCCGGCAAGTCCATAAATGAAAGCGAACCCGAACAGCAAGAGCGCGGACGACAACACACTCAGCAACAGGTACTTTGTCGAGGCTTCGCGTGCGGCCGAGTCGCGCCGCGAGATCCAGATCACCATCGTCATCGGCAGGCAGGCAAGCTCGATTGCTACGAACAGCACAATCAGGTCGTTGGCCGCACCGACGAGCATCAGTCCTGCCACGCTCATGAGCATCAGGGCGAAAAAATCCGCCGCGTGATCGTTCGCCCGCAGCGTACCTAGGCTGGCGAGCGTCCACAGAAAGCCGATTGCCAAAGCGGCCCATTGCGCCGCCAGCGACAACGGGTCGAGAGTCACTTCTTGTGTTGGCGCTGATGCTGCGGTTGAAACCTGCGCCAGGCAGGCGGCCGAAGCAGACAGTGCCAGCAGCGTGAAAGGCCCCCACCAGGCGCTTTTTTTGAGGCACCGTCCGGCAACGAACAACAGGCATGCTGAAAGCCCGGTCACGGCCTGCGGCAACAGCATGCGCAACTCGACAGGCATCAGCCTTCATCCTTTCCGGCGGCCGTCAAAGGCAATCGCGATCCGCGGGCGCTATTCGTCGGGAGCAGTGCGTGGGAATGATCGCTGGACCGCGGATGGAATGCGCTGTCGACGGCATGCGCCTCCGAGGACCATTGCCCGATACGCATCGTGAAAAAACCGGGGCAAATCCCGATCCACGCCGCCATTCCGAGACAGACGGACACGTTAGCGATTTCCCAGCACGTCAGGTCCGGGAACTTCCCAGACGGCGAGTGCCGGTCGGCTAACTGCTGAAGCGATGCTTCCTCGCCCGGCCTTGGGCTCGGCGCGTCTCGACGAAGTGCCTGGAAGCATCGGACAAAGGCCCACGCAAAGCACAGGCTCATCAACAAACCGCCGGCAGCGGTTAGAGGGCTTCCGCCCGCGTGTGGGGCCGCCATGAACAACCCGCGCAATGTCAGCAGCGAGGCTGCGAAACCCCCGAAACCCGGCGTCGCGACGAGAGCCAATGCCGCTACGAAAAGGCAAAACGCCGCGCGCGGGGACTGGTGCAAATTGTTGATTGAGATCGTCTCGGCCTGGCCCGTTCGACCTTCGAGCGCCCCAACAATGAACATCATCGCAGCCATCGCAAACCCCGTGCTGACCAGCAGCAACAATCCTCCGACGACGCCCGAGGCGTTGAACGAAAACATTCCGGCCATCGCCAGCGACATCTGCCCGATGCACGCCAGCGTCGCCGTCTTTTTTATGTCAGTTTGCGTCAGGGCGAGCAATCCCGCATACAGCCCGCCAAGTACTCCGATCGCCGAAATCCACGGAATCACATTCAGCGAGTAAGGCGGAAATAACGGCACGACAAACCTCGCCATGCCGTAACAGCCGCAAGCCAACGTGGCGCCGATGAGCAGCACGCAAGCCGACGTCGGCGCGAGTGTGTTCGTGGCTATCAGCCACGAATGTGCGGGGACGATGGCGGCACGCATCGCAAACCCGAGCAGCAGCGGGAGAAAGATCCATGGACTCACGGCGTTCCAGTACTGCCTGGCCATCTCGTTGTCATAAACCAGGTCGCCGACGCCGGCGACCCTCGCGCCGGATTGGTCAATGCTGCCGCCGTAAATCAGTTCCTCGATTGCGAACGTCGGTGCGGGATAGCGGCCGGCCTCATCAATGCGCATCCGCGCATGCGAGACCACGAGGGTCATCAAGCCCAAGGCAATCATCAATGTCGTCGCCAGGCTGAGGCCGAAGAACCGTTTGACGATGGTCGGTCGTCCATGGCCACCCCAGCGGCCAATGAGACACACCAGCGACAGCGAGGCAATTTCAAGACAGACTAAGAAAAAAATGACGTCCGCCGATGCGAAGACGCCAATCAACGACGATTGCAGAATCAACAGCAGCCCATAGAACAGCGCCGGACGCTCGCGATCATTCTTCCAGCCGGCATACGTCGCCGGAATCATCAGCGTCGTAGTGAGGACGATAAACCAGAGGCTGATTCCATCGACGCCCAGGGCGACACGCACGTTCGGGCCGCTGCGATCGGCAACAAGCACATCGACGGCGCCCTCATCGGCAACCTCTCGACTTTCGATGCGAAACGCTTCTTGCTGCAGCCATCGCCACGAAGTGGTCATCTGATAGTGACCGGCCGTTGAGATCTCCTCGGGCCTGCTCGGGTCGAACTTAGCAACCATGAGGAGGGTGAGCGCGAGCGTTAACAACACGTTTGTCAAAGCCGTGCGGCGAATCGCATCGAGTCCCAGCCGTGACGACGCTGCCACCAGGCCCGCTCCCACGAGCGGCATGACAAAGATGAGGAAGGCCAGGTTATCGAGCAGCGTCTGCCAATACCGCGACATCACTTCACCCTTTCAGCCACAAAACGACTGCCAGCAGGATGACGGATGCCAGGCACAATGAGAGCGCGTAGAACTGCACCAAACCGGTTTGCAGCGGGCGCGCAGCACGCTGGAGCTCCGCAAATAATCGTGCAGGGGCCGATTTCCAAAACCTTTCGATGACTAACCAATCGAGAAACCGGCACAGATGCGCCAAGCCGCGCGCGGGCAGAACAAGCAGAACTTCGCCGACTTGGTCGAGGTAAAAACGGTTCTCACTCAACCTCACGAAGGGCGCCAGAGCGCCCGCGACGCGATCGGGCCACTGGGTGCGCTGAGCGTACATCATCCAGGCGGCCACGGCGCCAGTCAGCGCCAACAGTGAACCGTAATCAACGAAAAATAAGTCCGTTTGTTGAGCTGCCCCTGCGGGTGCGACATCGCTACCAAGCAAGTTGGCGAATTGTTGGCCGTAACCGGCGACGGCGGGGCCCAGCAGGGCCGCGGATATCGCCATCACTAAAACAATCGTGCCCGACGATAGGACTGCGGTGTCATCTTGCCGCGAGGTTGTCGGACGATCGCGCACCGCGTCGGCACGTTGTGGCCCGTGATGAAACGTCAAAAAGAAACCGCGGAATAGTGCGAACCCGGTCAAGAGCAGGCTCGCGGCGGCTATTCCCGGCAACAGCGCCCCGACGAGAGGTGACGCGTCGGGCTGCTCGATGGAATCTGGGGCCAAAGCGGACGGCGTGTCCAAAGCCGAGAGAATCGCATTTTGGCCCCACAGTCCCGACGTCAGCACCAAAATCGCGAGCAAAAATGACCAGTACGGGACTGGCATCGCATGCCTGAGGCCACCCAATGCCGTGAAGTCGGTTGTTCCATCAGCACGCGCTGCGATCTGCTCGGCAATCAGAAACAACGACGACACGGCGGCAATGAGCACGACCAGAAGCAACGTCGCGGCAAGAAATCCGGCCGTCGTTCCACTACCAAAGCCAATCAGTATCCACCCGCACAAAGCCGCTGCGACAAAACGCAGCAGGCGTTGCAGGTCGCGTTGCGTCAGTGCGCAAGCCGCGGCTAAGAGAGCCGTCAAACCTCCCAGCATCGCCGTCAGCCGGCTGGCTTCGACCGCAACGGCAAACAGGGGTCGACACCGCGCCAGCAGAAACACGCCAAGCGGAATAAAGATCGCCGCTTGCACCAATCCGTCGATGGCCGGCGAAGCGGGTGCCCTCTCGCCCAACTTGCCGAACAACGGAAACTGTTGACAACGTCCGATCACTCCCACGAGCAGGCACAGGCAAATCGTCGCGACGACGGCCGTGCGCTGAGTTTGGAGCTCGAGGTTGCCATCTGCCTCGAGAAATGCCGCCAAGAGCGGCGAAGGAGAGCTCTGATTGCCGGCAATCGCGGTGAAATCACTCGTGTCGAACGTCGCCCAGACCAGCAAGACCCCGAACAAGAGGAACGAGTCGGTGGCCCGATGGATAAGAAAATCACTGCCCATAACCGGCGCATCCCCACGGTCGCGCAACCACCAACCGCAAACGCCGGCAAGCTGCCAGAATATGAAGAATTGCACGAAGTTCGGCGCGAGCAGCGCCATGACCGTCGACGCCGTCATTGCCGATATCCCGATCGCCAATGACCGCTGCGCGCCTGGATCGCGTCGATCGAAAGCAGCGTGAACGGTAACCGCAGTCACCGCGGCCGTCACAGCGACGAGAATCACGCCTGATAGCCCGTCGAGCTGCAGGCCGAACCTCACGACGCTTGACGGCTCGTCGGATAACGACAGCCAACGAAACAGCTCGACGATGACGACCGTGTGGAAACTGTCGCCGGGACTCTCGGCTGTCGTCAGAAGCAGAGTGGCTGCCAAAGATGCGACCAACGACAGCGCGCCGCCGATGCTCGCCAACCACAAGCCGCGTGGGCCTGTCAGAAAGCGTCCGCCAACCGCTGTCAGCGCGAAAGCCGCCAACGGGCCAAGCGGTACCAACGCCATGGCGATCACGAGCATATTGGTCGAGAACCCGTTAATCATCGATCCCTTCGCTGGCAGCTTTAGTGACGTGGGTTTCAGACGCGGCCGAACGCTCGTCTGGAAGCTGAGATGAGCCCCCCACTAAATCGGCTTCGTACGGGAGCGATTGGGGGTCATCACAGGCCGCTTCGTTGCCAAGGCGTCTTAAACGGTCGGTGTCGAGCGATCCCTCCGCGCGAGCCAACGCGGCCATCACTGCCGCCGCGATCACGCCGATCGCTATCGCCACGACCAGCACCACAAGTGAAAAGATCTGGCCCGACCACGTTCCGTGAAACGTGCCGAAAGCCGTCAGCGTCAACACGACCCCCTGCAGCATCACTCCCGCCGAAATCATCATCACGGCCATGTTTCTGCGTGCAACGAACCCGACGACGCCGAGCGCGAAAAGCAGCACGCCGACGATCAGAGAATGATTGAGCAGTTGATAATCAAAGATCGCCAGCATCAGGATTCCTGCGCGCTACTGTTGAATCAGGCTTCGCGAGGTGAACCGTCGCGTGTATCACCGTCAATGAAACCGCTACTGTCCTCGCATTCAAGTTTTGGGCGTCGCCTAATCAACGGCACTGCGACCAGCGAAAGAACGACAACGAACGCGACAGCCGACGTTGCAACGCCATGATCGCGGACGATCGCCCTGGCCAGGCTGCGGAAGTGCGGCTGAGCGGAGTTGATCCAATCGGGGTCGTCCGCTTGATTCCGCGTCTCCAGCACGGCCTGCCGCTTGCGCGTCATCAGTCCAGCCAGGCGCTCGACGTCGCTCACGCCGATACCGCCGGTCGCGGTTGCCACGGTTCCGATCAACACCGCCGCCAACAATGAACCGGTCAGACATGCCAAGAATGGTTCGTGGCTCTTGGTTGGGTCCGCAACCTCGCGGCGCGTCGATCGCGCGAGAGGCAACACTCCCAAAAACCAGCCGGCCGCCGCGGCTGCACCGAGCAGTGTCACTGTCGACACCGCCAGCAAATATGCGCCGTGCAGCAGAAACAGCACGGAATTCGACAAAAGGAGGCCGCCGAACCAGAACACGCAACGCTGCGTATCGCGCGAAGTCACCGCCAGGGCCGCCGCGGCGACGCTCGCGAATGCCGGAATGGCAAAAAGCACGCGCGAGACGTGCAGTCCTTCTGGGAGCTTCGGCCACCACTCGACGGGCACGCCCACAAGCGACGCGAGCAAAATCAACGAGATGATCGCCAGCGGAGCGCCGAACCACTTGACCGCCGAGGCTGTGAAGGGATGATCGGCCGGCAAGAGCAAATAGACGCCAATCGCACCGGTGCCGAGAATGAACACCAATGCCTGCCAGAGATTCGATTCATCCATGGAGACTGCCTTGACCCCTATCCGCTTGAGGGGAGAGGTCGGGAGCGCGGTGAAACTTTGAACGTTTCCACCCTCCCCCAACCCCTCCCTGGAAGGGAGGGGAGCTTAGTGTACCAACCCGCCAGCAGCGATGCACGAGCCGCAAAAAAAGCCGTCGCGCTGCCTCTCGGAACAGGTCGCGGTTGCCCGCGGGGCATGTTAAACTGTGTGCCGATTGTCACATGACGTTGATTCAGGTGTTGGCCGCCGCGTATGGATCCCGTTTCAATCGCCAAAGAGCTGATCGCCATTCCCAGTGTCAACCCAATGGGGCGCGACCTGGCGGGCCCACAGTATTTCGAGACACGGCTCACCGCGTACCTTATCGATTTCTTCAAGCAACTGGGCGTTCCCTACGAACAGATCGAGGTGGCGCCCGGTCGATCGAACGTTATTGCGCGTTACGAGGCGGGCGTCGGCAAGCCGACCGTCCTGTTCGACGCCCATCAAGACACCGTCCCGGTCGATGGAATGACAATCGACCCGTTCGATCCCGTCATCTCAAACGGCCGCTTGTACGGCAGAGGCGCGTGCGATGACAAAGGCCCGCTGGCGGCCATGCTGGCGGCCTTCGCCAGGCTGGTCGACGAGCGGCCGGCCGGGGCGGCCAACCTCGTCATGTCGTGCACGTGCGACGAAGAGTCGACGGTGATGGGCATCATCGATCTCGTTGAAATGTGGAGCGGTTCGCGCCGAGCCAGCCAGATCATTCCCGCGGCGCCGACGTGCGCCGTCGTCGCCGAGCCGACGGGTCTCGACGTCGTCGTCGCCCACCGCGGGGCCACGCGTTGGAAGATCAAGACGACAGGCATCGCCTGCCACAGTTCTCGTCCGTCGGACGGAGTGAATGCCATCTATCGAATGGCGAAGGTGTTGGACTGCCTGGAGAAGTACGCTGCGAAGCTGCCCGATCTGATTCCCCTGCATCCGCTCTGCGGGCCGGCGACGTTGAGCGTTGGCCGCATTGAGGGTGGGCAGAGCGTCAACACGGTGCCCGATTTCTGCGCGATCGAAATCGATCGCCGCGTCGTTCCGGGCGAAGACAGCCTTGCGGTCATCGATCAACTGGCCGAATATCTGCGCGAGGGCCTCGATTTCGAAGTCGAACATCTGCCCCCCTGGAGCACGGGCATTCCGCTCTCCGATGACGACAACGGTCCGTTGGCCGAACGTCTGATTGATACGGTGACGGCCGTCGTTGGGCCAACTCGTAAACTCGGAGTGCCCTATGGCACGCATGCCTCGCGGATCGCCGCCACCGGGGTGCCTTCGGTCGTGTTCGGCCCTGGCTCGATCGAGCAGGCGCACACCCGCGACGAATGGGTCTCGATCGAACAGCTCGAACAGGCCAGCGACGTTTACTACCGATTTTGTCTCGCGGGCGGATGAGCCGACATGTCGAAGCGAGTCCTGCTTGCGGGCCTGTTCCACGAAACGCATACGTTTCTGTCCGGCACCACCGCGCTTGACGAATTTTCCGTGCGTCGCGGCGGCGAATTGCTCGAAGCAAGGGGCGATGGCTCTCCCCTGGACGGCGTGCTCGAAGTCGCCGATCGTCACGGTTGGCACGTGATTCCGAGCATCGATCTACGGGCCGTCCCCAGCGCGACGGTGGCTGACGCTGTGCTGGAGACTTTTTGGAGCGGGTTTCGCGAGACAATACAAGAGTCCGTTGGCGATAGCCTTGACGGCATTTATCTCGTGCTGCACGGGGCGATGGTTTCCGAAACTCTGCTAGACGTCGAAGGCGAAATCATCACGCGCATCCGGTCGTTGCCCGAAACGGCCGGAGTCCCCATCTGCGGAGTATTGGATCTGCACGGGAACATCTCGCGGCGGACGATCGAGCCGACGCAGGGCCTGATCGCCTATCGATCGAACCCACATACCGATTCGCGTCGGGCGGCCGTCGATGCCGCCGAACTGCTGCAGCGAGTCATGGAATCGGGGCGACAGCCTGTCTCACTTTATGAGCAGGCGCCCATTATCTGGCCGCCGACGGGAACGGGCACCGACGACGATCCGATGCGCACGCTGGAAGCAATGGCCCGCGACATCGAACGCAAAGAGCCGGTGATCGCCGCCGTCAACGTGTTCGGCGGCTTCTCGTTCGCCGATACTCCGGATACGGGGGTCAGCTTTTCGGCAGTCACATTCGGCGATCCCGCAGTCGACCGCCGGGAACTCGCCGCATTGAGCCGCTGGGCCGTCGAACATCGGGAGTTAGGGAACGTCATTGACCCGCCGCTGGAGCGCGTTGTGCCGCGAATTCGCGAGCACATCGCGCGTGGCGAAACTCCGATTGTGATTGTCGAACCGTCCGACAATATTGGCGGCGGCGCGCCCGGCGACGGAACGTCGATCTTGAGGATGCTGCTGGAACAGCGGATCGACAACTCGGCCGTCGCCATTAACGACCCCGACGCGGTCCGGACTCTGAGCGCGTGCCGACGCGGCGACTGCGTGTCTTTGAGCATTGGCGGCAAAGGCAGCCCGCTCACCGAGGGGCCGCTGCAGTTGGATGTCGAATTGCTTTCGACGAGCAACGGACAATTCGAGCTGGAGGACCGCCACAGTCACCTCGCGTCAATCAACGGGGTTCACATCGACATGGGACCGTCGGCCGTCGTTCGCTGCGACGGAGTGACCATTCTACTGACGAGCCGAAAGACACCGCCGTTCGATCTCGGGCAATTGCGCAGCCAGGGCCTCGAGCCCGAGAGGCTGTCGGCAATCGGCGTGAAGGCGGCCGTTGCGCACCGCCGCGCGTACGAAAAGATTCAGCGGGCGAGTTATACAGTGTCGACTCCCGGCCCGTGTTCGAGCGACGTGAAAAGTTTTCCATACCAACACGTGCGCCGGCCGGTGTACCCGCTGGACGATTGAATTGCGGATTGCGGATTGCGGATTGCGGATTGCGGATTGCGGATTTTCAGGAGACCTGGGATGAACGACTGCAGGGCGACATTAAAACTCCCCTCCCTTCCAGGGAGGGGTTGGGGGTGGGTGGAGACCTACGAAGTCAGTACCCGTCTCCCCATCTTTTCCCTCACGAGAAGAGGGGTTTTGAATTGTCTTTTCGTTTCAGTCGGTATCGGCATCACAACCTGTGATTATTCGCCGACGGTTGCCGCTGTCGAACCAGCGCCCTCATATTCCGAGCATCAAGATCTTTCATACTACCTCGATAAAGATGGCCGCAAGCACACGGTCTCCTCGCCGGCCGATTGGGAGATTCGCAAGTCGCACGTGCTGGCGCACATGCAAACGGTGATGGGGCCGCTGCCGAAACCCGCGAAGCCGGTTCCGCTCGCCGTTAAGACGCTTGAAGAAACGAAGCTTGGCAACCTGACGCGCCGGAAGATCAGTTATCACACCGATTCGCCCCAGCGACGGGTGAATGCGTATCTTTTCATCCCCACGACTGCCGGCCAGCGCGTGCCGGCGGTCTTGTGCCTGCATCAGACAACGCAAATCGGCAAAGAAGAACCTGCCGGACTGGGTGGCAAGCCGAACCTGCATTACGCCCTGCATCTCGCTCGACGCGGCTACGTGACGCTCGCGCCCGATTATCCCTCGTTCGGCGAGTCGGATTTCGATTTCGCCCCGCAGCACGGGTACCAAAGCGGCACGATGAAAGCCATCTACGACAACATCCGCGCCGTCGACCTGCTGCAATCGCTTAAAGAAGTCGACGGCGAACGCATCGGCTGCATCGGCCATTCGCTGGGCGGTCACAATACGATGTTCACCGCCGCCTTCGAGCCGCGCATCAAAGTCATCGTATCGAATTGTGGCTTCACTCGCTTTCACAAATACTACAACGGCAAGCTCAAGGGCTGGACGAGCGCGCGGTACATGCCATTGATCGACAGCCGTTACGGGAACGATCCGAACCAGGTGCCATTCGACTTCACGGAGATCGTCGCGAGTTTTGCGCCTCGTCCATTCCTGGCCAGCTCGCCGCTGCACGACGACAATTTTGAAGTCTCCGGCGTGCGCGACGTGATGGCGTCCGCCCGGCCGATTTATTCGCTTTACGGAATGGCAGAAAACCTCGCGGCCAACTATCCGGATTGCGCGCACGACTTTCCACCCGAAGCGCGCAAAACGGCCTACGAGTTCTTCGACAAGCACCTGCGGCACACGCCTACCGCCGGCGCTGATTGAAGCCGCCTCACTTCTTGTAATCGGGATGCGACTTGAGAAACGCGTCAGCCATCTCGCGTCGAATGCGTTGCCGCAATTCCGCAGTCAGCAGGTCGCCATGGGTGCGGTCGGCATGAATCTCGACGACGGCGTCGCTGCCGAGCGACGCAAGCGACTGCTTGAGCAGCATCGTGGCGCCTTCGAGGTAAAACGTATCGACGCCACCCATAAAGACGTGCAGCTTGCCCTGCAGCTTCGGGCCGAGCGTCTTCCAGTTCGTTTCAAGCAGCAGCCGATTGTCGTATTTCTGCCAGGTTTTCGCCACTGCCGAGTCGATCTTTCCGGTGCGGCGATCCCAGAGCAGAAGGGGCTTGCCGTCGTCGCCGCGCGGGCTGAAGACAGCCTCGAAGCTGTGCAATTGCCCGCCGGGTCCGAGCGTTTCTTCCATGTTGGCGAAATCCTGATACCAAAGCAGCACCTGCCCACCGGCTCGGGCAATCGGTCGCCTTTCACCCTTGGCATCGAAGTACATGTTCTCGCCGGGGCGATAGAGGTCGATTCGCTGGTAGTCGCGAAAATCGACCGAGTCGGGAGACGTGCTCCATGTGCCCGCGAATTGCTCCGGGTAGTTCACCTGCAGCCACAAGCTGCTCCAGCCGCCCGACGAGTGCCCGGTGAGAAACCTCGCCGAGCCTCCGGCGAACGCGCGGTACGCGCGTTCGAACTCGGGAATGAACTCTGTGACAAGGGCCGTTCCGACCGGGCCGTTATTGGCCGAGTCGGCGAACACGTGGTGCCCGAGCGGGCAGCTTGGATCGAGCAGCACGTGCAGGAATTCGACGCCGCCTGCGGGAGCGCCATCGTCCGCGGCTCGTTTGAAAACGTCGCGGTGAGTGCCGCCGAAACCCGGCACTTCGAAAATCGTCGGATATCGCCGCTCGGGACTGGCGTCGTAACTCGGCGGCAAGGTGACGGCCGCCTGCAAAAAGACGTCGCGGCCGTGAAAGTCGCTCAACAATTTCGAACGCACGCGCAGCAACTTGATACGTTCGGTTTCGACAAACGGAGCTTCTTCCACGAGTCGATCGACGGCGAGCAACAATGGCTCTGAGCTGTTTTCGAAAAGAACCGGCTGGCTGTACCCGTTTCCGACGCCGGTTCCAACTTTGCGCTCGTGCCGGTTGAAACGCACGACGGCTTGCGCGCGATAGCCCGTCGGATCAAAGTCGGCCGTCGGACCGGGATAGGACAACAGCGAGTTCGTCTCGCTGCTGCTGAGCGTGAGCGGCTGGTCGGACTTCCAGTTCTCGACATCCTTTGCAACGAACGGCTCCGGCCGAAACCAGTCGGGGCCCTTCCGCGGCTCTTCGCTAAACCGGCTAAAGAAAACGTACACGCGGCCGGTGTAAGGAGTACTGTGAACGTGCTTGGAAAACTGCAGCCGAACCGCCCACTCGCCGGCCATCGCGGCCGATGGGGAAAGAAACGCCACGAGGAACGCGATGGAAACAAAGGGGTGCAATCGTCGCCTTTGCCACGAAATGCCGGATGTCGTCATTTCTCCATCGTAGGGGCCATTTGAGCGAGACGCAATTTCGGCTTGTCACACCGGACCAGCGGTTTACGATAAACAGCGGATAAGCGGTAAATGCCCCGGCACAACAAATGAAAGCGCGACGTCATGTCTTCTTCTGATTCCGTGAACCAGCGGGTGATTGAACTCGAAACGGTGATCGCACATCTGCAGCACGCCTTCGATCAATTGAACCAGGTCGTTCTGCGCCAACAAGCCGAACTCGATGACCTCAGGCAACTGCTCGGTCGTTTCGAAGCCCGATTGACAGAGGTCGCCGAAGGCCCGGAGAAACGCGACGCAGCCCAAGAGCGCCCGCCGCATTATTAATTTTGCGGCTTGGCGACTTAAGACGTAAGAGGAGTGGAAAGGGGCCAAAAGCATGCCTGATCGAAGTTGCCCGTACTGCGGCAGGTTCATCTCGAGAACGGCCCGGCACTGCCATCACTGCGATCTCGTCTTGCCGTCGCGCTGGGAACTGTTGCTTGCCAGGGGCGGTAAACGCGGAATCGTCATCACGTTCGGCCTCCCCATGCTGCTGCTATTGGTTTTACTCATTTGGCCTGCGATGCAGCGGCCAAAGCAAAGTGGGGTTGGAAACATATGTAAGAAGAACCTGAAGCAGATCGCCTTGGCATTGCACAACTACCACGACGAATGGCATTCGTTTCCGCCGGCATTCATTGCGGACAAAGACGGCAAACCGATGCACAGTTGGCGAGTGTTGATTCTGCCTTACCTCGGCGAAACTGACCTTTACGCGTCATATGACTTTAGCAAACCGTGGGATGCCCCCGACAATCAACTCGTGCTGGAGAGGATGCCCAAATTGTTCCGCTGCCACTCCGATCAGTCTGCGCCGCCGTACACGACGAACTACGCCGCGGTATTTGGCGCCGGTTGCCTGTTCGACCCCGAGCGCCCCATACGCATCCGCGATGTCAAAGATGGCACAACGACCACGCTGATGGTCGGGGAAGTGGTCGACGTCAACATTCCCTGGACGAAGCCGGAGGACATCGACGTCTCGCAACACCCTGGCATCAATCAACCGGGAGGGTTTGGCAGCCGGCACGAGGGGGGATGTCAGTTCGCGCTTGCCGACGGCTCCGTCAAGTTCATCGAGCAGAAATTGAGCCCGGAGTTGTGTTACGCCTTGTTCCATCGGAACGACGGCAAGCAGTTCGAAGGCGCTTGTGTAGTGTATCAGCCCAAGTGAGACATTCGGCAAGTTAGCGAGACCCTCCTCCGA
>JBBDVZ010000268.1:0-2559 GCA_040903115.1 Planctomycetaceae bacterium
AACCGTTGGAGGCTACGAGAAGTTGGTCCCGCACGGCGAAAAGCTGGAACATTCAGTGTACGCAAACGAATCCGGAATTCAACGCGAACAACGCCCAAAACAAGGCGATTCGGCCCCCCTCCCGCCCGGCCGTCGGCACAGTTTAACGGCGCCGGCGGCACAACAGGCCGATCTTACGTGGTTTCCCACCCCCAAAGCCGACGGGCTGACTTCGACGAGCTCGACTCGACTGAGCTCGCCGAAGTCAGTCGAGTCGCGCCCCGTCGGACCTCTCAAAGTACGTATCGAGCGCAGCGCGCCGATACCATGCGCTGGAATTGTCGGCGAAAGTCTGCATCATGGTTGGATGCGCTCCATTATTGAATCCACGTCCGATGTGCCCGCAGAGACCCCTGCGGCGCCAACCACCGTTTCGGCGGGACACATGCCGCCCTGGGAAGTCGGGACGCTAGATGCGGCCCCGGTTCATTCGTGGCGCAATTGGACGGCGATAATTGGCCCCGGAATCTTGCTGGCCGGTTCGTCGATCGGCGCCGGCGAGTGGTTGTTGGGGCCGGAAGTCACCGCCAAGTTCGGCGGCACGTTTTTGTGGCTGGCGACCATCAGCATTGTCACGCAGGCCTTTTACAATCTCGAGGTGATGCGCTACACGCTGTACTGCGGGGAGCCGATTTTCGTCGGCTTCTTCCGCGTCGGGCCCGGACCGAAATTCTGGACCGGCGTGTACCTGCTGTTGTGCATCGCGCACATTTGGCCTTTCATGGCGTCGAACGCTGCCGTGCCTCTATCGGCGGCAATCCTCGGACACTTGCCCAGTGATGATGGGAAGCTGGCTCTGGGGCCGTTCGAGTTTACCGAGAACGACTTGGTGAAAAGGCTTGGCTACGCGATTTTTCTGATCGCGTTTCTGCCGCTCATATTCGGCGGAAAGATCTACAACGTGATCGAACGGATGATGACGCTGAAGCTCATCATCGTGTTGGGATTCCTCGTTTCGGTGACGGGTTTTTTGACCTCATCGCACAACGCCCGCGAAGTGGTCACCGGCTTTTTTCGCTTCGGACAGATTGCCTTGCGGGCGGAAACCGTCGTGGCCGGCCCACATTTCACTTACACGCGACACGAAGGAGCCACCTCGCAGACCATCGCCGGCACGTTTCAAGTTGCTAATCAACCGCAGGTGACGGCGCTGATGGTCGATGGCAAAAGCGTCAAGATCGATGGAAAGATTCCAGCGGACTATTTCCCGCTCCGCGACCGATTGCTCGACGAGGTCAGACCGTTGGCAACGCCGGGGCAGTTTCTGCTCGAGACGTCGCGAAAGGACACGACCTATCGAATCCAGGGAACCATCGGAGCGGATGCCCAATGGACGGCCACGCAATGCACGCTCGTCGGAGCCGATGGGCATTCCAAAACCGTCACGCCGGAGGCATTATCGAGCGATGACGCAAAGCTCGTTCATGGGCTGGTGGCGAATCAGGGTTTCGAGCGCGTGGGAATCATCGGCTACTTTCGCGAGCACGGAACCGCGCCGCCGCTCGATTGGCCGCTGTTGGCAGCGTTCGCCGCCATCGCCGGCGCCGGCATGCTATCGAACGCCCTGTTTTCGAACTATGCCCGCGACAAAGGTTGGGGCATGGGCGCAAAAACGGGCGCCATTCCCAGCGCAATCGGCGGGCGGAAGGTTTCGCTCAGCCACGTCGGCAAAGTGTTTGTTGTCGACGATGCGGCTTGCAAAAAATGGAAAGGCTGGTTCCGACACATCCTGCGCGACCAGGTGCTATGGATCGTGTGCAGCGTGGTGGGATTGGCGCTTCCATGCATGCTCTCGCTGGAATTCATTCGCAACGCGCCGGTTTCCGACAACGGCGTCGCCGCACTCACCGCGCAGGGCCTTTCGACTCGATTTCCCGACTACGCGATGTTCTGGTGGGCGACCACGTTGTTCGTCGGATTTATCGTGCTGGCGCCCAACGTCGTTTTCGGAGGAGACCTGGTCGCGCGGCTGTGGACCGACCTGATCTGGATCGGCAGCAGCAAAGTGAAAGAGCGGCCCGGTCGCTCCGTGAGCCTTGTGTATTACACCATTCTCGCCATTTACGGAGTGTGGGGCCTGATGGCACTGAAGTTTTTCACCCCGCTGCAATTGGCGAAGGTGGGCCCCATCCTGGGAAACGTCGGCTTGGGCTTTTCGGCGTTCCACACGCTGTACGTCAATCGCACGCTGCTGCCCAAACCGCTACGGCCAAACCTCTTCATGCAGTTCGGCCTCGCCGCCTGCGGCGTATTCTTCCTGTCGATTACCGCGGTGGTTGTGATATCGCTGTTGCGCGGGTAAGCCTGGCGACATCGTAGTTGGGAACCGAGGAATTACCAGCCAGCTTACGCTGGGCCGCTCGCCAGTTCAAGAAGCCGCTCTATTGCGGGGTCTGTGCCTGTTTCCAGGAGAGTCCCGGGCGGTCGACGCGGAATTGGACGAGACGCGTGTGCTCGACTTCCGTCACGTAAACCGTGCGACCGTCGGGGCCGCCGAAGCAGACGTTGCTCGGCATTTTG
>JBBDVZ010000268.1:2569-5047 GCA_040903115.1 Planctomycetaceae bacterium
GCCGAGCACGTCGATCTCGCGCAGCACTTCGCCTTTTGGTGAAAGCTTGGCGACCGTTCCCTTGCCATGGCGCGCGATGTAAAGGTTGCCGTCGACGTCGCAGCGCATGCCGTCGAAACCAAAGTCGGGAAACTTCGCCAGCAGCCGATTGTCCGACAGGTCGCCGTTTTTGGCAATCGTAAAGGCCCAGACGTTCCGCTGATCGCTCTCATTGACGTAGAGCGTCTTGCCGTCGGGGCTGACTTCGATGCCGTTCGTTGTGCCCATTTCTTTGGCGACGCGCGTCACGCTGCCGTCGCGGTCGATACGCCAGATTTGCCCGGTGCTTTTGCCCCAGTTGGGATCGCTGGCATACAGCGTGTCGTTGGGAGCGATCGCCAGGTCGTTCGGCTGGCTCATGCCGGCTTCGTGGGCGAAGACCTTGACGCCGCGAGTCTTCATGTCGATGCGTAACACGTTGTGTCCGCTGTAGTCGGCCACAAACATCGCGCCTGCTTGATCGAAGCGAATGCCGTTCCCGGTGCTGCCGGTCGGGAGAGTCACAAAGACCTCGCCTTTGCCCTGCGGCGTGACGCGGCCGATCGTTCCTTCCTTCCCGTAATTGACGGCGTAAATGTTGCCGGAGGCATCGCATGCCGGCCCCTCGATGCCGGCCGTGAATTCACCCGGCTCCGTCAACGGCTTGGCGACAAAGAGCTGCTCGTCATTTTGCCCCAGAAGGACGGCACCGGCCACCAGGTAGCTCAACGCAATCGTGTGCATCGGAGGAAACCTCTCGGAGATTGATCATTAAAAAAACCCACGGACTGCCGTCCGTGGGCTTGTTCGTAAACGCGCTTCGTTTGTTCGGGCGTTAGCCGGCCTTGCCGCGATGATGCCGCTTGCGCGCCTGCTCGGTGAGATGAGTTTTTCGCAGGCGAACGACATTGGGCGTGACCTCGACGTATTCGTCTTCTTCAATGTACTCCAAGGCCGCCTCGAGCGACATCTGTCGCGGGGGTTTGAGCAGGACGGCATCATCGGCGCCGGCGGAGCGGATGTTCGTCAGCTTTTTCTCGCGAATCGGGTTGACGACGAGGTCGTTTTCGCGCGCATTCTCGCCGACAATCATGCCTTCGTACACGTCTTCGCCGGGTCCCACAAACATTTCAGCCCGTTCCTGCAGCTTCCACAAGGCGTAAGGGACGGTCTTGCCCACATCTTGCGAAACGAGCACGCCGTTGCCGCGACGCGGGACTTCGCCCTGTTCGGGTTGATAAGAATCGAAGCGATGATGAATGACGGCCTCGCCGCGCGTCGCGTTGAGCAGCTTTGTCCTCAGCCCGATCAAGCCGCGCGCGGGGATGGTGAACTCGAGGTGCGTCGACCCGGTTTCGCCCGTCGTCATTTCGAGAATCTGGCCGCGGCGGTTGCCCACCAGCTCCATGACGGGTCCGATCTGCGAAGTCGGCACGTCGACGACGAGCTGCTCGAACGGCTCATGCCATTTGCCGTCGATCTTCTTGCGGATCACCTGGGGTTTGCCGACCGAAAGTTCGTAACCCTCGCGGCGCATCTGCTCGATGAGGATCGAGAGATGCAGTACGCCGCGACCGGAGACGGTGAACGAGTCCTTCTCGCCCATCTCCTCGACGCGCAGGGCGACGTTCGAATCGAGCTCGCGAAACAAGCGCGCCCGCAGATGCCGGCTGGTGACGTACTTGCCATCCTGTCCGGCCAGGGGAGATGTGTTGATTGTAAAGAGCATCGAGAGCGTCGGCTCATCGACGGTGATGCGCTCGAGCGCAACGGGATTTTCGAAACAAGCGACGGTATCGCCGATTTCGGGGTCGGTGAGGCCGGTGAGCGCAACGATGTCGCCGGCCTCTGCCGATTCGACTTCCGTGCGGCCGAGCTTGTCGAACACCTCCACCGTGTCGATCTCGCAGCGCTCGTGCCGACCGTCGGCGCGAATGAGCGTTGCCTGCTGTCCGGCGCAAACGTGCCCGCTGCTGATGCGGCCGGTGGCGATGCGGCCGACGAACTCCGACCACTCGAGCGTCGTGACCATCATCTGCAGCGGTGCATCGGGATTCACCTCGGGCCCCGGAACATGCTTGAGCACGAGATCCAACAGCGGCGCGATCGAATCGGTCGGCAATTCGGGGTCATGGGTGGCGTAGCCTTCACGACCGCTGGCGAAAATGTAGGGAAAGTCGAGCACCTTGTCGTCAGCACCCAGCTCGACAAACAGGTCAAATGTTTCGGACAGCACCTCGCCCGGACGGCTGTCGAGGCGATCGATTTTGTTGATGACCACCAACGGCTGCAACCCGCATTCGAGTGCTTTCTTGACCACGAAGCGCGTCTGCGGACGCGGACCTTCGAACGCGTCGACAAGAATCAGGGCGCCGTCGGCCATCTTCAACACCCGTTCGACCTCGCCCCCGAAGTCGGCATGGCCGGGCGTATCGATGATGTTGATCTTCACGCCCTTGT
>JBBDVZ010000269.1:0-5047 GCA_040903115.1 Planctomycetaceae bacterium
ACTTGGCCCCCATACGAATCAATCAACGACGCTGAGTGGATACAGTCGAATTAGGCATTCGGATTTCGTGCTTCGGAGTTAACTGATGCGCTGGTTTTGGATCGACCGATTCATCGAGTTCGAAAGCGGGTCTCGCGCCAAAGCGGTCAAGAACGTGACGCTGGCCGAGGAGCACCTGCACGACCATTTTCCCGGCTTTCCGGTGATGCCCGCCTCGCTAATGATCGAAGGGATGGCGCAGACGGGCGGCATTTTGCTCGGAGAGGCCGGTGGTTTCGAGCAGATCGTGATTCTGGCCAAGGTCCCCAAGGTGACATTCCATGGCGTCGTTTGCCCCGGCGATACGCTGGTTTACACGGCGACCCTGCTCGATAAGCGGCCGGAGGGGGGAACCGTCGCCTGCCAGGCGCACGTCGGCGAACGGCTTGTCGCGGAAGGCGAAATCATCTTTGCGCATCTCGACAAGACCGACGCCCAACTCGGCGCGATCGATCAAAAGAACTTCGTATTCTCGACAAACCTGATGCGCACCCTGGACCTCGACAGAATTGGGAACGTTCAGAGCGGCCGGCCGTGATGATTACAGTCCGCACCCGAGCCGCCGCGATCGAACGAGTTTAGTTTTCAGTGTTCAGTTTTCAGTGTTCAGTAAGAAATCAGTCCGGTCCTCTCGTTCAAGACTGAAAACTGAACACTGAAAACTGAAAACTTCTACAAGCTCTCTTAAATGGGACACGAGCGATGAGACGTCGAGTTGTTGTGACAGGCATGGGCTGCGTGACTCCGGTGGGAAACACCGTCGAGGCCATGTGGGATTCGTTATGCAACGGCCGCAGTGGTATCGGCAACATCACGCACTTTGACGCCACCAACTTTCCCACACGCTTCGCGGCCGAAGTCAAAAACTACGATCTGGGCACCCACTACGATCATCCAGAGCGGTTCGAGCATGCGGGCCGAAACATCTTGTTCGCCGTCGGAGCCGCCATGCAGGCCATGAAAGATTCCGGCGTGTTGGAGAACGGCCTCGACCCCGCGCGCCTGGGGGTCTATCTCGGAGCGGGCGAAGGGCAACAAGACTTCATGCTCTTCATGAATATGGTGGCCCAAGCTCAGCGCAATGGAGAGTTGGACCTCGAAAAGTTCACAAAAAGCGGGCTCGAGCTGCTGCATCCGCAAGAAGAGCTCGAGCAAGAGCCGAACATGCCCTCCGGCCACCTGGCCAGCCTGTTCGACGCTCAAGGTCCCAACTTGAACTGCCTGACGGCCTGTGCGGCATCCAGCCAGGCCATCGGCGAGGCGACGGAGATCATTCGCCGCGGCGACGCTGATGCCATGCTGTCCGGCGGCGCCCACAGCATGATTCACCCGTTCGGCGTCACGGGCTTCAACCTGTTGACGGCCCTCTCGACGCAAAACGACGACCCGACCAGGGCCTCGCGGCCGTTCGACAAGAACCGCGACGGCTTTGTTCTGGGAGAAGGCGCCGGCATGGTCGTGCTGGAAGAGCTCACTCACGCCAAGGCGCGCGGGGCGCACATTCACGGCGAAGTGGTCGGATACGGCTCGACCGCCGACGCCTACCGCATCACCGACATTCACCCCGAAGGTCGGGGCGCTGTCGCCTGCATCAAGATGGCTCTCAAAGACGCGCAGCTCAATCCCGAGGCCCTCAACTACATCAACGCGCACGGCACCAGCACGGTCGTGAACGACAAGGTCGAAACGATGGCCATCAAGCAGGCGCTGGGAGCGTGCAGCGCGAAGACCCCCGTGTCGAGCATCAAGAGCATGATGGGGCACTTGATCGCCGCCGCCGGCAGCGTCGAAGCCATCGCTTGCCTGTTGACGCTTCGGCACAACGTGCTGCCGCCAACCACAAACTATGAGACGCCCGATCCCGACTGCGACCTCGATTACGTGCCCAACGTCGCGCGCGAGGCGAAAGTTCGCTATGCGCTTTCGAACAGCTTCGGTTTCGGCGGCCAAAACATTTCGTTGATCTTTTCGAAATACTCAGAATAAGTCGACTGCGGAGTGTGGGAAGTTTTCAGTGTTCAGTGTTCAGTTTTCAGTCTTGAACGAGAGGACCGGACGGATTTCTTACTGAACACTGAAAACTGAACACTGAAAACTAATCGGAGAGCGCGGTGGGTGGGTGGATTGTCGGCATCCTCGTGGGCCTGGTCGTGCTCGACCTGTTAATCCATGCGGTTTTTGCCGTCATGGTCATTCCGATTTTCGAACGCAAGATCCCATTCGCCGTGGAAGGACACCCGCCCGTTCCCGACGTCGAACGGATTTCTTTTCCCTCAACCAATAGCGTGACGCTGCGCGGTTGCCTGTATCGGCACGAAACAAGGCCGCCGCGCGGCCTAGTGATCTTTTGCCCCGAGCTCGAAGGAAACCACTGGTCGGCCCTGTCCTACTGCCAGGGACTGTGGGACGCCGGCTTCGACATTCTGGCATTCGATTTTCGCAACCAAGGGGAAAGCGATCACCTCGCCGGCTACGAGCCTTTGCATTGGCTGACCGAGTTTGAGGTTGCCGACGTTCTCGCCGCGATTCGCTATGCGAAGGATCGCCCGGACGTTCGAGATCTGAGTTTGGGCTTGATGGGCATCAGCCGCGGCGGGGGAGCGGCGCTTGCGGCGGCTTCTCGTTCACGCGACGTGCGGTGCATCGCCTGCGAAGGAGCGTTTTCGACCGCCGGGCTCCTTCTGCATTTCACGCTACGATGGGCGTCGCTTTACATTCCCTCGTGGGTGCTCAAACCTGTCCCCTTCTGGCACATCCGCATCACGCTGGCGATCACGCAGTGGCTCAGCCAGAAACGCCGCGGCTGCCGTTACACCAACCTCGAGCGCTGGCTCCCGGGGCTGAAAGATCGTCCGGTGCTGATGATCGCCGGCAGTCGCGACACCTATGTGCACCCGGAAATCAGCTCGATGTTGTGCAACCGCATTGGCCACGACCATGCGACGCTTTGGATGGTCGAGGGGGCCAAACATAACGTGGCCCGGCAGGTCGATTCCGAGGCGTACGACAACCGCCTCGTGGACTTTTTCAGCCGCTTGCCGGTGCCGAGCACAAGCGAAAAGCTCCGCCAGCCGGCGGTGTGATCGCTCAATCGAGGGAATCGTCCCACGAATCGGCACTTCGTTGGGAAAGACGCCGGGCGCCTGCCGTTATGACAGGGTTGATAGCCCTGTTCAGGGCGGTGCACTTCTAGCTGCGGTCGCGTAACATCGGGTATTTACATCGGTTATGTCAAGTTGACTGGCTGAGTCGTTTTTGGTATTCCATTTGCCAATCCATCCTTGGAACGTTGTCGTGCCGCCGCGTTTCCTGTGCGTTTTTCCTGGGGGGTGGCACGCGAATCCGGTACCGTCCGGCAGTGAGACATCGAACTGTGGTGCGTCTCAACAAGCGATATCAGTTGCTTCTCGCGGATGACGACCCCGGATTTCGTGAGACGATCCGCTGGATTCTCGACCCCTATTTCCGCCTCTTCGAGGCGAACTCCGGGGAAGAAGCCTTAGCGCTCTCAGCCGACGAACGGTTCGACATTGCGCTGCTCGACATGCACATGCATCATCTCACCGGGCTCGAGACATTGAAGGCGCTCAAGTCCATCAACTCGGTTGCTCCGTGCATTCTCATCACCGCGGACGCCACCGAAGAATTGCGCCGTGATGCCACCGAAGCCGAGGCATTCTCCGTGCTGCAGAAGCCCATTTCGCGGCTGGAGTTGATGACCACCGTGTCGACGGCCCTGGAAGAGGCATACGAGGATCCGGACGTCTTCTTGCCGTTTTCGCGGTGAATCGATCGGCGTTGCCCGCTGGTGGGCCGACCGGGATCAAACGGTGGGTGCCATGCCCACGGCTCGACTGAGCTCGCCGAAGTCCGCTTTGGGCATGCGTTTGAGGACATGGCCACGCAGAGCCGTGGCCATGGCACCCGCCCGCCATTGCACCCGGTGATTGACGTCGCCGTTTACTCCATGTTACAAGATATTGTCGTCAATTGTGTTAGATGAAGGGCCAGTTGCGCGAACTCCGATCGCGCTGGCATACGAAGTCGAACCAATCTCCGGCCGGATGTCTCGAATGGTCCGGCTGTCAGGTAAATACCCTCACCTCTTCCTCTGCGATGCTGTGTTTTCGGGTCTCAATGGTCCCTCGACAACGAGGTGAATTCGGTAACGGCGGGCGCCGCGTGGTGTGGTCATGGCTCTGGTGACGATCCAACTCATCGAAGGACTCGAACGCGGCCACGTTTACTCGAATCTTCAGACCCCGATCTCCATCGGCCGCGAAGACGACAACGTCATCCAGTTGAACGACGAACGCGTCAGCCGCTTCCATGCGAAAATTCAGGAAGACGGCGGCCGGCTCATCCTCACCGACCTCGACAGCACGAACGGCACGCGCGTCAACGGGCATCCGGTCCAAATGCGCGTTTTGCAGGTGGGCGACCAGATGTCGATCGGCCGCTGCCTGCTGGTCATCGGCAGCCGCGACGAAATCGCCGAGCGCGTCGAACAATATCGTCGAGACGTGCACACCACCCCCCCGGTGAGCGGCCAAAAGACGATCGCCTCAGCGGGTGAGATGTTCCGCGATGACCCGGGCACGTCGCATGCCGGCGACGTGGACGAACAAGGGGATTTCGGCGTCGAGCATGAACCTCAGCGACTGTTTCCCGATGGCCCGCCCGCGCCGCCGACGGGACTTCGACCTTTGCAACGCGCGGAGATCTCGGACTGCCTCGAATATGTCCGCGAGCAGATTCGCACCGTCCTTCAGGGCGCCTACGAGGATCCCCACGACACCCCTGATGGCGCCCGCACGATGTGCGTCGACTGGGCACACTGGCAACAGTTGCTGCGCCTGGAGATGGAGTTGGCCGTCTACCTGAAGCGGCTGGCGGAACCGGAAGTTTGACGGGTGCCATGGCCACGGCTCTGCGTGGCCATGTCCTCGGGAAGCATGCCCACCCAAAGCGGACTTCGGCGAGCTCAGTCGAGCTGTGGGCATGGCAC
>JBBDVZ010000270.1:0-5036 GCA_040903115.1 Planctomycetaceae bacterium
TTATTCCGGCCCCGCACTCAAATGCGCGTTGAGCTCAAGTTGTAGTTGTTCGATTTCGTCGTTCGAGAGGCGCTGGTCTCGAACGTGATACGGCCCTTCGCCGCGGATTCCGGTCAGCGTCAAATACTCGATCTCTCCGTTGCGGGTGGAATCGACGAGCTTGAGCCGCCGCTTCTGCAGCAGCAGCAGGGCCAATACGTAAATGAGGTTTTCCTGACCGGGGTTCGCGTCTTCCGACAGTTGCTCGAAGTGGCGCATCAGCGCGTCGGCATCGAGCGGCCTGGCTTTGTTTTCGTCGGGGTAGGGAACGATCAAACGCCAATGTCCGAGCTCATCTTCACGCGGACCCGGCCAGCCCTCCTCGGAAAAGTCGAGCCGCATCAATTGTCCGTTGCGTTCGACCAGCGACGAATAACAAACGCTGCCCGGGACGAGATCTCGGCCGGTTGCCGTGCACGTCTTGCCAACGGATTTAAAGCGATAGTCCATTCCTGTCCCTGCGAACGCTGCGACGCGACGGCCGCGGATCGTAATTCAAGCGGGGAATGGGCACAAGGCGAGACGCGGCGACGCGGGGAAGGGGAGACGCGGAGAAGACGAGACGCGGGGGCACGGAGACCCTTCATTAGGGCTTAAGAGCTTCGTGCTTCCTTCGTCATTCGTGCTTCGTGCTTCGCACGGCTGATGGCTGAAAGCTGATCGCTGACAGCTATCCCCTCACGCCGCGTCGAACTCCGAGATGCGATTGGTCGGCGAGAACGGCGACAGCACGTTGTCCTCGCAGAGCAAGTAGCGCATCACGTAGGCGTCTTCGGTCGTGTCGTCGTAGTGGCGGCGAAGCACGCAAACGGCCCGGAATCCGCGGCTGCGGAAGAAAAGCTGAGCGGACAGGTTCGTCTCGCGGAGCTCGAGCAGGATTTCTTTACGGCGCTGCTGCGAAAGCTTGTCGACAAGCCGCCGCACCATTTGCGTGCCAACCGACTGGCGCTGCACCGTCGGGGCGACGGCGAAGTTGAGTATGCGGAGCCTCGACTTATGAAGCTCGTAGATCATTACGCCGACGATTTGGTGATCGCTTTCGGCGACCATGCCGATGCAGTTACGCTGGCGAAGGCAGCAGAGGTAGTCTTCCTCGGTCCAGGCGTGTTCGAAGCATGCCCGCTCGATTTCGAGCACCTCGGCCATATCTCGGCGAATCAGCCAACGGATCTGAACCTTGAGTTCCGCACGATGAATTTTGCCCACGCTCACGACGGCCTCCTTGCCTTCGAATCTGTGCGGTCGCTTGAAAGCTCCGTTGATTTCGTTCTATCAGGACCCGGTTCACCGGCCCGGCTTTCTTAAAAAGCCGCGCCTCCTTGAAGCTTTGTTCAGCGTGCTTTTGTACGAACGAACACGGACCGAGTCGATTCCTTTCGACGTCACGGCCGGGCGGCAACGATGGGGCGTGCTTACTAGCAGATGGCTCATAGCCGATTCTGCCCGTTAGAGCCGGGCCCGTGGCTAATCAGCCGGAACATACCAGCAGAAACATCTGATTGCAAGACTGATGTGGAGACCGGACACGGCCGCGTTTGCCCTCAGTCACCCCTCGGAAAAGGCGCAGGCGAGGAGTCCGCGAGTGTGCGGCCAAACGCGCGTGACGACACGGACGCTTGTCGGTATGGCGTCGCCGAATGCACCGGCGCACGGCCATCGGCGGTGCGTTAGTTCTTAGCCGGCTGAAGTCGTTTCACCATCAAGCGGTTAATGACTTCGTCGACGCCGGCAACCGTTTGCGCGATGCCGCTCACATCGGGACAGTTTTCGTCGGCCTCCAAATAGCCTTCGAGGCAAACGCCGTTTTGCGTGCGGCGGACGACCAATGTCTTGAAGTGCAACTGCGGATGCGAAAGCAACTCGCGCTGTACGGCCTGTTCGACCTGGTGCCGACCGAGTGCGATATGCACCGAATCGGAAAGCGACGGCATGGCGGTGTCGGCTAAGCGAGCCGCATCCGCCACCGCTTCTGCAACATTGGCCGCGCTGGCCCCCCGAAACTCCGTCTTCCTGATGTGCTTTGCCATGTAAGCACTCCTTGCGTTTTATGAGCACAAAATACCAGCGACGTTGACTCGACCGGCGCGTGGGTGGGTGTCTGGCGAAGTTCGCGACGTGCGGGGCAAGCAAATCTGCTGAGCGTCTTTACGACATCCATTGCGCACGCGCATACTGACCAGACCGCGTGAGCGGCCTTTCGCAATCGCTACGTACTTAACGGAATGTTCAGATTGCCTCTGCGACCACGACCGCCTAAGCCGCCCGTTCACCAAAGCCGGCGCAACAAGTGAGACCGTTCCCTGTCCCTCCCCACGATTCAGTCTAACTATCGCGGTCGAAATTGGGAGATCAAGTTAGGCCGGAATCTCAGTCGTGGTAAAGATTTCAAATGCAGGAACTGCCCGGTCTACCCAGTCATCATATTTTGCCCCAATGTCGTTCCCCCCGTTGTCGAATCGCCAGTGCACGATCCGGCGAGAGTTGCACATTTGCCGCTCTACCGGACAATGGCCGGAAACCGGGTCGTTTGCACGCGTCATGCGGCGCAGGCAGCCTGAACCTCTTCGAGTGAGGCCACCCATGTCCACCGCAACGCCTGCTGTCTCACCGCCCCCTGCCGGCCGCGCGACACCCGCCTCGCTACCGCCTTCACGACTGCACTCGCTCGATGCGATGCGCGGGTTCGACATGTTCTGGATTATCGGCGGCGCCGAATTGGTCAGGGCGATCGTTTCGCTGCTCGCTGTCCACTTCAAGTATCCCGCCGCCATTGATCTTGTCGAGTTGCATACCGAACACCCCGAGTGGAACGGCTATACCGCCTGGGACCAAATCTTTCCCATGTTCATGTTCATCGCCGGCGTGGCGATGCCTTACAGCCTCACTGCTCGCATTGAGCGCGGCGACAGCAAGCTGCAACTCTACCGGCGCGTCATCTGGCGGGGATTGTTATTGGTCTTACTGGGGGCGATTTACAACGGCTTGCTGCGACTGGATTTCGCCGAGGCCCGCTATCCCAGCGTGCTGGGCCGTATCGGCCTCGGCTACATGTTCGCGGGCCTCATCGTGCTCAATACCAAGCCGCGCGGGCAGTTGTTGTGGGTGATCGGAATTCTGTTGGGTTATTACGCGGCGATGAAGTGGATTCCCGTTCCCGAATACGGCGCGGGCGATTGGGAGAAGGGTCATACGCTGGGCGATTACCTCGACCGCATGCTGATTCCCGGCAAGCTGTACCGGGGCGTTCGCGATCCCGAGGGGCTGTTCTCCACGATCCCGTCGATTGCCACCGTGCTCAGCGGCGCGCTGGCGGGCAACTGGTTGCGCAACGGCCTTGCCAGCGGTCATCAAAAAGCGCTGGGACTTGTCCTCGCCGGATTTGGGTGCTTGTTCGCGGGCGTGATTTGGAGCGGCTGGCTCGTGTTCGATGAAGGCTGGATCGGCTGGTTTCCGATCAACAAAAACCTGTGGACGAGCTCGTTCGTGCTGTTCACATCGGGTTGGAGCCTGATGGTGCTCGCATTCTTTTATTGGGTCATCGACGTGTGGGGATTCAAACGGTGGGCGTTCTTCTTTGTCGTCATCGGCGTCAACGCCATCACCGTTTACCTGGTGCGCGAGTTCGTCGATTGGGATGGCTTGGGCGCGGTCGTCTTCGGCCGAGCAATGGGAAATGTGCATCCCGAGTTGGTGAAAGGCGGTCGCGAACTCGCCCTCGAATGGCTGATGCTCTACATCCTCTACCGCCAACGGATTTTCCTGCGCGTGTGACCGCCACCACGTTGCATTGGAAGCGCCGGCATTGACACTGAGGCGCAACAATAAAGTTGGAATCGCACCGCAGATGCAGGGGCCGCAGAGAAAAAACACGGGCAACCGCGGATGAACGCAGATAAACGCCGAATTCCGAGTTTGTAGGTGACGAAGATGACGGCGCGTTCGAGTGACGCTCGCCTGTTGCATGACTTCAAGACACGAAGCCATTTCGCAGCCCGCGGCAGAAACGCCCATAATCTCCCAACGCCGACCGATGCTTCTGCGTAGCGAGTGGAAGATGGACTGCAGAAACCGGCTGCATCGCTGCGGCCAGGACGTCTGAGCCAATTCAACCCGCGCCAGCAATCACAATCAGTGCATTCCGCACTGTGCTGCGAAACATCTCTGGATGATTGACGTACGCCAGGGCCGCACGATGACGGCGTATGCGCAACGACCCATCTGCCGCCGCGCGCCGGCCCGGTTCGAAGAAGCCCGGCTTTTTCGGAAAAGCCGGGCTTCTGAACGAAATACCGTTACAGCGACTCGTTGAGTTTGTCCGCATTCCATTTCTTTTCATCAATCCTTTCTGCGGAGATGGTCTCATGTCGGAATCTGCGCGCCCTCCTTCCATTTTGAAGTACATTTACACGCACAATCCGTTTTACGCGATCAGCGCGTCGCTGATGATGTTTGCGGTGCTCAAGGCCTATGGCACGATCGAGGTCGGCACGATCAACACGTGGATCATGGCCGGCGTGCTGGCCGGATACACGTTGGTGTTGGCCGTCATCGGCGTGCTGATTGTTCGGCGAGGGAAAGTCTGGGAAGACGCCCGATCGATTCTCCTGCTGTTGCTGGTGCTGTTTGTCGCGGTCTCCATCTGTGCCGACGACTTGTTCGTGCGAGCGACGTCGGCCGGGCAGGGGGCCGGTTTGCTTCTGGGCGGCTACTTGTTTTCAGCGGTCGTCTCGGAAGCCGTGCTGCGGGGAGCGGGCATTCGCCTGGGGCTGGCCTATCGCATTCCTTATCACCTGATGATGGCGTTGTTCTACGTCGTCCCCTGGTGGTGCTCGCCCGAATTCAATATTCGTAAAAATGCGGCCATCGAGTGGACGTTGCTCCTCTTTCCAACGGCAGCGGCGGTGCTGTTTCTCACGCTGCTGCCCGCGGTGCGTCGCGGCCCGAAATATGTGGCTAACAACGGCACGCCCTGGCCGTGGCCCACGTTTCCGTGGATC
>JBBDVZ010000271.1:0-5001 GCA_040903115.1 Planctomycetaceae bacterium
GAACGAGATCGCGATCGAGCGTGAGCTGTTCGATGGCCTGGTGAGCGGCATACAGGATCGTCATGCCGGGCGCCTCGTAAACGCCTCGGCTCTTCATTCCGACAAAGCGATTCTCGACAATGTCGATGCGACCGACGCCGTTACGCCCGCCGATAGCGTTCAGCTCGGCCACCATCTCCAACGCACCGCGTTTTTTTCCATTGAGGCGAACCGGAATGCCCGATTCGAATCCGACGGTGACCGTTTCGACGGCGTCGGGCGCGTCCTGGGGCGAGACGGTCATGCCAAAATCGACGACGTCGAACCCGCTGACAGCCGGGTCTTCGAGCCGTCCGGCTTCGTAGCTGATGTGCAGGCAGTTCTCGTCCGAGCTGTAGGGCTTGTCGATCGACGCTTTGACGGGAATGCCCTTGGATGCGCAATAGTCGATCATTTCGCGGCGGCCGGGAAACGTCGCACGAAACTTCTCGATCCGCCAGGGGGCGATGATTTTGACCTTGGGATCCAGCGCCTCGGCGGCAAGCTGAAAGCGGCACTGATCGTTGCCTTTGCCGGTTGCCCCATGGGCGAACGCGTCGGCCCCCACTTCCCGCGCAACCTGAAGGCAGGTTTTCGCGATGAGCGGCCGCGCAATCGATGTGCCCAGCAGGTAAATCCCTTCATATTTGGCCTGCCATTGCAAGACGGGAAAGGCAAAATCGCGGCAGAGTTCTTCCCGCACGTCGACAATGCGGGCCGACGCAGCGCCGTGATCGTTGGCTTTTTTCAAGATCGCAGCGCGATCCTCGCACGGCTGGCCGAGATCGACGTAGACGCAATGAACGCCGTACCCTTCATCCTGGAGCCAGCCGAGGATGACGGAAGTATCCAGCCCGCCCGAATAAGCCAAAACGCAACTTGGCATGGAAACGCTTAACTCCTCGCTGAAGAGACAACGGTTCGATGGGCGATTATAGTCGGCGGTTGAACCCCGCAACCAGCGTGTGAGAGGCCGGGCCGCCGTTCTCGGACAGACACTCGCGGACGAGCAAAGGTTCCGGAAAAGTCAGGCAGCCGCTAGTATTGCTCGCTTGCTTTCCGCCCGAGGATGGCAAACAATTTCTCACCCGCCGCCAATGAAGGCGTCGGCGACGATTGATTCAGGACCAAACCATGTCGATTTCCAAAAACGAGCTCCTGCGCCGCGACCTGGCGCATTTGATACATCCGCTGCACAATCGAGCGCTGCACGAAGCCCACGGTCACGTTTGGGCGAAGGGCGAGGGCGCCTACTTATTCGAAACCGATGGCAATTCGTTCATCGATGCACTTTCCGGACTGTGGAACGTGACGGCCGGGCACGGCCGCGTCGAGCTGGCCGAAGCCGCCGCGAAGCAGATGCAGACGCTTGCCTTCTGTTCAAGCTATGCGGGGAGCTCTAACCTGCGGGCGATCGAACTTGCCGAACGATTGTCGTCGCTGACCTACCCGTCGATCAATCGATTCTTTTTCACCTCGGGAGGCGGCGAGGCGAGCGACACGTCCTTCAAGACCGCCCGCTATTATTGGAAGGCCAAAGGCAAACAGGAAAAGACGAAGGTCATTTCGCGGCAATGGGGCTATCACGGCACGACGTTGGCCGCCATGAGCGCCACCGGCATCAGCAGCTATTGGCCGATGTTCGAGCCGCGCGTGCCCGGCTTTGTGCAGATTCCGTCTCCCTATCCTTACCGCTACGAGGCTCCGGCCGGTGTGAGCCCCGGCATTGCCGCGGCAAACGAGCTGGAGCAGGCGATCTTGCGCGAAGGCCCGGAAACCGTCGCCATGTTTCTTGCCGAGCCGGTGCAGGGGGCCGGCGGCGTGATCGTTCCCCCCTTCGACTACTTCCCGCGCATTCGCCAGATTTGCGACAGGTACGACGTGCTTCTGGTGTCCGACGAAGTCATCACCGGTTTCGGACGCACCGGAAAAATGTTCGGGCTCGAGCACTGGGGCATCCAGCCCGACATGATTCTGTTTGCCAAGGCGATTACCTCGGGCTATTTTCCGCTGGGCGGCGTCGGCATCAACAACAGAATTGCGGCAACGCTCGACCAGCCCCAGCCTGACGCAACTTGGATGCATGCGTTTACGTATAGCGCCCATCCGGTGGGCTGTGCGGTCGCGTTGCGGACTCTCGACATCATCGAAGCCGAGAATTTCCCGGCGCAGGCCGCCGAAAAGGGCGCCTACCTGTTGGACAAATTGCGGACTGCGTTGAGCAATCATCCGCATGTCGGCGAAGTGCGCGGGCTGGGCATGATGATGGCCGTGGAATACGTCGCCGACAAGACGACCAAGGCCGAGTTTCCACCCGAAGAAAAAGTGGGGGCCCGCATTCACCTGGCGACGCAGGAGCGAGGAATGTTCTCGCGCCTGCGAGGCGACGTGTACTGCATCGCGCCGCCGATCATCACGCCCGAGGCCACGCTCGACCAGATTGTCACGATCCTGCGCGACTCGACCGAAGCGGTCTTAGGCCAGTGAGCGCACGTGACTGGCGAGCGGCCCGCCGCGGCGGGCTGGTTCGAACGTCGTTCCTCGTTGGAAAAGAAAGAAGCCCGGCTTTCGGGAAAAAGCCGGGCTTCTGAATTTGAAATCGCTTAGTACATGTCCTCGTCGCCACCACCGCCGCCTTTTTCGCCGTCTTTCGGCTTTTCGGCAATCAGCGCTTCGCTGGTCAAAAGCAGAGTCGCAACACTCGAAGCATTCTGCAGCGCGGTTCGCGTGACCTTGGTGGGGTCGATGATGCCCGATTTCACCAGGTCTTCGAACTTGCCGGTGGCCGCGTTGTAACCCTTGTTGCCCTCCATCTCGGAGACCTTTTCGCAGATCACGCCGCCGTCGACGCCGGCATTGTCGGCAATCTGCGTCAGCGGAGCGCGACAGGCCCGCAAAATAATGTTGTAACCGACCTCTTCGTCGTGCGCCAGTCCTTTCGGCTTGCTCGCCGACGAGGCACGCAGCAGGGCAACACCGCCTCCGGGAAGAATTCCTTCCTCGACGGCAGCGCGGGTGGCGTGCAACGCGTCTTCAACGCGGGCCTTCTTCTCTTTCATTTCGCTCTCGGTCGCTGCCCCGACATTGATCTGGGCCACGCCGCCGGAGAGCTTCGCAACTCGCTCTTCCAGTTTCTCCTTATCGTAATCGCTGGTCGAGTTCTCCAGCTCGCGGCGAATCTGGTCGATGCGGGACTTGATGTCCGACGTTTTACCCGCACCTTCGATGATGGTGGTGTTGTCCTTGTCGACGATCACCTTCTTGGCCTGGCCGAGATCGGACAACTGGACGTTCTCGAGTTGAATGCCCAAGTCTTCGAAGATCGCCTGGCCGCCGACCATGATGGCAACGTCCTGCAGCATGGCCTTGCGGCGATCGCCGTAGCCGGGCGCCTTGACGGCACAGACTTTGAACGTGCCTCGCAGCTTGTTGATGACCAGCGTCGCGAGCGCTTCTCCTTCGACTTCCTCGGCGATGATCAACAGCGGCTTGCCGGAGTTGACGACCTTTTCGAGGACCGGGACGACATCTTTGATGCTGTTGATCTTCTTCTCGTGGATGAGAATGTAAGCGTTTTCCAGCACGCATTCCATCGTTTGCGGGTCGGTGACGAAGTACGGCGACAGGTAGCCGCGATCGAACTGCATGCCCTCGACGACTTCATACTCGGTTTTGAGGCTCTTGCCTTCCTCGACCGTAATGACGCCGTCCTTGCCGACTTGCTCCATCGCTTCGGCAAGAATGTTGCCGATCTCTTCATCGCCATTGGCCGCCACGGTGCCGACTTGCGAGATGGCCTTCTTGGTGCGGCACTCGATGGCCATGGTCTTGAGCCTGGCGACGATGTCTTCGACGGCTTTCTCCATGCCGCGCTTCATTTCGATCGGGCTGACGCCTGCGACGACGGCCTTGAGCCCTTCGTTGTAGATGGCTTCGGCCATGATTGTGGCGGTCGTGGTGCCGTCGCCCGCGACGTCCGACGTCTTGCTGGCAACTTCGCGTACCATCCGCGCGCCCATGTCTTCGAACTTGTCGCTCAGCTCGATTTCCCGCGCGACGGTGACGCCGTCCTTGGTCACCGTGGGCGACCCGAAGCTTTTCTGAAGAATGACGTTGCGGCCGCGCGGCCCGAGGGTGACCCGGACGGCTCGCGCCAGTTTGCTTATGCCGCGCCGCATGGCTTCCTGAGCCTCTTGATCGAAGGCAATCATCTTTGGCATTTCAGCAACTCTCCTGTTCGCTTACGCGTGTTTGGTCAATCGGTATGTTTTGGCACGACATCAGTACGCCGACATCAGTAGGTCGCGAGGATGTCGCTCTCGCGCAACAGCAGGTATTCGTCATCGCCCACGGAGACTTCTTCGCCGCCGTAGGGACTGAAGATCACGCGGTCGCCTTCCTTGACGGTGAGCGGCACCTTGGTGCCGTCGTTTTTGACGTGCCCATCGCCGACGGCGACAATTTCGCCCCGCTGGGGCTTGTCGCGCGCGGTGTCGGGCAGCACAATTCCGCCGGTTGTCGTGGTTTCTGCGTCAGCGCGTTTCAAGACAACGCGATCTCCCAAGGGGACGAGGCGAACGGCCGTTTTCGGCCTCGTGGCAACTTTTGGCATCTCTGTGAATCTCCTGTGGGATGCACCAACGACGTTGGTGGCCATCGAAAAGCGGTTACCGATATTGTCATGCGCGCGGCGCGAACGTGTTGCCGAGTCGGATCTCGTGACCCACCGCTTTGCGAAGAGTGTGCCCAATGGAGTCAAATTCGTAACTTCAATCAAATAAGTCAGTTGCGACATAGCCATCTTGCTGCGACATCTGCCAGTTTGGTGGAACACGATGGAGTGGGCCGCAGGTGCTGCCAAAATGACAGTGCGTTTCCAAGTCCGCCTCAGGCTCGTTCTGGACCAATTCGCCGACTCCGACGCGAAATCTCATTTCGCCGGGCGTGTTAACACGGGTAAAATGGGGGTGGCCGACGCTTTCA
>JBBDVZ010000272.1:0-359 GCA_040903115.1 Planctomycetaceae bacterium
GTGCATGGTGCCTGCTGGACGCCCACCTGAACCGCGTAGCGGAGCACAGAGCCGACCGCGCCTCCCGCAGCGATAAGTACCACCTTGAGCAATTGATAATCTCCGCGGGTAGTGGGGGCGTTTGCCGAACGAATTCTGCGGGATGGCACGCGAGTTATTCGGCGACTAGCTCAAGGAATCCGCAGCTGTCACAACGGAAGGCAATGATTGGCTTCCCTTTGATTCCAAACCACGGGATATTCCAAAACGAAGGCTTCGGCAATGGGCCTGAAGTCCACATAAATTGAAACACCTGACTAAAGGCGCGGTCCGCGATGCCGCCTGGCCGCGCACCGAAATCGATTACCACGTGCTGGCTC
>JBBDVZ010000272.1:369-28847 GCA_040903115.1 Planctomycetaceae bacterium
TGAAGTCAACAAAAATTCACACACCTCACAAACGGCGCGGCCCGGTATGCAGCCGGGCTGCATCGCGCCATTGCACTTCGGGCAGGCTCGCACCTTCTCGCTTGTGGTCTCGCTCATGCTGGCATTGTAGCGGGCTGCGGCGAGGCAGTTCTAGGCATCCGTCTCGTTATTCAGCAGCCGGTCAGCGGTGCGCCAAACCGTATCTCCGTGCTCGTTGACGATTTGTGACCAATCGATCAACACGTCAACTCCACTGAGAAAAGTGAGTCATACAGCTATGTAGTCGATCGATCCGACGGATTTCTTACAAGAAAATGCGAGGCGAGTCAGGTTCGTTGGAGTGGACGGGATGAATCGAGCCGAAATCCCGCGCGTCAATCCAAAGTTTTTCGACACGTCGACAACAATCCGATGGGCATTCTGGACGAACGATTCTTCCGTTGGCCAGTCGCGCCCCCACCGTTGTGCCCGATCATTGCTCCGGCGAACCGCCGCCCCGTTGGGCAGTCGGACCACCGTTTCCTAGGACCAACGCCTCAACAGCAGGGCGACGGGACGTTTGAACTCGCTAAAGTCAGTAGCAGGAACGCCCTCGGATTTCACCCGGTAATTATCGGGTTTGATTTGAACTGCGCCCAATTATTTGGCATTTGCCGTAAGTCGCATCCCTGGAACGAGAAACAGCCCTTCACCACGCCGGATGAAGGGCTGTTCGATTTCGTAGTCGGGACGACAGGATTTGAACCTGCGACCTGTCGCCGCGGCGACCGCTCTAGCCAGGCTGAGCGACTTTCAAATTGACGGCACTTGGCGACAGCAGACTGTCCAACTCGTCTCGACCCTTGCCGGTCTTGAGAAAGAGTTCTCGTCTCATCGCGTCTGTGCGGCTGGCGAACGTTTCGCAGTGCACGAGCCGCCATGGCAGACCATGCCTGGTGGCCTTTGATTGGCCGGAATTGTGGCGGGTGAGCCGATCCGAGAGATCACCGGTCGACCCGACATAACGTCGGCCCGTCTTTTCGCTCACGAGAACGTACACTGAGTAATCCACAGTCGGGGCGACAAGACACCGTTGGAACTTTTTTGTCGAGAGTTGGCCCGCTGGCCAACCGCGATTAGCGATCTTCTCGTCGCCGCGTGAGGGATGGAGCCTGCTCCCAAGAATCTCGCCGGGCCGCGGTGAGTATTCGGGCTGTTGATAAATGGGACGGCAAACTGACACTCAAATGCTCGAGCTACCGCCGCGTTTGCAGGAGCGGGCGATGCGTTCCGGCAAATGAACGATTTCCAGCGCTGTGTTCAAATCCAGCCGCTCCAATATTATGAAGCCGCAACCAGTTATGGACTGCGGCCTTCTTTTTGCGCCGACAGTCCACAAACGGATGGCATGGGAATGGGTTCAATGTGGGCGATATTCTCTCGAATTGAACCTTTTTCAGGATTTTCGCGACACCTTGCCACGTCTCAAAGACAATTGATTCTCACAACGTTCGCTTTCGTCACTGAGACGGCCCTTGCTCGATGAGCACGACCAACTTGTCGTAATCCGCGGTTTGCGGGACGGCAGCCGGGAGGCGTGGACTGCGTTGTACGACCGGTACAGCGCGGATGTGTGGCGTTACGTCGGTCGGTTGGTGGGGACTCACGCAACCGATGTCGCTGATGTCGTGCAGGAGACGTTTCTTGCGGCGGCTCGAACGGCGCGGCAATTCGAACCCAGTCGCGGCACATTATGGAGTTGGCTGGCGGGAATCGCGCACCATCAAGCGGCGGCATACTGGCGACAGATCGGCAAGACGGCGCGGCTTCGAGCGCTCGCGGAAACGAGAGGACTCGAACTGCGTCAGTCGTTGGATGGCTCCCAATTGCCGGACGAATTGTGTGAAAGACGCGAACTCATCGACCTAGTGCGCTGTGCGTTGTCCGAACTTTCCGCAGATTACGCGGCGCTGCTGACCGCAAAGTACCTTGATGAGCAAAGCTTGGATGAACTGGCGCGCCAGTTTGGAACATCGATCGATGCGGTCAAGTCGAAATTGGCCCGTGCTCGGCGGGAGTTTCGGGCAACATTTGCATCGCTGACAAGTGAATCCACCCCGATGGTCGGCGAGTAAAGGTGCTGAAGCGGCATGACAGACGACAACGCGCATGACCAGGACGATGAACGACTCGCGGAACTGCTGCGCGCGGTCGATGCAGACGTTCCGCAACCAGACCGCGCGCTGCTCGAAACGCTGCGTCAACAGTCGGCGGAGCTGTTTCTGAACAGCATCAGCGAGGCGGATCATCAGAATGCGCCGGCTTTGAGCGAAGCGCCAGCCGTCGCAGCGACCTCGCCACCGAGTTCAAGAAGGAGTTTCCTCAACATGCCACTTGCATTGCGTGGACTTGCGGTCCTGGCGGCCGCGGTTGCCGGCCTGGCCCTCTGGCTGGGGAACTGGACGTCTAGCTCGGTCAGCGGAGCCGTACCGTTCTCGAAGGTGCTCGAGGAGCTGCGGGGTGCTCAGACGCTGCAATTCCAGGTCGTGAAAGATGGCCGCGCCGCGGAAGTGTGGGTGCGCGCGCCGGGGCTGGTGCGCTGGGAAGATTCGCCGCAGCGGTACGCGGTCGCCGCCGGATCGCGATTGTGGAAAGTGGACGAAACCACCAACACGGTCACCGAAGAGGATTCGCCGTGGTTCATCGGGCCCGAACAGCAGGTGGACCTGCTCGGTTTGCTTGGCGTCGGCGTTGAGAATGCCGAGACATTGATGACCGCCGTGCCGCTCGCTCGGTCGGAATACGACGGGCGAGACTGCAACGTCTATCGCGCAGCCTTGCCGGCGGAACATGGACGCGTGCAGGTCGAGGCGTACGTTGACGCGGCCAACAACCAGTTGGTCGCCATCGTCGCTTGGTCCGCCGGTGCGCCGCGCGAGGGAAAACTACCGCTGGCGGAATTGAAATTGATCGCCGCCAACGTGGCCGTGGCCGACGACAAGTTCGTGGTGGCAAAGGCGCTGACGGAAGACGGGCGCATTGGCAAGGTGAGCGACGCGCAGGGCATCGTCGTGCTGCGGCCGATGCTCGCGAAACGGTGGACCCCGATCTGTCGCGAGACGCTGCTCAAGCCGGGCGACTGGCTGCGCACCGACGTGCGCGGGGCCAACGCCGTCCGAGTGACCCTGTCGTCCGAGGTGCAGCTCACGCTGGGGCCGGGAACGCAAATCGAGTGCATTTCGCCCAATCAAGCGCGGCTGCACAACGGGCAAGTGCAAGTGATGCGGCCGGAGCAGGAAGAGAAAGAGACCAAGACGAGCGCCCAGTTTGAATTGCTGGCCCCGCGCGACGGCAACCGTTTGTTCAAGTCTGGCGACAAGCAGTTGATGCGAGTCGGCCGCGACGAAAAGCTCGTCGACGTGCCGCAGACGCCGGTGTGGCTGGCCGGGTTTGAAGGGACGTCGAACAACGAGTCTCTCGGTTCGTTGATCGTCAGTCTCCCCGACGGTCGCAACGAGCCGCTGACGGTCGGCTATCACAAGGTCAGCGTCGAAATCCGCGATCAGATTGCGCGGACGACGATCGAAGAATCGTTTGTCAATCACACGGCAAGCCGGCTGGAGGGCGTGTTCCACTTTCCGCTGCCGCAGGACGCGTCGATTAGTGGATTTGGAATGTGGATCGGCAACGACCTGGTCGAGGCGGACGTCGTCGAGAAGCAGCGCGCCCGCGAAATTTACGAGACCATTCTGCGCGAGAAGCGCGATCCCGGGCTGCTCGAATGGACGGGGGGCAATATTTTCAAGGCCCGCGTGTTCCCCATCGAAGCCGGTTCCGAAAAGCGGATCAAGATCGTTTACACGCAGGTGTTGCCGCTGCGGGCGAACCGTTATCGGTACTCGTACGGCCTGCGGAGCGAGTTGCTGCGCACAAAACCGCTGCGCGAGTTGTCGTTGAGCGTGACGGTGAACTCGGCTCTCCCGCTGAAGAGCATCACCTGCCCGACACATTCGGCGCGGACGCAGCAGACGGGACACTCGGCCCAAGTCGAGTTCAGCGCGCAGGAGTATACGCCCAGCCGCGATTTCGAGGTCGTCTGCGAGATCGACGGCAGGCAGTCAGACGTCGTGGTGGTCCCGCATCGGCGGGGCAGCGATGGCTATCTGCTCGTGCAACTGACGCCCCCCTCGCCGGAAGGGAACTGGCAGCGCGAGCTGCTGCCGGACGGCAAGCCGCTCAACATCGTTTTGTTGTGCGATACTTCGGCGTCGATGGACTTGGAGAAGCGGAAGCAGCAGTCCGAGTTCGCGGCGACCGTGCTGTCGTCGCTCGGGCCGGATGATCGGTTCCTGCTGGCATGTGCCGACGTCGGGACCGCGTGGGTCTCTCCCGAGCCGCTGGCTCCGAATGCCGCAAACATCGCCAAGGCGGCCACATTTCTCGATGCGCGAATGTCGCTCGGCTGGACGAATCTGGACCGCGCCTTCGACGACACCATTAAGAAGGCGCAGCTCGACGCCCACATCATCTACATCGGCGACGGCATCGTTTCGGCAGGCGACACCGATCCCGCCGCCTTCGTCAAGCGGCTCGAACTGCTGGTTGGGAAGACAACGCAGCGGACGTTCCACGCTGTCTCGGTCGGCAACTCGTACGAATCGGTCGTACTCAAAGGAATCGCGGCCGCCGGCGGTGGTTCGGTGCGCAGCATCGGCGGGGAGCAGACGCCGCAATCGGTCGCGCTCGAGCTGCTCAACGAGGCGGCCCAGCCGGGACTGCGCGATTTGAACGTCGAGTTCCGCGGGGTGAAAGTCGCCGCCGTCTATCCCGACCGGTTGCCGAATTTGCCGGCCGGGACGCAACAGATTCTCGTCGGCCGCTATCTGCCCGAGGGGAAAGACCAGCAGGGGGAAATCGTCGTCACCGGCCGGCGCGGCGGCGAGTCGGTGCGCTACGCGGCGAAAATCAGCCTGAAGGATGCTGAAGAGGGGAACTCGTTCATCCCGCGACTGTGGGCGCGGGCGCATCTGGACCGGTTGCTCGCCCAGGGGCAAAGCGACGTAATCCGTGATGAAATCATCGGTCTGTCGGAAGAGTTTCATATCATCACGCCGTATACCTCGCTGCTCGTGCTGGAGAGTGATGCCGATCGCGAACGATTCGGCGTGAAGCGTCGCTATGAAATGCGCGACGGCGAGCAGTTTTTCGCACAAGGGAACGCCAACGCGAATTTCGAGCTTTTGCAGCAACAGATGAAGCGTGCCGGCGACTGGCGACTCGGTCTGCGGCGGCAAGTGCTGCGCAGCCTGCTGTCGCTCGGCCGCGATCCACGCATGTTCCAGCAGCAAATGCAGATGCTCGATTCAGCGCAGAAAAGTGTGCGCGATTCGAAGCAACTCTACGAGATGTCCGCGGAATTCCCCTCGCGGGATTCTTGGCCGAGGGGCGGGCCGGTTGTCGGCATGTCCAGCCCGAACGAGTTTTCCGCCGATCTCGACATCGGGTTTCGTCATGGCTCGTTTAATGAGATGCTGCCGGAACAATATGGCAAGGAGCCAGAATTATTCGAAATGCTGGAGCAGTCAGAGCCATCCGATACGAAGGGTATGGCTAGTCCCCGGTCGAAGTCCGAGGTCGAATTCGACGGCTTCTTTTCTCGTTCCAATGAAATTTCGGACGAGCCAGGCGATGAAGAGCTGAGCATCGGCATGCGTGCGAAAGACAAGCTGCCGGCGCTCAGCAAGACGTTGGGCTCTCGTGCGGACGCATCGTGGTGGTCCGCCGACGAGGACGCCGAAACATCAAGCGACAATTTCGGCGATCAATTGCTTCCCAAGTCAATTCTTGTGGCGGATGAAAAGGGCGACGTCGACAGTATTTTTTCCCTAAATGGCCGTAGCGACCGCGAATCGGGCGGAGAGTTCGGCGCCACACTCAAGCCCAACCGACGACGAGTTTGGAATTCCGCCGGCGTGTATTACGGCAACCGGCCCGATTATACGAGTTGGCTAAACGCAATCTTCCCCGCTCTTTCCCCGGCGCCGGGAAAGCCTGTGCCGCCGAAAGACCCCGAGACGTGGTCTCCCGAGGCGCTTGCCCTGTCAAAGAGTCTCTTGCAAGCGGAAGTCCTGCGGAAGATGCAGGGGGGCGTCGAACTGCGCCGCCAGCATGCGGGGTTCGATCCGCACTGGAATCGCCGGTCATCGCACAGGAGCGACCTGGCGCTGTACTCGCCGACCGCCTGGCTGACGCGCCCGCTCGGGCCGGACGATCACACGCTCGTCCAGTTCTGCAACACGAAGGAGCGAGGCATCTTTTCGCTCGCGTTTCTGCTCGGACGAGTCCGAGCCTCGGTCGAACAGGATCTCAAAGCGCCTCCGCTCGGGCTGAGTGACTACTCCCTGTCGCCGCTGCACCAGACGTATAGTGGCTACGCAGCCCGCGTTGAACCGGCCGGCGAGAATCGGACGAAATTGATTCTCACGGTCAAGAACTCCGATCACTCCGAGCACGTCACCATCGACACAGCCAGGCACGTGATCGTTAAGGATGAGTCGTTCAAGGACGGCAAGCTCCGCGCGACGACAACGTACGAAGACTTTGTCGAAGTGGCCGGCCGATGGTGGGCGAAGAAGTCGACGTCGACCAACCCGCAGGGGCGGAAGACTGCCGAAACCACGCTCGACGTTCAAAACCTCCCCCAGGCGCAATTCGATCAGCGAATGGCCGCCGAGCTAGCGGCAAGATCTTCAGCGCAGCTCGTGCAATTGCCATTTGTGAAGCTCAAAGTGGCGCGGCAGAAGGTGGCTGATGGCTCGGCCGGGTTCGACGACCGGCTGGCAATGGTCCTGTTCAACGCCCAGCTTCAGCAGTGGGACGAACTCTGGAAGCAGGTTGACGCCGCCGAGAAACTGGCCGCCGACAAACCCGGTGTACGCTGGATGCGGACCATGATCCTGGCCGCAATCCGCCGCAATAATGAAGCACGGCAGCGGCTGCTCGATGAGGCGCAAACACTCGTCGCGAACAAGCAGCAGGACGAACTGTTCCTCGCCCAGTTCATACTCAATCAGGCCAATAATTTGACGGGATCGTCCGAGTTTCTCGAAATCGTCGAATTGCTGAAGCCGGTTTACGAGCGGCAGCCCGCCGAGCTCGAAGCCATCCCGCGCTGGCAGGATCGACTGGTTCAGTGCTACGACGGGATGAACCGCCGCGAGGATGCTCTCGCACTTCGGCGAACGTTGGCTGAGACAACACCGTGGAACATCTACTGGCAAATGGACCTCGCCAGCCGATTGGCGCAAGCCGGGCAGTTCGACGCCGCCAAAGCCTGGTTGCAAAAGGAGATCGACCGGCCCGTTGAAGGGCCCCCTTACGAATATGACACTCTGCGCGCGGCGTTGGCCGACCTATGTCGCCAACAAACGCGCTGGGACGACCTGCTGGCGATCACGACGCAATGGATCGCGCGAAATCCCGTGGACCAGTCGGCGTATTCGCAGCACCTTTCGGCCCTGGTTTTCAACGACCAACTCGACGCGGCCAACGCGCTCGCCGAGCAATGGATGACGGAGGCCCGCATTGAAGGAAAGCTCGCGGCCGACCAGCGGGCTCGTTTCGATGCGGCAATCAACTTTGCCACGTGTAGTGCCCATAACCTGTACTTTTCGCGGATGGACGAACGCTGGCTCGTGCCGATCGCCGACACGATCCGCTTCTTTATTCGACACAAGCACCACTCGGATATTGTGACGCGCATCAACATCAGGAGCGAGTTCCAGCAAAGCGACGTGGCTGACCAACTGCGCGGCGAGTTTCTGCGGCTGCTGCAAACCGATCTGGCCGGTCTCACGCCCAATCAAATCCAATCGCTGCTCGGCTGGACAATGTCGGGTCGCCTCGAATTGAAAGACACGGACGGCGGCCGCAAACAACTGAATGCTGCCGAGGTGCCGAACGAAGTCTGGCAGGCGATTGCCGTTCCGTTGAAATCGCGCTGGGGGCAGGCGGCCGACAAAGACGAGAAGCACGCGCTCGGAGAGTCGCTGCGCACGATTTACGCCAACCGCTTTTCGGAGACCGAGTTGTTGCCTTTCCTGCGGGAGCGCATTGCCGCCGCGCCCGCGGAGTACAGAGCGGCGTACGTCTCCGCGCTCTTCGATGCGCTCCTGTCCGCCCGGTGGACCGATGCGCTCGAACGGGAAGCCTTCGAGCGTCTGCGCGATTTGTCCGACGCGAAAGAACCGGTCGAGCGGCTCGCCATCCAAATTCCGGCGCTCTATCGGCTGGTCGATGCGATGCTCGCCAATCGTCAGTCGCAGGATGAGCGCCAGCTTGGGGACCAGGGGGAACAGAACAAGCTCACGCGCCAAGCACTTGCCGCGAAGAAGGCGGAATTCCGCAAGGCGGCCCGCGCCGGTGTCGCGGCGCGGCTGGCGGAGGAAGCCGCGAAGGAACAAGGACCGCTGACGGCATGGCTGCGCATCGAGCAGACATGGCTGGACGTGCAACTCGATCGAGCGCTGCAGCAAGCCGAAGCGCAATGCTGGACGATTCTCGGTGAAGCGCCGCCAAAGCCCAGCGACAACGACGAGGACGAGAATGCCGCCGGACCGAAGCAGCGCGAGCAGTTCTTTCAAGCCCTGCTCAAGCAACGCGCGTTCACAACTGTGATGAACCTGGCCGCGCGGCGAAATGCAGCGCCGGCAACCGTCGGTCGCGTGTTGAAGTATATCGACGCGGGCATTGCGTACGGCGGCGATGTGGCGGCAACGTGGCGGTCCGCGAAGTTCAAAATACTCATCGCGCTCGATCGGCCGGACGACCTCGATCGCGAGCTGCGCGAGTGGATACGCGGAGACGTCTCGACCGCGCCGTGGCGGCAGATGCTGGCGAGGCTTGTCGCCGAACGGGGCAAGGTCGAAGAGGCCATTCAACTCCTCGAAGCCTGCCAGAAGGACAAGCTGCTCTCGGCCGACGACTACCGGATGCTGGCCGATTGGTATCTCGTCTCGAATCGCCGCGAGGCTTACGAGCGCTCGCGCGTCGCAGCGTTCGCGCGGATGCCCGAAGGCCAGCTGCAAAACATGCTCTACCAGGTTCGTAATCGGTGGAGCCGAAACGACTCGCCGCTGCCGAGCGAACTCGATGAGAACACGCTCTTCGCATACCGGGCGTTGTTCGAGAAGTCGGCGAGCCCGGAAAGCTACCTCTACCAGCTTCGCGACTTGTACGCCGCGTGCCGTGACTTCCGGCTGCTGCAGATGCTTCCCGACGCGGTCCTCGGCCGATCGCCCGAGCAAGCCTACAAGTTTCTCGGGACGTTACAGAATTCAGTCCTCAATGAGCTGCGCAATGAAGCCACTGCGGACGAAATTCTTGCCCGCGTCAAGAAGCTCCGCGAGGGAGAGCGCACGCCGACCGACCTCCGCGCCCTCGACCTTCTGGAAGCCATGATCGAACGGAAGTCGTCCGAGGTGCTCAACCAGCCTGGTCCGCACGCCGACGCCTGTCTGGCCGCTTTGAAGCGCGCGTTTGCTCGCAAGTGGAACGAGGGGGAACCGGCGCAGATGTCAAGTTTTCTCTACCAGTTTGGCACATTGAGGGATCCGAGACTTGTCGAAGAGCAGCTTCGAGAGCTGGGCGAGCTACAGCGGCTTGCCCGCCCCGCCAGCCGCGACCGACTGCTCATCACCAACGACATGTGCCAACTATTGTTCCATTCCTATGGCCGTCAGGACGAGGCCATTCGCGAAATGGAAGTCGCGGTCCGCGAATACCAGCAGGCCCACAAAGGTTCGTGGCCGCATCAGGACAATGAGCTGCTTGGCCGCTACATCAGCCTGCTTGAGAGCGCAGTTCGCGATGCGGTTGGCGAAGCCGTGCTCAAGGAGTTCCTGGCTAAGCCCGAGCACGACGAGCAGCGCCGTTGGCTGAACAACCGGCTGATGTCGCTGTACAACCACGCCCTCGAACACAATGCCGCCGTGTCGATCGGCGGCCGCCGCGAGGCGTTGTTTCGAAACCTCCTTCGCCTCAACCTGCAGGAGCTCGAAGCGGCTGCCAACGAGAACCAGCGCTACGAAGTTGTCGCGCGTTTGTTAAGGACGTTCGATATCGCCCATCGCCACAATTTGAACGGCACGGCTGCCGCCCTCCGACAGTTCGCCTTCGAGACTATTCCCGCGATCCTAAAAGGGCAGCAATCGCGGTATCGCAACACGGCCACAGAGCCTACGTACGTCATTGGCGAAGCGCTTGGTCCGAAGGTCGCGCTGCAATACGTCGTCGAACGAATGGAGCAATATCCACAACGGCTCGAAATTCAATGGGACAATTCGTGGAACACCTTCGGCGATGATCTCTCCCGGCGACGCAAGGAGTTGGCCGATGCCAAGGCGGACATTCGCGAGCTGGAACCTCGCATTCTCAAGTTGGCGATTCGCGAACTCCAATACGAACTTCGCACGGGCGAGAGCCGCAGCCGAGGCATCTATTACCGAGATAACACCTACTTCTGGCCGGAGAAAACCGCGGACTTTGCACGGGCGGCCGAGGCGATCCTCGCCGAGCGGAAGTCCTCGGGTCGCCGGGTGATGAAGGTCGCCAGCTACCTTTGGAACGGGCTTGGCCAACTTCCGCGCGCGACCGAAATCCTGCTGCTGGCTCACAGAGACGGTCTGCTGGAGGATTCGGCGCAATTCGAATTGGCCGGCTATTTGCAAGAACAGAATCGTTACGCGGAGATGATCCCGATCCTCGAACCGCTGATGAAGCGCCGCCCGGACGTCATCAGCTACCGCAGTCGGCTGATGGTCGGATATCACCGTTCGCAGCGGCCCGAACAGTTGGCCGAACTCATCCAGCAGACCGACGCCTTCTTCCACCAGACCGGACGTTGGACCGAAGGAAACATCGTCGAGTTCGCCGGCGGTTGCTTCAACTGTCAGCAATGGGACCGCGCCATCGCGTTTTACAACGAGGCAATTGCCCTGCATCAGCGAGGCAACGTCGGACAGCGGCAAAACGACGGAGTTCTGGCCGAGCTGTACGACCAACTGGCCCTCGCGCACTCGGCGCAGGGTCGAACGCGCGAGGCCGTCGACGCCGTATCGGCCGCAATTGTCTGCTGGAGCTTCCGTCACGACCGTCGGCGTCACGAGCTCGATTTGCTGCGTCAGGTGCTGGCGGACTCGAAGGATCTCGACGGTTACGTCCGGTCTCTCGATGAGGAGTCTGCGAAGACCGGCCAGGATAGCCCGATCATCCGCAAAGCCGTCGGTCAAACCTGGGAATCGCGCAATCAGCCGGGAAAAGCCATCGTGCAACTTCAACTGGCGGCTGAATTGCAACCCAACGATTCGGAAATACACCAGGCGCTGATCGCGTGCTACGACAGAACGGGCAATGCTGCCGCCGCCACCAGGCAACTCCTCAAGCTGATGGACTTCAACCCGCACGACCTGGCCCGTTACCAGCAACTGGCCGACCGCCTGAAAGGAGACGAGGCCGAGGCCGAACGCGCAGCGACGTCGATCATCGAGTCGTCGCCGAACGAAGCCGAGAACCATGCGGCAATGGCCGAGCTGCGCCAGAAGCAAAACCGCTGGGACGAGGCGATCGCTCACTGGGAGCAAGTCTCCCGGTTGCGCCGACTGGAACCAACCGGCCTGCTCAAACTGACCGAGGCCCAGCTTCACGAAAAACAGTGGGAGGCGGCACGTAAGTCGATCGAGAAGCTCCAGCGAACCGAATGGTCATCCCGCTTCAACGACGTGAGCAACCAAACGCGACAGTTGCAGGAGCAACTACCCAAGTAGGCCGCATCGAGTGGCCATCGCATGTGACTATAGCGAACCGTGGAATGATTGCCTCGTCGCGGTCAACGAGTATTGCGGCATTCGAAGAACAGAATGTTCTCAGTCATTGCATTCAGCCGCTACGGACCTCTGCTTGCCGCTCTGAGAGAGAAACCTTCAGCTCTCGTTGCTTTCCCATTATCTCAACCCGTTTCCGCGACCACCATCAAACGACCGTTTTGTGGCACCTCCCGTTTGGTCGTGTTTAAGCGCTTCGAATCAGTTCGAAACCAGTTGCCTACGGGCGCCCTTGCCGAAACGTCCTGTTAACCAAGAGGCGGTTGTGAACCAGAGACAAAGAGAGTTTTAGTAGGTTGTGAACGGGCGCCCTTGGCGAAATGTGGGTTTCGGAATGGGACCCCGAATCTCTTCGAACTAGAGGGCGAGTAATGAGCAGTGGCAGCCATCCTGGCTGCTCCCGTGCATTTGGCCCATGTGCGCCTCCCCGTGCACAACCCTCTTCGTAACGACTCGCGCGCGACCTAATTCCTGAAGTCGAGTCAGCAACGGCACTTCCGAAATTCCGCGTCCGTCACGGTGGCTTCAAACCGTGGACAACAACTGCGAACTCGCGCGCCTTTGGTTAACAGGAAACGTCGCGCAAGTTGTTAACCGGCAGGTTTATTTTCCGTAGCTACGAACTTTTGACCCGCAGGTTAACAGCCCGGCGCGTGATATCGTGTGCACAATTGGGGAAGATTCGAAGGCTTGCGACACATTCTTCGGCGCGCGTCGCGCCAAAGAGATCTCGCAGGCGCGAAACCGGCGTTCCAGCGGGGTACAAAAAGAGTGATATCTGCCCGCACCGCTGAATCTGAGGAGATCTTATCGCAATGGGCCGCGTTTTCCAGCCGCTGCTGTTCCTGTTGCCCTTCTGCACCCGCAACGATTTGATCCGCCAAATCGAGTTCCTGAAGGCGGAAAACGAAATGTTGCGCGCGCGGGTGCCGAAAAAGCTGATCTTCCTGAATGCCGACGAGCGATCACGACTGCTCAAATTGGGCAAGGCCATCGGTCCGGGGCTGAAGCACCTACTGACGATCGTGAGCTATACGACGTATCTGGCCTGGGTGCGTAAGGCGAGGGAAGGCTACCAGCCGAAGAAGGTCGGCCGGCCGAAGACCAAGGATGCCATGCGCGAGCTGATCGTCAAGATCGCCTCGGAGACTGGCTGGGGATACACCCGCGTGATGGGCGAGCTGAAGAAGCTTGGAATCAAGCCGCCGTCGCGCACGACCGTGAAGAAGATCCTTAAGGAGCACACGCTTGAAGTTGGGCCGCCGGATGGGCAGGGGACGTGGGACGACTTCCTCAAACGTCACGCCGAAACGCTTTGGCAGTGCGATTTCTTCTCAAAGCGGATTTGGACGAAGTTCGGCCTGCGGCAGTGCTTTGTGCTCATTTTCCTTCATGTGAGTTCCCGCCGAGTCTTCGTCACCCAATGTACGCAGAAGCCTACCGTCGCCTGGATGACCGAGCAGGCGGAGAAGTTTGTCCAACATGCGAGATCGACCGGGCACGAAACGGTGCTGCTGCGCCGAGATCGCGACACCAATTATCGCCGGGAATTCGACGATGTGCTGCGCGGCGCCGGCATGCAGGTAAAGAAGAATTGTTTTCGCTCACCGAACTTACAGGCGCACTTCGAGCGCTTTATCCAGTCGTTGCAGCAGGAAGCCTTGGACCATTTTATCGTGTTTGGCGAGAGGCATTTCGACTATTTGGTCACGGAGTATGTCGAGCACTATCACACGGAGCGGCCCCACCAATCGTTGGGAAATACTCCGCTTACGGGTGGATGGCCGACATCTGACGGCGATATGCCTGATCCAGACAAAGTCGCATGTCGCACTCGGCTGGGCGGGCTGTTGAAGCATTACGAGCGAGTGGCGGCGTAGTGGCTCTCTCGGTCACATACACGGCATCGGGCCAATGACGGGACGATTGGCATGCGCGCCGAAAGCGCATTCCCGCTCGACGATTTCGCTTTTCCCCGTTTCCTTATCTGGTAATACCCTGAATTTCAGACCAAAGACGTGCGAGCGGAACAGTGCGGCCTCTCTCTCCACAATTGAGGAATGAAAAAAAGTTCGTTATATTCGCGCGAGCCCATCGCCAATGCTGTGAGTGACCACTGAACGGATTTTGCTGGCGTTTCACAGGCAGCCGATGTCGCACGATTTCAAGATCTCGACGGACCGGAGAGTCTCTCTGCCGCGCGGCAGTTCTCGCCACAAACCGGCCCTGCTCGGCTTGTTGCGGTCGCTGGGGCTCGACGTCGCCTACCATCGCGCCGCGGGTAATTGCGTTTACTATCGAGACGACCGCGGCGATGAAATTGAGGTGCTGGATCTCGTTGCAGGTTACGGCACCCTGCTGCTGGGGCATGCACATCCGCAACTCGTCGCGGAGGCAATGCAATTTCTCTCCGGGGGCCGCCCAAACCATGTTCAAGGCTCGGTGCGCTCGCTCGCCGCGCGGCTTGCCGACGAGCTCTCAGCGCGAGCTGAGCGGGACGATTGCGTCGTGTTCGCGAACTCGGGAGCCGAGGCCGTCGAAGCGGCGATGAAGCATGCGATGCTGGAAACCGGCGGCCGCACGTTTCTGGCATTGGAAGGCGGTTTTCACGGCAAGACACTGGGTGCCGTGCAGTTGACGGCCACGCCGTCGATGCGAGAGCCGTTCGCGATCCCCGGATTGAAAGTGATTCGCATATCTCCGCGCGACATCGATCGTCTGGAAGCGGACTTCCAACGGGCCGACGACCTCGCAGGCCTTTTGTTCGAACCAATCCTGGGGGAAGGGGGCGTGCGCCCGCTCGACCCGGCGTTCATCGGCCGTGTGGCGGAATTGTGTGCGGATCGCGACATCCCGCTCATCGCGGACGAATGCCAAACGGGACTGGGACGCACGGGCAGCTTTCTCGCTTCGTCTGCCCTCGGTGTTCGCCCGGATTACATGATTCTTTCAAAGGCGCTGGGGGGCGGTTTGGCAAAAATTTCCGCGGTCCTCATCGATCGCCGACGATATCAACCTGCATTCGATCTGTTGCACACGAGCACGTTCGCCGACGACGACTTCTCCTGCGCGATCGCCCTGAAGACACTCGAATTGCTCGATTCCCGCCGGATCGACGCCTGCCGCGAGAAGGGGGCGCGCCTGCTCGAGCGACTTCGCCTGCTCCAATGTAAGTACCCAGGGGCTGTTGCGGAGGTTCGCGGCAGAGGATTGATGCTCGGCATCGAACTGCAGCCGCATCCTGACTCGCCAAGCTTTTTGTTCCGCGCGCTCACGGCCCGCGAATTGCTCGGGCCGCTGGTGGCCGGTTACCTCTTGAAGAGGCACCGTGTTCGCGTGGCGCCGACGCTCAGCGATCCGCTCACGCTGCGAGTGCAACCCTCGGCGCTGATCTCGGACGACCACCTGGACCGGTTCGTCGATGCGCTCGATGAAACCTGCGCCCGCCTGGCGCGCAACGACGTGCGCGGGCTCACCGCACATCTGTCCGATCGTACAGAAGTGCGCGGGGTTGCGGCATACGGCGGGCTGCTGACTCGTCAGTCGTACGTGGAGTTTCGCCCGCGACGACCCAACCGCCGCCACGACAGCGTGCCGCGGCGCAGCATCGCCTGGTTGTTTCATCTCATTGATGCCGACGATTTGCCGAGTTTCGAGCCGGAATTTGCAAGTTGCGCCCCGTCTGAGCGAGTGACGTTTCTCAACAGGTTGGCGCCGCTTGCCGAACCCGTCGTCATGCCGTCTGTCGATATCCGCTCGCGTCGAGGCGGTGTGGTGCGAGTCTTTCCCCTATTGCTTCCGGTCACGTCTGCCTGGATGAAGCACGCGGTCGCCGCCAGGCAATTCTCCACGGTGCGAGCACTCGTGCAACAGAGCATTGAGACGGCGCGGGACCTCGGCTGCGAGCTGGTCTCACTTGGCCAGTTTACGTCGATCGTCTCCGGCAACGGTCGCGCTCTGGACGGGCAGGGATTGGGCATCACGACCGGCAATAGCTACACGACAGCACTCGTCATCGACGCCGTACGGGCGGCGCAGGCGGATCGAGGGTTCGTTTCCGCGGATTCGACGATTGCCGTTGTCGGCGCAGGCGGAAATATCGGCCGGAGTTGCGCCGAGATCCTCGGCCCCGAATTTGATCGCGTGATTCTCATCGGAAGGGATGCACCCGCCTCCCGACAGCATGTGCGGGAAGTTGCCAGGCGCATTCCACGTGCCGAATTCTCGTGCGACGTCCGAGACGTCCGGCTTGCCGACGTCATCGTCTGTGCAACGAACGGCATCGACCCGGTGCTTGTGCCGGCGGACTTTCGGCAGTCGGCCATTGTGTGCGATGCCGCTCTCCCGCGCGCCGTGCATTCCGATACAGCGAGGCGACGTCCCGATGTGCACGTGATTCATGGTGGCGTCGCCCGCTTGCCGTTTGGAGAAGACCTTGGCGTACCTGGTTTTCCCTTGCCCGCCGGACAGGCATTCGGGTGCATGGTGGAGGGGATCCTCTTGTGCTTGGAATCGATTCGCGACACGAGTTTCACGGGTCGGTTGTGCTCCGAAAGGATTCAACAGATTGCCGAAATCGCAAAGCGCCACGGATTCGAGCCGATGGCATCGCCGCCCGACTTGATGGTTCCAGCCGTCACGATTCCCTGACGTGAGGAGATTGTTGATGTCCGCAGTGAGTCCGACATCCCCTCGAATCGATCGCTCCCCGTCTTCGATCAGAGAAGACGCCAAGAAACTCTCAAACGACTTGTCACCAATAGGCGCCGGCCAGAAGGCTGCGACGCTTGCCGCGCTGCGAGATGCCGGCTTTCGCGTGCCCGAGTTCGTCGTTTCGCCCGCCGATTTGCGCGACGCGTTCGAGCGTCTGGGGCCGCCCCTCGCCGTGCGCTCGTCAGCCTCAGTCGAAGACGGTTCCGAGAGTTCGTTCGCAGGACAGTTTCGCAGCTTTCTCAACCTGAACACGCTCGAAGAAGTGGAAACAGCCGTTCGACTCTGCCGCGAGTCGGCGCGATCGTCTGAGGTTATCGCCTATTGTCGCCGCAACGGCTTTGATTCGGAATCGGTGTCGGTCAATGTCATTGTGCAACGCATGGTGCAGCCCGAACTGGCCGGCGTCGTCTTCACCATCAATCCCGTCAGCGGTGACGACGCGATCGTCATCGAAGCCGTGGAAGGTCTCGCCGACGAACTACTCTCCGGACGAAAGGCCCCTCTTCCGCGTGAGCATCCGTTAGTCATGAAGTACGCCCCGCAGATCGAGCAGACGGCACGAGGAATCCAGAGGCATCTCGGGCAGCCACAGGACATTGAGTTCGCGATTGAAGGTGGGACTCTGTACATACTGCAGTCGCGGCCGGTCACGCGCATCAACTTCGACGTCGGCGTCGGCGAATGGACAAACGCTGATTTCCGCGACGGCGGCGTCTCCAGCAGCGTCTGCACGCCGCTCATGTGGTCGCTGTACGATTTCGTCTGGGAACGCACGCTGAAAGACACGCTGCGCGAACTGCATCTCTTCGACGGCGATTTCGAAGCGGGACGCATGTTCTTCGGTCGACCGTACTGGAACCTGGGGGCCGTCAAGCGTTGCGTGGCGAAGCTCCACGGCTTCGTGGAACGGGACTTCGACGCAGACCTCGACGTTTCAATTTCGTACGCCGGCGACGGGCGATGCACGCCCATCACGGTTTCCGGCATCCTTCGTGCCGTGCCGATCTTGTGGGCGCTTTCGCGGTTCTTTCGCCGACAACGGCGGTTCGACGAGCACTTTCTCGCTAGCGGATTCGCGGGCATTCTGCGTCAATATGACGCGACGCCTGCAGGATCACCGTCCGCGTTCCGCGAGTTGATCGAGCGGGATTTCTTCGCCACCGAAAGCAATTACTTTCGCACGATCTTTGCCACGTCGCTGGCGAAGCTCGATTTCGCCAGTGCCTTTCCCGACGTCGACCATCGGCTGCTCGTCTCGGCCCTGGCGCCACTGCGTCACATGGAACCGGTGCGCGCCGTTCAGGCGCTTATTAATCGCGATGACAAGAGTCTCGACGAGATTGTCGCGAAATATCGCCACCATTGCCGACTGGGCCTCGACGTGCGCTTTCCACGTTGGGACGAAGATCGCGCGTTCGTGCAGAACATGCTTCGCAACCTCCCATCATCAGGTGGCGCCGACCCGCGCCCCGCGTATCTCGCGGCGCGCGCTGAAGCGCTGTCGCGGTTGCCGCGATGGAAGCGAGCGACCTTTCGACGCAAGCTGGACCGGCTGCGCGCGTTCGTATGGCTGCGGGAGGAAATGCGCGACCTTTCGAACCAGATGTATCACGTCATTCGGCGGCACGTGCTTGAAATCTCCCGGCGGAAGGGGTTTAGCGACGAGGTGTTCTTCATGACGTTTCAGGAAATCGTCGCCGGCGACACATCTCGCGTCGAACAGAACCGCGAAACATACGAAAGCTACCGCACTTTCCGGGCGCCGAATGAAATCCGCGGAGGCCATTTGGCAGGCAGCGGTGGCGTCGAGACACTGCCTGGTGACGGTCGTCCCGCCCACAGCGCTATGCGCGGAATCGGCGCCAGTCCCGGCACCGTAACGGAGATCGCGCACATCGCGCACACGGTGCAGCAGGCACTCGAGATGTCGCCGGGCCACGTGCTCGTCTGCCCGTTCACCGATCCCGGATGGACTCCCGTGCTCGATCGGGCATCGGCAGTGGTCACCGAAACGGGCGGACTGCTGTCACACGCGGCTGTCATTTGCCGAGAGTACGGCATTCCTGCGGTGCTGGGGGTCGCGGGGGCCACGTCTCGCATTCGCCGCGGCTCGCAGATTGTTGTGAACGGAACCGACGGTCGTGTGGAGCGAATCGAATCCCAATGACACGAAAGAGGAGGGACCCAGATGATTCGAACAGGCACGTCACTGGTGTTGGTCTGCGCATGCCTTTTTTCGACCGCGGCCTGGGCACAGGACAAGTCGACCGGCGATGAGGCCGTGCACGATGAACTCCGCGCCATGCGCAAATCGCTGACGGAGGCCCTGACGAAGGGAGACATCGAAGGGCAACTCGCCCACGTGCACCCGAACGTGGTGGCCACCTGGCAGAACAACCGCGTTGTTCGCGGAGAGGATGGATTGCGCAAGTTCCTCGCAGAGATCAATGCGGGTAACCAGAAGGTCTTTCAGGGATACACCGTCCCACCCGAAGCCGACGAGCTGACGATTCTCTACGGCGGAGACACCGGGATTGCGTTTGGCAAATCGGTGCCGCACTACAAATATCTGGGAATGGAATTCGATCTCGAGAACCGCTGGACGGCAACGCTCGTGAAGGACGATGGAAGGTGGAAGATCGCCGCGTATCACGTTTCCGGCAACATTGCCGACAACCCGCTGTTGACCGTTGCAAAAAAATCGGCCACCTGGGTCGGCGGCGTATGCCTCGTGGTGGGAATCGTGGTCGGCAGCATCGTTACAATGATTTTGAAGCGGAAACGCCCGCCGAAGGTTACACCATGACCGTGCTGCTCAATGGCCCAACTGAAGCCGACAAAGTTGGTGCTCCGGCGAACTTTGTTGGCCACGATTCGCCAGCAACCGCGGGTCGTGCAGAATCTCGCGCAGCGCAGGGTCGGCTTTCCAGCGGGAAACTCAAGCACCGTTGGAGCCTAGGCCACAACTACCTCGCTGGAATCACGGCGGGCGAGTGGTGGCGGCTGCTGTGCGACAATCGATTCGCCGTCGATCCAGCCTACTGGCACCGTGCGCTCTTCATCACTCTCGCCAGCTTGTACAATTCGTACTGCCGCCGGCGCGAAGAACGAATGTACGCCGACGCGGTCGACCGCGTCGAGATCACAGAGCCGCCATTGTTCATTCTTGGTCACTGGCGCAGCGGCACGACGCTGTTGCACAACCTGCTGGCGCAGGACACGGCTCAGTTCGCGTTTGCAAACACGTACCAGGTGGTGAACCCGCACACATTTCTCTCGACGGAAGAAAAGAACACTCGACGGTTCGCGCGGTTCATCCCGCGCAAGCGGCCGATGGACGAAATGGAACTGGGCTTTCACACGCCGCAGGAAGACGAGTTTGCTCCGCTGTTGACGACGCTGCTGTCGCTCTACCTCGGGATCAGCTTTCCAAGACGCGAGATACACTACGCCCGTTACCTGACTTTTCGCGACGTGCCTGAGGATCAAATCGACGAATGGAAGGCTGCACTCCTCTGGTTCTGTAAGAAGCTGACCTGGAAGTACCGCCGCGCGCTCATACTCAAATCACCTCCGCACACCGCTCGCGTCCGATTGCTCCTGGATATGTTTCCAGGCGCGCGGTTCGTGCACGTGTGCCGCAACCCCTATGACGTCTTTCAGTCGCAGCGGCACTATTTCGACACGGCGATGTGGTACACGTACCTGCAGCGGCCGGACGTCGCACAAATCGACGACGGCATCATTGCGCGCTACGCCGCGCTGTACGACGCCTACTTCGACGATCGCCCGCAAATACCGCAGGGGCGGCTGCATGAGGTGCGCTTCGAAATGTTGGAGCAAGAGCCGGTCGGCGAAATTCGCGCGATTTACAAAAACCTTGAGTTGGCCGGGTTCGATGAATTCGAGCCGAAGCTCCAGTCGTACGTCGATTCGATCGCCGGCTATCGCAAGAACACTCTCGCTCCGTTGACCGAAGCCGACCGCCGTCGTGTGGCCGACGCCTGGCAGCGGGGCTTCAGAGAATGGAATTACACCGTTTGAAAGGAGGTATGTGCGAAATGGCGAGCGGCACAATGCGAACATTGGCACCGGGTCCGCGAGGGATGTTTCCTCTCGGTTGCCTCGCTGCGTTTCGCCGCGACCCGCTCGGGTTTCTCCTGCAGGCGTCCCGCAACTACGGTGACGTCGTACGGTTGCGGTTTGGTCCGGTTGTCGCACATCTCGTGAACCATCCAGACTATGCCGCGCACGTTTTGCAGCACCACTGGCGCAACTACGACAAAGACACTCGCAGCGTGGCCAAAATTCGCGCCACGTGCGGAGACAGCCTACTCTCGACGGATGGAGAGCTCTGGCGGCGGCATCGGCGGCTAATCCAACCGGCATTTCAACTCCAGACGCTTGACCAACACGTTCCCGTGGTCGCATCGGCCACAGCGGAGATGCTCGATCGCTGGGAAGAACCTGCGCGCGCGGGACGATCGGTGAATATCGTCTCGGAAATGGCGCGAGTGACGCTTAACATTGCCGCGCGGATCCTGTTCGGATCGGATGTCAGCGGCGAGACCGACGCGATCGAACGATCGCTGACTATCATTCTGAACGACACCTGGCGCCGCGTCGAGAGCCTGTTTGATGCAACAGCGTTCTCGTCAATGTTTCATCGGCGAGAGTTTCGCGAGGCCGTGAAAGCAATCGACGCTGTCGTCTACCGATTGATCGAAAGCCGACGACGCAGCGGAACCGCGACCCCCGACCTCTTGTCGATTCTGATTCGCGCACGCGACGATGAGAACGCCCCCCTCAGCGATCGCGAGCTGCGTGACGCGACGATCACTCTGCTTCTCGCCGGGCACGAAACGACTGCCAACGCGCTGGCATGGGCGATGCACCTTGTTTCAGAATTTCGCAACGTCGACGGGAAGTTGCGGCACGAATCACGATCGGTCCTCGGCAATCGACCTCCGGTACCAGGTGATCTCGACCGGCTCGAATATGCCGCAATGGTCTTCTCCGAAACAATTCGGCTCTACCCCTCCATCTGGATTCTCGAGCGGCGCGTCGTTGTCGACGACGAGATTGCGGGGTATCGCATTCCGGCCGGATCGATGCTGCTCATTTCGCCATACGTGCTACATCGCAACCCCGAATTCTGGCCCGAGCCCGAGCGATTCGAGCCGGAGCGTTTTTCGCGTGACGGCGTTCTCGATCGGCCGCAAAACGCTTTCCTTCCGTTCGGGCTTGGACCGCACCAATGCATTGGACGATTCATGGCCCAGATGGTGGCGCAGGTGATTCTGGCCATGGTAGCGCAACGGTTTCGACTTCGGCGAGCGACGGACGCAGCTCCCGCGCCGCTGCCCGGCATTACTCTGCGACACGCGAATGCATTGTGGATGTCTCTCGAAAGGCCGGAGTAACCGACGTCGTGGCGACAACCCATTCCGAGACAGGTTCAAAGCCGAAAGTTCGCGACCAGCGGCTCGCGACGGAACGTTGCGTGCTGGTTTCGGCCGTACTGGCGTCGGGCATGGCGTTCATCGACGCAACGGGGCTAAACGTGGCGATGCCCGCGCTGCAGACGGAATTCGGCGCCACGGGTCCGCAACTGCTGTGGATCGTGAACGCGTACTCTCTGCCGGTCGCGACATTGCTGCTGCTCGGCGGCGCGCTGGGAGATCGTTTTGGCAGGCGGCACGTCTTCATGGGCGGCATCGCAGGGTTTGCGGCAGCCTCGATCGCATGCGGCTTCGCGCCGAATGCCCAGTATCTCATCACGTTCCGCGCGTGCCAGGGGATTGCGGCGGCGTTCATGATTCCAGGCAGCCTAGCGTTGATCTCATCGACGGTCGCACCCGAGCGTCGCGGAGCGGCCATCGGTCTCTGGTCGGCGTGCAGCGTCGTGATGACCGCGCTGGGGCCGGTGCTCGGAGGTGCATTGGCCGCGAGTGGATTCTGGCGCGGCCTCTTTTTCATCAACGTGCCATTGGCCGTGGCGGCGCTGGCGATCTTGAGCGTGACCCAGGCCGAAAACGTATGCATTGAGAAGTCACGTAATATCGATCTCGCGGGCACGTTCTTTAGCGTTGTAGGACTCGGCGGATTGAACTTCGGATTGATCGACGCATCCGCACACGGGCTTTCCAGTTCCACGGCCATTGCGTCGCTTTGTGTCGGAGTCGTCGGGCTGGTTCTGTTCATCGTCGTAGAATTCCGAGTTCCAACACCGATGCTCCCGCTGGAACTGTTCCGCGTTCCCGCATTCACTGCCGCCTGCATGCTGACGCTCACGTTCTATTCCGGTCTCTATGGAATGTTGTTTTTTCTCTCGCTCAACCTGATTCAAGTTCAAGGGTATGACGCATTTCGCGCAGGCCTGGCGCAGCTCCCGGTCATGTTGCCAATCCTTGTGTTCGCTCCGTTGGCGGGACGCATGCTCGACCGGCGCGGGCCGCGCCTGTTGTTGACAATCGGTCCAATCCTCGCCGGATTAGGATTTCTCCTGTTGGCGCTGCCCGGCGTAACAAACGGACCAGACGAGTTCTGGCGACGTTTCCTCGCGCCGCTGGCGGTAATCGGGCTCGCCATGGGAATCACGGTCTCTCCGCTCAGCGCCGTCATCGTGAGTTCGGTTCCACGCCGGCACGCGGGTCTCGCATCAGGAATCAATTCAGCGCTTTCGCGTCTGTCATCGGTCCTGGGAGTGGCCGTGCTCGGGCCAATCGTACTCTTTCTCTTTGACAGCTCGCTCGCTCGGCAAATAGACCATCTGCCGCTGAGCGCACAGAGCCGGGCGTCGGTCTCGGCGGAAGCGATCAAGCTTGCCGCAGCCGAGCCGCCGAACGACGTCGCGCCAGACGTGGCCGACACTTTGCGACTGGCGATTCGACATTCGTACGTGCGGGCATTTCGGACGGTCGCGTGCCTCTGCGCCGCCGTCGTCTGGTGCGCCGCGGCAACAACCGCGATTCTGCTTCGACGACCACCGGCAATGGAGACGTCAGCATGACAACGACGACGCAGGTCATAGCCGAAACGGCACGAACCAGCGTTGAGACGCGGTTTGAACTCGTCAATCCGAGGAATCGCCTCGCGCCGGCCTTCAAGGTCGAGTTGCAGGCGCCAGGATCAATGGCGCGCGCCACGCGACCAATCGATCCATCGACTCTCAGGCAACATAAGCCCGACGCCCATTGGGAACTCTTCCGCAACAACCGCCTTGTCGGCCGATACTCGCTTTGGTGGAGACGCACACCCGTCTTTCGCGCGCACCACGTCGGATTTATTGGTCACTATGCCGTCGACGACGACACGTCGGACGTGTTGCTGCGACACGCATGCGGACAACTGGCTAAGCGCGGTTGCACATTGGCGGTTGGCCCAATCGACGGAAATACTTGGCGCACGTATCGATTCATCACCGACTTCGGCAAGCATCCACGGTTTCTGCTCGAACCCGATCACCCACCGCAATGGCCGGCGCATTTCACGCGAGAGGGCTTCGAGCCATGTGCGCACTATTTCTCTGCATTGTGCGGCGAACTCACTTGCGAGGATCCGCGAGTGATGAAGATTGTGCCGCGACTGACCGCCGCGGGCGTTCGTGTGCGACCAATTCTGGCCGACGCGTTCGAGGCAGACCTGCGGCGCATCTTCGCCGTCGCGCGCGTTGCGTTCTGCGACAACCTGCTTTATTCCGAGCCTTCCGAGGAGGAGTTTCTGGAAGAGTGTCGGCCGTTTGCCAGCAGGGTGCCGCATGACCTCGTGCTGCTGGCCGAACATGCCGGCCGGCCCGTCGGATTCGTGTTCGCGCTTCCCGACCTCTTGCAAAGCCGGCGTGGCGAGCCGATCGACACGATCGTGGTCAAGACTCTCGCTGCTCTGCCGGAACGGCGTCTTGCCGGACTGGGCCAGTGGCTGCTGGCAGAGGTGCAGCATCGTGCGCACGACCTGGGTTTTCGCCAGGCCATTCACGCGATGGTGCGAGACGCGGGCCACTTGCGACGCATCAGCGGGCGCATGGCTGAGCCGATCCGAAAATACACGTTGTTCGCTAAGGTCCTGTAGTCATGAACGTCGCCGAAATCCTGCAGCAGCACGCATCGCGGTATCCTGAGCAGGTCGCGCTGGCCGACGTGCGTCGCGGCCACATTCGCCGCACGACGTATGGCGAACTCGATCGGTCTGCGGGGCGTCTCGCGAAACTGCTAAAGCAATCAGGTCTATCCGCCGGCGATACGGTTCTCGTGTTTCATCGCATGTCGACCGAGTTATACGTCGCGCTGGCCGCCATCTTTCGGCTGGGCTTGGTGGCGATGTTTGTCGATCCCTCGGCCGGTTCGGCGTATATCGAGCGCTGTTGCCGACTGCGTCCGCCGCAGGCACTCATCGCCGGTTCGAAGGCCCATCTACTGCGGCTGTTGATGCCGGCACTCAGGCGAATTCCGTTGAAGTTCTCCATCGGCTGCCCTGTGCCGGGTGCTATCCCAACCGAGCGGGCGTCACGACTCGAATGCGACAACGCGGTGCAGAGCACCTCGCCCGACGCAGCGGCGCTCGTCAGCTTTACGAGCGGAAACACCGGGGAGCCAAAGGCCGCAGTCAGGACGCACGGGTTTCTGCTCGCGCAACACCGGGCGATCGAGCGCAGCCTGTCGCTCGTGCCGGGAGAAGTCGAGCTGGTAACGCTTCCCATCTTTGTGCTCGCCAACCTGGCGTCGCGCGTGACAAGTCTCATTCCCAATGTGGACCTGAGGCGTCCCGATGAAATCGATCCCGAGCCGATCGTCTCGCTGATTGGCCAATTGGGAGCGACGAGAGCTGCGGCCTCTCCCATAGTGTTCGACAGCATAGTCGAATACTGCGAGGTATCCGACGTGACACTGCCGTGCGTCCGCAAAGCTTTTACCGGCGGGGGGCCGGTCTCTCCGCGGTTGCTCGAACGACTGCGCGACATCATGCCGTACGCCGAGATTACCGTCGTCTACGGATCGACCGAGGCGGAGCCGATCAGCACCGTCTCGTTTTCCGAAATGGACGCAGAGGATTTGTCTGCGACGAGCCGCGGCCTGGGCCTGCTCGCGGGACAGCCCGTGGACTGCCTGAAATTGCGAATTCTCGAGGACAACTGGGGGCGTTCGATCGGACCGTTCTCCGGCGACGAGTTCAAGCGACTTTTCCAGCCCATTGGTGAGCCCGGAGAGATCGTCGTGCAAGGCGAGCACGTGCTTTCCGGCTATCTGAATGGCCAATCAAACGACGTGGAAAACAAGATTCGGGTCGATGATGCCGTCTGGCACCGCACCGGCGATGCCGGCTATCTCGACCAACGCGGCCGCCTCTGGCTGCTGGGACGCTGCGCTGCACGCGTCGACGACGGGCGCGGTGCCCTCTACCCGTTCAGCGTCGAGCATGCCGCCTTGCGGCACGACGCCATTCGCAGGGCCGCGATGGTTTCGCTTCACGGCGAGCGCGTGCTCGCGGTTGAACTGCGCCGCCGCCGGGAGGTGCCCGATCTGGCATCGCTGCTCAAAGCCCTGACGTTTGCCAGCGTCGATTCGGTGCGCATCGTCAAGCGGCTTCCGGTTGACGGACGCCACAACGCCAAGGTGGACTATTTCGCCTTGCACGCACTCCTGGAGTAAAGGTCGTGACGATCGAAACCCGGCAACGGATGAGTTGTGCGACGGTCGAACGGCGACCGGAGCTCGTCACGCGCTGGGCCGCGTACCTGGCGGAACGGTTTCCCGTGCTGGGGCACGGCCTTTTGATCCTCAGCTTCTATTCCTCGAACCAGTTTCTCGCGCACGCACTTACCGTGCCGGGCGAGCCGGTGCAGTACGACCTTGGCTCGCTGTTGGGATACGTCACGATCGTGTGCTTCTTCCTGCATCTCCGGATCTTCGACGACCACAAGGATTACGAGGACGACTGCCGACATTTCCCCGACCGGGTCCTCCAACGCGGCGACATCACGCTCTCGGACCTCAAATGGCTGGGCGGGGTGGCACTCGCCCTGGAGGTTGCGTTCGCGGCCGCACGTGGCACGGCAGCGCTGGTCGCCATCCTCACTGCAATCGGCTTCAGCGTGCTGATGCTCAAGGAGTTCTTCGCACGCGACTGGCTGCGGCGGCGATTTCTTCTTTATGCGACGACCCACATGCTCGTCATGCCGTTGCTGGCAATGGTCGTGTACAGCTTCGCTACAGATCAATTCTTCTGGACGGCGCCTGGCTGGTACTGGCTGTACTCGTTCGTGGGGTTCTTCGTGGCATTCAACTGGGAAGTGTCGCGAAAAATTCGCGCCCCGGAAGAAGAGATCGATGGCGTCGACTCGTACACGAAGATGATCGGCCAGTTCGGCGCAGCCTGGCTCGTGCTGGCCATTCGCGTCATCGACACGGCCCTCGTCGCGATCGTCGGTCTGCACCTGGGGTTGAGCGTCTGGTTCTATGTCCTGCTGACCGTTCTGTTCATGGTGTGCATGATCGGGTTCTTTCAATATCGCTTTCAGACGAGCCCCGTGACCGCCCGGCGCATGGCGACCTATGCGGGAGTCTACATTTTCGCGTTCGACCTGGTGTTGGCCATCGAACTCGTACGTGCACACGGCATCGTGTTTACCGGAGAGCTTTGATGAGTGCACCATGGATTCACGACGGCCGGCTCATTTCCGCCCACGATGCCGAGCGGCTGCTGGGAAGCAAGGCCGCACGACTCATCCGGCTCGTCGATGCCGGCCAGAGCGTTCCAAAGTTCTACTGCATCAAAACCGAAGCGTTCCGCCACGCTGTCGAATCGGACGCAGGCTCGCCGTCGCTGGGCCAACTGCTTCAGTCATTGGCGTCTTTGTGCGACGGCGCCGAATTGGATCGCTGCGCTTCGGAGATTCGTGCGCGGCTCTTCAACATTCCCCTTACGCACGATTTGCAACTCGAAATCGCTTCTTCGCAAGAGAGATGCTTTCCAAACCGCGCAGCCGTGGCGGTTCGATCGTCGGTCTGCGGGGAGGATGGCGACGGCCATTCGTTTGCCGGCATGCACGACACCGTTCTGGCCGTCAACGATCCATTTGGCCTGTTTGATGCTATCCGACGCGTATGGGCCTCGGCATTTTCCGACCGCGCGATTGCGTATCGACGCGAATGCGGTCTGCCATGCACAGAGATCGCACCGGCAGTGATGGTGCAGGAAATGATCGACGCGCGGCAGTCGGGTGTGCTGTTTACCTGCAACCCCGTGACCGGGAACGTGAATGAGATCATCGCCAGCGCCGTTCCCGGACTGGGTGAGGAACTTGTTCGTGGCGAATGCAGTTCCGATTCCTACGTGATCGACAAACAATCGCGGCACGTGCAGCCACAGCTTGCAGTCAAACACGAGAAGCTGATTGTCAGCGGCAATGAGAATGGCGTCGAACGCGTCCTGCTCGACGAGCGCGAGCAATCCGCCGGTACTCTCACGGACGAACAGCTCGGCCTGATCGCCGACCTGGCGATATCCGTGGAAGCGCATTTCGGCCGGCCGCAGGACATCGAGTTCTGCTTCGATGCCAGCGGGAGGCTGTACCTCTTACAGTCACGGCCCGTTGTCAACGTCGATGAATACGGTCCGGCCGCCGGCAATTCGCTTGTTTGGGACAACAGCAACATCATCGAGAGTTACTCGGGCGTCACGTCGCCGATGACGTTCAGCTTTATTCGGCGCGCCTACGCGATTGTCTATCACTGCTTTGCCGAAGTGATGGGCATTCCGCCACGCGTGGTCCGTGAGCATCGGGGCGAGTTCGAGAACATGCTCGGCCTGTTCCGAGGACGAGTGTACTACAACTTGAGGAACTGGTATCGGCTTGTGCAGCTATTCCCGGGGTACCAATACAACAGCCGGTTCATGGAGACGATGATG
>JBBDVZ010000273.1:0-6453 GCA_040903115.1 Planctomycetaceae bacterium
GTCCGGATTGTCGCGGAGGTACTTTGATTTTGCAAGACAAATCGAGCCTCGGCAGCAGTTTCAGATGTCACACCGCAGAAATCGTTGTCATTGACCGCGTCGAGGACTCCCGCCAATCGAATGCCAGGAATTGGCTTCCACATGGCCTGCCACGCAGCTCCGTAACGACTGGCGATTTCTCCGCAATGCGATCACAATGGCACCCTATTCGAGGATCGCCAAAGACACGCGCGCAGGTTTTGTCAATGTCGCAAGCTCCAGCACAGGATCCCGCAGAGGCCAACACTGGCGCGAGATTTCGGGAGACTTTCTTCCGGTTGGTGCCGGCTTTCGACTCGCTGCGCAGCTATTCGAAGCGCGTGCTGGCTTTGGATGCGATGGCGGGGCTGACGGTCGCAGCCGTGGCGTTGCCCCAGGCGATGGCCTATGCGCAGATTGCCGGCATTCCTCCGCAGTATGGCTTGTACACCGCGATCGTCATGACGACCGTCGGTGCGCTGTTCGATTCGTCGAAGCAACTGATCAACGGCCCGACCAACGCCATTTCCATCGCCGTTCTCAGTGCGCTCGTCGGGTTTGGCGAGACGGAACGGATCTCCGTCGCGATTCTGTTGGCCCTCCTGGTCGGCGCGGTCCAAACCGGCATCACGCTGCTGCGGCTGGGCGATCTGACGCGGTATGTCTCGCACGCGGTGATCGTTGGCTTCACGGTCGGTGCGGCGGTCTTGCTGGTGCTCGACCAAATCAAAAACATGCTCGGGCTGCCCGCGCAAGGCACGGGAGAAGACCATTTTCTCAAGCGGTTCGGGTTGACTCTGTCGCATATCGACCAAACCAACCGCGCGACGTTGCTGGTGGGATTGGGAACGGTGGGAATTGCGCTCGCGCTGCGATTCATCAATCTGCGGCTGCGCATCCGGCTGCCCGATCTGCTGCTGGCGCTCGTTTGCATGGCGGGCGTCGTTTGGGCCTTCGGCCTCGATAAGCAGGGGGTCGCGATCGTGGGGACGATTCCGGCCGAGCTCCCGTCATTCGAGTTGCCGGAATTCGAATGGCATCGCGTCCGCGCCTTGGCGAGCAGCAGCTTCGCGATCGCGCTGCTCGGCCTGCTCGAAGCCATTGCCATGGCCAAGGCCATCGCAGCCCAAACAGGACAGAAGCTCGACATCAATCAACAGTGCCTCAGCGAGGGTTTGGCGAATTTGGCCGGCAGCATGTTCCACTGCTTTCCCGGGTCCGGTTCACTCACGCGCTCCACAATCAACCAGCAGTCCGGGGCCTGCACGCAATGGTCGGGCGTCATTTCCGCTGTGGCCGTGGCGCTGACCGTCATATTTTTCGCACCGTACGCTTACTACATTCCCAAAGCGGGTCTCGCGGGCATTCTCATGCTGGCGGCCTGGCAACTGGTTGACCGGCATCAGTTGGTCTACCACCTGAAAGCGACACGGTCCGACGCGTGGATCGTATGCCTGACTGCCGTCACGGCGGTGGCTGTGTCGGTCGAGTTTTGCATACTGATCGGGGTCTTTCTATCCTTCGTCTTGTACGTGCCGCGCGCGGCTCGCGTGCATATGACCGAGCTCGTTTTGACGCCAGAGCGCGTCGTTCGCGAGCGTGTCTCGTCCGATGTTCCCTGCGGTCGGATTCGGATCTTCAGTCTCGAGGGGGAATTCTTCTTCGGAGCGGCACCAGAGCTGGAAGATCACCTGGACTCGATCGCCGAGACCATAAAAGCGGGTGTCCGCGTGGTGGTATTGCGGCTCAAGCGTGCCAGAAATCCCGACGCAGTGTGCCTGAGCGTGCTGGGACGATTCATCGATCGGATGAATGATGCTCAGGTGTCGGTGCTGCTTTGCGGTTTACGGCCGGATTTCGCGAAGGTCATCGATTCGAGCGGACTCGTGCGCCGCCTGGGTCGCGACCGCGTCTTCGTCTTTCAAGAAACCGGCGCGATTTGGTCGAGCACGCTCGATGCGATACGCTTCGCCTACGAAATCATCGGGAACGACGTCTGCGAAACCTGCCCGCGCCACGCCGAAAGCCTGAGCACAAAAGACGGCTGGTACTACATGATTTAGACCGGACGCCGTCGGATCCGCCATTCCCGCTGCAGAGCTTGAGTGCCGACAAAGACTACCGGCGATCGAGTCGTAACGCGGGCCTTGTGTTAAAGGAGCTGCTTGCCTGGGAACGCAGTAAACGAATAAAATCTGCGCTGCGGCAGCGTTGTTTCACTTGCCGGAACAACCGCCGGAACGATTCGGAGGACCTGGTTATGACCCGCGAGTTTTCTCTGATCGTTAACGGAGAGAAACGCTCGACGACCACTGATGAGGGTCGGCCGCTGCTGGACGTACTGCGCGAGGATTTCCACCTCACCGGAACGAAGTTCGGCTGCGGTGAGGGTGAATGCGGCGCCTGCACGGTTCTTGTCGGAGGTGTGCCGAAGCGCTCCTGCATCACGTCGATCGGGGATGTGCAGGGAGAGCCCATTCAGACCATCGAGGGCCTGTCCGCCGATGGTCAACTGCATCCCGTGCAGCAGGCGTTTCTGGACCATCAGGCGATGCAGTGCGGCTACTGCGTGCCAGGCCACATTATGGCCGCGGTCGCTTTCGCGCGCGACAATCCGGGCGCATCGCGCGAGAAAATCATCTCGGCGATGAGCGCGCACATCTGTCGTTGCTGCAACTATCCGAACATCCTGGCCGCCGTCGAGCAGGCTGTCAGGCGAGTCTAGAGGTTGGGAGAGGGGTGAATCCTTCGAGCGTCTCGACCCTCCCCCAACCCCTCCCTGGAAGGGAGGGGGGTTGAAATTGCGTCTAGTCGATCGGTCAATCAGCGCCGCCCAGCGGAGGATCGTCATGTCCAATCAGCCATTCGATGATCAGGCAGTCGAGGTTGAGCGTTACGAACTCCGCGAGCCGAACTCTTATTTGTTCGAGGCCGACCGGCGGGAGTTCATTCAGGCGCTCGGCGCGGGATTGATGATCGTGGCCATGGCCAACACGGCGACCGCCCAGCGTCGCCGTGGGCGAAATGCACGACGCGCGGAAACTCTGTCGGAGCGATTCCACCTGGGCGAGGACGGCACGGTCACCGTGCTCACCAGCAAGGTTGAGGTGGGTCAGGGTGCCCGAACGCAGATCACGCAGGCGGTTGCCGAAGAGTTCCGACTGCCTGTCGATCGCATTCGCCTCATCATGGCGGACACCGGACAGTGCCCCGATGACGGCGGCACATCGGGAAGTCAAACGACGCCATCAACAGTCCCGCGCGTGCGCAATGCAGCGGCCGCCGCTCGCGAGTTGCTGGGACGCCACGCGGCCGAGCAGTTGGGGGTCAGCCGGTCGCAATTGGTGATCAAGGACGGCGTCTTCAGCGCTGATGCCGGGAAGCAACTGACCTTTGCGCAACTGGCAGCCGACAAGGAACTCCGTGCCCAGCTCAATGCCAGTCCACCAGCCGACGGCGTAGAGATCACACCGACGAACGAGTGGCGCGTGCTGGGAACTGCAGTCAAGAAGGTTGATGGACGGGATGTTGTGACGGGCGCTGCGAAATACCCGTCGGACATCAGTCGGCCCGGCATGCTCTACGGCAAAGTGCTGCGGCCGGCGTCGTACGGGGCCACGCTCAAGTCCATTGACCTGGCGCCGGCCCAAGCGATGCACGACGTCACGGTGGTGCGAGACGGCGAATTTGTCGGCTGTGCAGCGCCGACGTCGTGGCAGGCTGCCAAGGCAGTTAACGCCGTCGCGCAGAAGGCAGAGTGGGAGCGGCCACCTCACCCATCGAGCGAGCAACTGTTCACGCGCCTCAAGGAGACCGGACGCAAGGATGGTGGCGGCCGCCGCGGCAGCCGGGAATGGGGTGACGTCGAAAAAGCTCTCGCTGATGCCAGTAAGAAATTCTCCGCAGAGTACACCGTCGCGTACATTCAGCACGCTCCCATGGAGCCACGAGCGGCTGTCGCCGAATGGACCGACGGTCGGCTCACCGTCTGGACCGGGACGCAACAACCTGCGCGCGTGTACCGCGAACTCTGCGAGTCATTCCGACTGGCCGATGATCAGGTGCGTGTGATTGTTCCGGACACAGGGGGCGGGTTTGGCGGCAAGCATACCGGCGAGGCAGCCGTCGAAGCGGCGCGACTCGCGAAGGCTGCAGGCAAGCCTGTCCATCTGCAATGGACGCGCGAAGAAGAGTTCACGTGGGCGTATTTCCGGCCGGCCGGGCTGATCGAGGTGCAAGCCGGTATCGACCCCTCGGGGAAATTGGTCGGCTGGGACTTTACGAACTACAACTCCGGCGGGTCGGCGATTGCGACGCCCTACACGGTTCCCAACGGTCGGACGCGGTTCGTCGAATCCGATTCACCACTCCGACAAGGTTCCTATCGGGCGCTCGCATCGACCGCCAACACGTTCGCCCGGGAGTCGGCGATGGACGAGTTGGTCGAGCTCGCCGCCACCGATCCCCTTGAGTTCCGCCTGCAACATCTGGAGGACGGGCGGTTAAAGGATGTCCTGCGCGCGGCCGCCGAAAAGTTTGATTGGCCACGCCGTCGCGCCGATCGCGTGCCGAACCGCGGCGTTGGACTGGCGTGTGGAACGGAGAAGGGTTCGTATGTCGCCGCCTGCGCCGATGTGGAAGTTGTCGACGGGACCATCCGTGTCTTGCACGTGTGCCAGGCTTACGAGTGCGGTGCGATTCAAAACCCGGGAAACCTTCGCGCCCAGGTCGATGGCAGCCTGATCATGGGATTGGGGGGTGCGCTGTCTGAAGAGATGGTGTTCGAAAATGGCCGGATTTCCAACCCGAGCTTTTCAGACTACCACGTGCCCCGTATGAACGATGTCCCGGAGCTTGACATTGTGTTGCACGACCGGCGAGATCTCCCTTCGGTCGGCGCGGGCGAAACGCCCATCATCGCCGTGGCGCCTGCGATCGCGAATGCGATTCACCACGCGATCGGCAAGCGCTGCCGGTCCATGCCGCTGCGGATCGCTTAGACCAAACCGATGACTGCCGCGGTCTCCCCACGGAGATACGGCTGTGAGCGCAGACGACCGACACCTGATCAACGAGTCTCACGCGCTTCGTCGAATTTCCCGGCTCGAGGTCGCAGTGCCGTCGTCTTTGGGAACACTTCGCCCAATTGTGTGCGCGCTGTGGTGCGCGGCGCCAGGACGCGATGAGGGGTGGCTTGCGTCCGCCGGAGCCGACGGCGACTCCGCATGAATTCGCTGGGCGAGTACAGAATCGTCATGGCGTGCGGAGACCAACTGTTCCAGGTACGTCTCGGGGAAATTGTCCAACCCTTTGACGCCGATTCGATCCGGCCACTCTCCCTGCGGCCAATAAGCGGTCCCGTATAGCCAGTCCCAAACGGACAGAATCGAACCATAATTGGAACGGTGTCCGCGACGCTCCACGGAATGATGCCACCAATGCTGTTCGGCGGAGTTGAACACGTAGTTCAGCGGCCCGATGTACGTGCGGAGGTTTGCGTGGTGCCAGAAGCCTTTGAGCACGTCGAGTGACGAGTAAACGAGGATCACCGTCGGATCGATGCCAAGCACCTCGAACGGCAGGAACAAGACGCAGTTTTTGATGATCGCCTCGCCGATGTGAATGCGAATGACCGACATAGCGTCCATTTGGACGACGGCGTGGTGCACGCGGTGGAGCCGCCACAGTAAGTCCGATGCGTGGTACGCGCGATGCAGCCAATATCGCCCAAAATCATTCGCCAAAAAGAAAAACGCAAACTGGCACGCCCAAGGCCACGTGCCAAGCGTGTTGCTCCAGGCGGGAACAAGAGTCACCAGCCAAACAGCGCCAATCTTCGTGGCCGCGGACAACATCGGCCCGTTGACTAACGCCGAGATAACGTCGGAAAGATAGCCCCGTCGGCGCAAACCGGTCTCGTACCCGGCCACGACGGGCCGCTTCAGCGATTTCTCAAGGATGTGAAAGGCAACCAACCCGCCGACAAAGACACCCAAAAGTCTGGCCATGATTTCACGGAGTCCCGCTGAATGTGCCGGGAATCAGCTCAAGCCATCTCAAGGGAATGGGAATCGCACCGATAGACCACAGAGAACAAAGACGCGTCTACAGGAACCCACGTCGATGAAAATCGATGCGCACGGCTGATTGAGATTTATCGGCTTGCGGCACGTTCATCAATTAGGGCTTTACTGAACGTTTCGATAATGCGGAAAACATCGATGAGAGCATGAAAATCCAAGCGGAAAATTTTTGAGGCAAGAAATTCGCGGTCAAGGCGGCGCTGGGAGCTTCATCGTCGTCGCACCGCTTGACAGGGCAGGTTCAAGCGACGACGATACCGGGCGTTGTCCCAGGCGACATGCTGTCCCGCACCGTGACATGCCTGCGGCTCGACTGAGCTAGCCGAAGTCCGCGGCGGGTGTGCCGCGATAT
>JBBDVZ010000273.1:6463-28392 GCA_040903115.1 Planctomycetaceae bacterium
TTTCTATCAAAGTCTAGCTACCTCCGCACAAGTTGGATGTCGGACCGTAAATAAGAGCACGGGCGGAGCCCGTGGCACCCAAAGCGTTCAATTGTCGAGTCCCGCACCGTGACATGCCCGCCGCGGCGGGTGTGCCGCGATATCTCGCGTCCCACATTCGGATGCTGTGAGCGCAGACGACCAACACCTGATCGATGAGTGTCTTTCCGGTCGCACGGAAGCGTTCGGCCAACTTGTCGTCCGTTACCAGGATCGCCTGCACAATACGCTCGTAAAAATCCTCGGCTCCACCGACGACGCGCGGGACGCGGCTCAGGATGCCTTCGTGCAGGCGTTTGAAAAGCTCTCGAGCTTTCAGGGCACCGCGGCCTTTTATTCGTGGCTATTTCGCATCGCCATGAACGCCGCCGTGACGCAGAAACGAAAGACCAGGCGGACGGTGGGCTCGGTCGACGCGGCCCGCGAGCAGCGAGGCGTCGAGCCGCTCGACTTGCATCCCGCTTCACAACCTTCGCATTCGCTGGAGTTGTCGGAGCGGCAAGCCCTGGTGAGAGCGGCACTCATGGAGCTTGCGGACGATTTCCGCATCGCGCTCGTTCTGAAAGAGATGGAAGGGCTGAAGTACGAGGAAATCGCGGAGCTGGTCGGTTGCCCCATCGGCACGGTGCGCAGCCGCATTCACCGCGCGCGCAGCGAACTGCGTGAGAAACTTCGCCCGCTGCTTGGTGACCATTGAGCTGATGGCTGACCGCTGATAGCTCTTCCTCACCAGCCCGGCACGCCGAGTCCCCATGAGCAGAAGTACATGGCGCGCGGGACCGTCGAATCCATGAGCGCCTGTAAGCGGATGTCCGTCTCGCTGGCTTCGCCGCCCAAGAACAGTTCGCTGAGGGTCGGCTCCAATTGGTATGAGACCACGCGCACCGTCTCCAGGCCAAGCTGCCCCTTGAGATCCTCGATCGCGTCTTCGAGAAAACCGATCTTGTCCACCAGCCCGTTAGCCAACGCCTGGTTGGCCGTGTAGACCTGGCCGGTCGCCAGCTTTTTCACGCCTGCTTCATCAAGCTGCTGACGGTTTTCATCGATCACGGTGACAAACCGTTGGAAGGCGTCGTCCATGATTTCTTTCCAAACGGCTCGTTCCGGCTCGGTGAGCTCGCGAAACGGGCTGAGCGCGTCTTTGAACGGGCCGGTCGTCAGCGGTTCGACCTTGATATCCCATTTTTCCGCCAACTTGCTGACGTCGTAGCGCGGAATGATCACGCCGATCGAACCCGTCCACGTCGTGGGTTCGGCATAAATTTTTCCCTGCGTGCCCGCGCCCATTGCAATGTAGTATCCGCCCGAGGCCGCCATCCGCTGCATGGCCACGTACACCGGCTTTTTCTCCGAAAGCTCCTTAAGCCGGTGATAAATCTGGTGGCTGTCGGCGACGAGTCCGCCCGGGCTGTCGACGACGAGCATGACACCCTTCACTGCGTCCGTTTCCTCCGCCTGTTTGATCGCCTTCAGGTACTTCTTGGTGAAGGGGGGCATGATGGTCCCGCTCACGGTAATGACCGCGATCTTATCCTTGGCTACCTGGTCGCCCGAATGATAGGTCTCGGGAATCGGTCGACCCGCCAGGGAACTGACTTGGCTGGCCAGGAAGCCCGCGTTCATAAACAGCGAAACCAACAACAGCATGACCAGAATTCGGGTCAACCAGACGCGGACCGGGCTCGCTTGCTGAATCACGATCGTCTGTGGCCGCTGAGGCTGGTTGCCGAAAATGGGTTCGCCCGGCATCGATTTCCCTGTGTTGTCCATGGTTTGGGTGCTTTCTCCGTCGTCGATTTCGTTGCCGCATGCCCCGAAGGACAAGTCGGCTGGAATGGGCCGCAAGGGCCCGGGTGGGCGTCAAACTCTGCGTCCGGGGTAATGGTCGCAAACTGGGCAAAGTCTAACGGTCGTAGCAGTCCGTTCTCAAAGGATGGTCGAATCGGACTCAAAATCCGTCTAGCCGTCAAAACCGGACGGAAGCCGCGTCGATAACCATTGCTAAGCACCGATTGCCCGGTCTGTAGCAATTATTCCCAGGCTGCGGTTCAAGTGCAACATTCGCGAGTTAACAACAACGCACTCTCTTCCGGATTTACTCAAGGAGCGTTCGAGCGTGACTCGCGCAACCGCGGGACGAGGGCTTCGGCGATGACGAGGAGACAACGGCAAATGAACGTACGACGCGTTCTGTTTTTGACAGGGTGGCTGCTGATCGCTGCAATCGGGCTGGCTATCGGCTCGTCCCGAGGAATCGTCGCCAGCGACGGTGCTGACGAAAAGGCCACGAGCGGCCCGGACACGAGCTCCACTCTCGGATCATATCTGCGCGGCGGAGCATACTTCCCCGACCCCGCCATCGAGCAGAAGCTGCGCGCGCTGAAGGCTCCGGTCCGGCCGAAGACCAAAGTTCGCAAGCCGGCGGTTCGCCCGAAGGCCGACCTTGGCCGATCGGTACGCATTGACGAACCGCGAACCGCGAACATGGAACAGCACCCCCAGGCTGCGCCAGCGCCGAAGGCTGCAGCGGCTGCTGAGCCCGCGACCAAATCCGCCGAACGCTTTTGGCACCCGGCCCCGTCCACGGAAACCGGCAAGTTCGAAAACGAACGCCATGAACAACCGTTCGGCAGTGAAGGGCAGAACGCTCGCGGAGAGGGGTGGCGCCGCGGAGCCTCGGCTTCCCAAAAAAACGAGCCCGCCGCAGACGCTGTGATGAGCGAAACGCCGGCGGAAGCGGACACAAAGGATGATGCCACCGAAGACGTTGCCACCGAAAAAGCCGCAACAACAGAAGTCCCCGCGGAAGATGCCGGAAACGAAAACGCGCTCACAAAGGAACCGAAGACCGAAGACGCACCAAGCAAGGACGTCGGCACCGACGAGGCTCCCATGGCGGACGCGAAGCGCGAAGAGGCGCCCGCCGAGGAGGCAGCCACAGTAGACGTTCAGGTCGACGACAACAAGCAAGCGGAAGAGGCGGCGATCGAGGACGCACTCTCCCACGATGCAACCACCGACCTTCCACGTGCTGAACCGGCCAGCGAAGATAAAGCTGACATTGAGAGCGCGGAAAAGGACTGGAGTGCTCTAGACGTCCGCATCGACGAAAAACGCATGAACCACATCCGCGCCGAAGAGACGCCCGTTGAAAGCTCGCCCACCGAAGTTGAAGGTCACCAGATTGATTCTGCTCCGGTGACCATTCCCATGCCGCCTGCTGCGCCAACGAAGCCGGCGATTCAGCAAACCGCAATCCAGGTTCCTCGGACCAGGCCTCAGACGCCACAAATCCAACCGCAGACGTCACACGTCCCGGGACAGCCATCACCGGTGGGACAGCCGACGCAGTTCATCGCGCGATCGCCACAGGTTCCAGCGCAACTAGCACAGATTGCAGCGCAACCGCCGCAAGCGATCGCCCAGCCATCGCAAGGGCCGCAGCCGTCCACCGAGGTCCTGCAACAGCTTCAAAAACTTTACGAAGAGAGCGGTCGTGAAATGCCACCGATGCAGCTTCAGGATGCGCCGCAAACGCAGTCGCTTCCCGGCAACGGTCTCATGACTCGCGACTTACAAAAGCGGCCCGGCGCCCCGAGCGACGCTCCGCGGAAAAAGCCCAATATACTGCAGCGCATTTTCAAATTGCGCGGTTCGAAGCAAGCGGCCGCAACGGATGCTCCGCCCGCCGATCATCCTCGCATGATGCAAGCACAGACGCCGTCTGCCCAGCCGCAGCGTGTGGTGATTCCCGCAGCGCCTGCGAATCCGCCGGCCCCGCAGCCCGCGACTGTGGCACCCGGTTTGGCCGCGTCGCCGAAATCCGCCGCGGCTCCCGCGGCCCCAGCACATCAGTCAGCACCCGAGCAGCCGGCGGAATCGCCCGCGCCGGTTGCCGAACCGCAACGGATCGTCATGTCGGTCTCCCCGGCGCTCGAACATACATCGGTCCCAGAACCGTCGCCGAGGCCCGCGGCATCTGCGGCACACGCCACATCCACTCCGGCTGCGACCGTTGCGTCAGTGCCGGCTAACAACGTTCCTGTCCAAAGCGCCGCCATCGGATCGGATGTGGCCATCGAAGAAGCGGCGGCCGACGACGAACCGGTGGCCAACGACGATTTCAACCCGTTTACCGGTTTGAAACTGACCGACGCGGAATCGACCCAGGCGGCCAAGCCGACCGAAATGAAAACGGCCGAGGCGCCGGCCATTACGCCGACCACCGCCGCGCCAAGTCGCGGGCTTGTGTTTCCCGAAATCAGCTTCAGCAACGAGCCTGGACGCGTTCGCGCCCGTAGCACCGGGGAGATCGAGCGAGTTCACACAGAGCTCGTCGCGAACAGCGAGCCTGGACGCGTTCACGCGCGAAGCGCCGCCGATACATTCACCCCGGCAAGTGACACTGTTGGCGCCCCGTCGCGGCACGCAGACCAAATCCGTCGTATCATCGAGCGCAGCGGCAAACCGGGGATTAAGGGATTTTGCCTGGTGGCGCTGCGCGACGACCGCGAGCTGGTCGACGCGCAACCCGAGTTTCACGTATCGCACGACGGAAAGGAGTACTACTTCTCGTCGGCCAAATCGAAAGCAAAGTTCGCCGAGAACCCTGTCAAGTATTTGCCGGCCGCGGGCGGCGCCGACGTCGTCGTATTGACTCACACCAATCAAGCGGTCCCCGGCACGCTTGAATACTCGTTGTGGTTCCGCGAACGGCTCTTTATGTTCAGCAGCAACGAATCGCGGCAGACGTTTATACGCAATCCGCAGCAATACCTCGCTGCGGCTGCCTCGGGCGCGGAATAAGCGACACTGCTCCCGTTGTCCCGAAGTCCTCCGAGGAATCGTGCCGATTTCTCGGAGGATTTTTTTCAAAACTCCCCTCCCTCTTAGGGAGGGGTCGGGGGAGGGTAGGAGCGCTCGACCACTTCACCCCTCGACTCGACTGAGCTCGCCGAAGTCTCCCAACCTCTCCCCTGAGGGGAGAGGGGTTTGAAATGCCCGCTACCGTCGAAGCCAGCGGTGCCACAAGACGGCTTTGCCGACGAACATGAGCTTTTGCCAACGCGGCAGCCTGATGCGGGCGGTGAAAACATCGTATCGACGCCGCTCAATCTTCGATAACAGCCCTCCGTAAATGTCCATCATCGCGGAAAGGATCGCCCGGCCGGGCGGATCGAGATACTCGAGCAACCGCTGTGCTCGGCTGTAATACTCGCGGGCGCGCTCGACTTCGAAACGCATCAGGCGCTCGAATCGCTCGTCGCGCCGGTGTTGGGCAATGTCGTCGCGCGTGTACCCAAACCGCTCGAGATCCTCCTGCGGGAGGTACATGCGATCCATGAGGGCGTCTTCGCCAAGGTCGCGCAGGATGTTCGTCAACTGGAACGCGAGGCCGCAATCGATTGCACTCTCGGCAGCACGTGGGTTGTGAAAGCCCCAGATGTGAATACAACACAGCCCGACGGCTCCGGCCACCTGGTAACAGTAATCCGACAGTTCTTGAAACGTGCGGAATTGGCGCGGGTGCAAGTCGGCCTGCACGCCGTCAATGACGTCAAACAGATATTGCTGCGGAATCCCGCATCGATGCACCGTCTCGCACAAGGCGGGCAGGGCAGGATGTTCGATGCGCTCGCCTTCCAGAGCGAGAGCAACCTGTTCCCGCCAATCGGCCAGGCGTCGGCTGCGCTGGGCGCACGGAACGGCCGGGTCGTCGCCGATGTCATCACAGACCCGCATAAAGCCGTACAGGGCGCACATGTCGCGAAAGCGGTCGCGGGGCAAGGCGAGAAACGAAACGTAAAAGTTTCCCGCTCGATCCTTCGCGAGCGATTTGCACCACTCATGCGACTCGGCCAACGAGCAGGTTGCAGTCGCGGTGGTCGTCATCGGTGTGCCGCCTTCTGCCCACTCACACGGGCCTTCACGCAACCCGCAGGCATTTTGCCGCGGCCAAATCGGCGACCCGTGGCGCGGCACAATGAACCAACCAGCAGGACCAGAACGTCGCCCTTGGTCACCACGGGTCGCTGCTCCCACACACGGTAGCCGATTGCCTCGATGCGGTCGAGGATCCTGAGGCCGCCGCGGACAAACAGGTCGACGTCGACTTGCAGCCGCCCCGGCAGTTGCCCGGCCAGCGGCAGGCCCGCCAGCAGATATCCGCGGGCGCGATCGACTTCGAAGCGCATCAGCCGCGAAAAAGCCTCGTTCGTTATGCGAGCGTGCAGGGCCTCGTCGTTATAGCTGAAGCGTTCACGATCCTCCCGCGGGAGGTAGACGCGGCCAAGGTCGAGGTCGCGGCCAACATCCTGCCAGAAGTTGGCCAGTTGCAAGCCCGTGCAGATGGAATCCGACCACTCCACATTTTGCTCGCTGTGTTGCCTGCAGACGTAGAGCACGAGCCGACCCACGGGGTTTGCGCTGCGGCGACAATAGTCGCGAAGTTGTTCGAACGTCTCATACTCAGAGACTCGCTGGTCCTGCTCGAACGCTGAGATCAAGTCGTCGAAAGGGGCTCGTGGAATTTCGAACTGTGAGATCGTCGTTTGCAGGGCCACAAACACCGGATGGTTCGCCGAGCCGGCGTAGCATTCGTCCAGCCGTTCGCGCCACCAGCTCAACAACGACAGCGACCGTTCAGCGTCCTCAATCTCGTCGGCGAGATCGTCGGCCCAACGGCAATACGCGTAGACATTGTAAAAGTGCCGCCGCAACGGCCGCGGCAAGAAACAACTTGCAACCGGGAAATTCTCGTAATGCGTTCGCGCAAGACGGCGGCAATAGGCCTCCGCCTCGGCGAGCGAGGGAGTGGGGCGCTGAACCGCTTGCGGGCCCCAAAATTCGAGTTGTTGCTGAAAACTCGCGGTCAATGCGCATCGCCTGTTTGCGGCACCCAAGCAACCGCTTGCGAGCGGAAGTGTGCTACTTGTCAGGTATAACCATTGTCGGCAGAATCACCAACAGTACCGTCGGGTGGCACTGGCGTCTCGCCAGTGCTTTTCACGAAGTTCTGACGGCCGCTTGCATTTTCATGAGCATGCAACACGGCGATATTGAACAAGATCCGATCGGACGATGGGTACCCAAGGCGAGCGAGTTCTCAATCGAAGAAAGCACGGGCAGGATGCCCGTGGCACCCCTAGTCGTCCCATCTTCGATGCGGCGGGTGGCACTGGCGTCTCGCCAGTGCTTTTCGCGAAGTTCTGACGGCCGCTTGCGTATTCCAGGCATGCAACACGGCGATCGTGCAAGATATGCTCTGACGATGAGCACCCATTGCGAGCGAATTCTCAATCGAAGAAGGCACGGGCAGGATGCCCGTGGCACCCCTAGTCGTCCCATCTTCGATGCGATACAGTGGGCATACGACGCCGGAGTTCTCCCATTTCAAACCGAGCCGATTATGTCCGTTCCCAAAGTCGCGATTGTCGGCCGCCCCAACGTCGGCAAGAGCTCGATCTTCAATTGGCTCGCCGGCAAGATGATTGTCATCGTCGATCCAGCGGCCGGCGTGACGCGCGACCGCGTCAACTACCTGATGCATGAAGGCGACCGGTATTTCGAGCTGGTCGATACCGGCGGCATCGGGGTCGAAGACGTCGACAACCTGACCGATGAGATCGCGGAACAGATTCGCATCGGTCTCGATGAGGCGTCGCTGATTGTGTTTGTGGTCGATGGGCGCACTGGGCTGGTCCCTCTCGACCGGCACGTTGCCGACCGGTTGCGGACGATTCAAAAACCCAAGCTGCTCGTCGTCAACAAGTGCGACTCTCAACGATCCGAAAGCGAGGTGCACGAGTTCCACGGATTGACCGACGGCCCCATGGTGCATGTCAGTGTGAAGGCCAACCGCAACCGGCAGGACTTGCTCGAGGCGATTCTCGCGCAGCTTCCCGCGGCGGCCGATTTTGAACAAACCGAGGGGGAAGCACTCGCCGCCGAGCCGGAGATGAAGCTGGCGATTGTCGGCCGTCGCAACGTGGGAAAAAGCACGTTCATCAACGCGCTGGCGCAGTCGGAGCGCGTGATCGTCAGCGAGGTGCCGGGCACGACTCGCGACAGCATCGACATCCGCTTCGAGATGGACGAGAAGTCGTTTATCGCCATCGACACGGCCGGCGTGCGACGCCGCAAGAGCCTTGCCGACGACGTCGAGTACTATGCCCTGGTGCGAGCCAAGCGAAGCATTCGGCGGGCCGACGTCGTGCTGATGTTTTTCGATTCTCAGGACACGATTTCGAAGGTCGACCGGCAACTGGTCGATGAGATTTATGCGGGCTGTAAGCCGTGCATTTTTGTCGTCAACAAGTGGGACCTGGCCGGGGAAATGACGACGGAGGCCTGGTCGAATTATCTCTTTCGCACCTTCAGCAGCATGCGGCACGTGCCGGTGGCTTTCGTCACCGCGCAAACGGGAAAGAACGCCAAGCAGTTGGTGAACCTGGCACAGTCGATATTCAAACAAGCACGCATCCGCGTGCCGACCGCCGAGCTGAACAGGTTGGTGCGCGCCGCGATCGCCAACAATCAGCCCCCGTCACGCAAGAACAGGCATCCCAAGATCTTCTTTGCGACGCAGGTGGCGATCAAGCCGCCGACGATTGTGGTCAAAGTCAATGACCCCGGTCTTTTCGACGAGTCATGGAAGCGGTATCTTTTGGGTGTGCTGCGCGAGGAGTTGCCGTTTCAGGAAGTCCCGATCCGGCTTTACCTTCGCAGCCGTGGCAGGCAAGACGCTGAAGCGACAAGCCTGGAAGAGGCTTCCGCGGCCGAGACGCCGACTGCCGCTCCCGCGAATAGGTCCGCGAGGTTTGTTCGCGGGGATTGAAAAACTCCTCCACGAAAGCGCTACTGACAGCAAAGGACGCGCGATGATTTTCACAAAGCTACGATCAGTCAGGTCAGGCGCCGGCTTGGCATTCGTCCTCGCATGCGCAATCGTTTGCCTGGGCGTCATTGGTTGCTCGCGCAACAGCGAGAAGGCGACGGTCGCCTTCAATCAAGGGCTCGATCATCTCAATAACGACGAGTACGAAAAAGCAATCGAGTGCTTCGACGAGGCGATCCGCCTTCAGCCCGACGATCCAGTGGCCCGCTACAATCGGGGCCTGGCCTATCAGGAATTGCATCAGCCCGACAAGGCGATCGCCGATCACAACGAAGCCATCCGTCTGAATCCGAATTTCGCCTTGGCTTATTTGGAGCGAGGCAATGCTTACGCCGATCAGCAGCGCCGGAAGGAGGCGATTGACGATTACAAAAAGGCCAAGGCCCTCGACCCCGAGCTCGAGGTGCCGCTGGCCGAAAAGGTGGGCGGTTTCATCGTCGGAGAGAACGACGATTTCGTGGGTGTCGCGGAGGGACAAAAGCAGGCGCTCATGGCAATCGTCAAGGTCGTGCCGTCCGTGAACTACGCCTACGACGAGCGCGGACCCACCAAATCGGTGCGGGTCGTGATCTTGGAGAGGGGCGGTTTTGGCGATGATGTGCTGGTACACCTCGCGTCGTTCCCCGACCTGAAATTTCTGACGGTTATCTCAGACGACGTTACCAACGCGGGAATCAAGCATTTGGAGAAGCTTGCGGCGCTCGAGCAGTTGGCCCTCACGCTTTCCCAAGTGACGGCCGAGGGGCTCGAGCCTCTTCAAAGCCTGCCGGCGTTGAAATCGCTGTCACTACGATCGAAAAAAATTGACAACGCCGCAGTTCTCCAAGTGAAAAAACTCGGCCAACTCGAATCACTGTCGCTGTCTGACACGAGCCTGGACGACGCCGGGTTCGAAATGTTGGCCGAAAACAGCCAATTAAAAGAACTCCGGATCGAACAAACCGCGATCACCGATGAGGGCCTCAAGCATTTGAAAAAAATGCCGAAACTCGAACGCTTTTTTGTCGGCTTTACCAAGATTTCAGAAGACGGTTTCAAGCAATTGAAAACGTCGATGCCCAATCTCAAGGTTTTTCGGACCGATCAAGACGAAGGGCGAACGATTCAATTCAAGCGGTAGAACTTGGCCGCGTTGTCGTGGAACAACTTGCGTTGGAACTCCGCCGGCCGGTCGCGAACAATCCACTTGAGCGCCTCGACCCATTGCTTGTAGCTGGCCGTCAGCGTGCAGACGGGCCAATCGCCGGCGAAACACACGCGGTCGTCGCCGAACGTCTCCAGGCAAAAGTTGACGTTCGGGGCCAGGTCGTCCGGCTTCCAGTTCTGCTTGTCGGCCGTCACAATGATGCCCGAAATCTTGCAGACGGTGTTCGGCCTTACCGCCATTTCGCGCATGCCCTTCATCCAGGTTTCGCGCAGCGCCTTGTCTTTCGATCGCACGTCCATGTTGCCGCAGTGGTCGACGACAAACCGCGTCTGCGGACACTTCTCGACCAACTTCACCCCGTCGACAATCTCGCCCGGACGCATGCACAAATCGAAGCGCAGCCCCAGCTTGCCCAGCAACCGGACGCTCTCGACGAATCGCGGTTCCAGGCACAGCCCGCGCTGGGCCGACGGCACGTGAAGAATTTGCCGCACGCCCTTGATGTACGGGTTGTCGGCGTAACGCGTGATGTAACGCGGAAATTCGGGCGAATTCGGCCTGCCCGAAATGACTGCGGCGACCGTGGGGCTGTCGCCGCGCTTGCACAAGTCGATGACGTACTCGGCTTCAATCTCATGGAATTCGGGGTCGGCATCGACTTCCATGTAAACCGCCTTCACCACGTTGAGCCCCGCAGTCGCCTGCAAATAATCGGCCGTCACAAAGCTGCGGTTGAGGGTCTTGACGTCCGGACCGCTCAGCCACGACAGCTTCAGCTTCGACAAGTCCCAGAGATGCTGGTGCGTGTCGATGATCGGTATCGCTTCGGCGCTCACGGCACGTTCCTTTTTCTCACCGGCGTGCAGAGTCGGCCCTTCATTGCGATGGAACGCCGCAGCGAGTCCGCCGCCCACAACCATGGCGGCTTGTTCCAGAAAATTACGCCGACTTGTCATTGTCATGATGAATGCTCTCCGGGTTCTTTGTCACACTATCCGATCCGTTCGACTTCGAGAATCTCATCGATAGAGTACGGGCCGAGTTCCTCGCCGCTCGAGCCTCCTCCGGTCGCGACGAGTACCAACCAGCCTTTTTGACTCTTCCTCGCGTCGGGGTAGCCGGTGAACGTCGAGCCTCCTGACAGCGTGATCCGGACTTCGTGCGTCTCATCGACTCCACTGAGCCCCTCGTGAACGAGATTGGGAAACCGGCTCCAGGCCCAGGTCCACAGCGTCGAGTCGGTATCGATGCGCCCGGCAATGTCCTGCCATTCCTGCTCGGCCTTGCGCAGCTCGACCAGCGGCGCCGCCTGGCACCACGGCTTCAGAACCGATGCAATCCATTCCCGCCGAGATGCCGCCAGGTCTTCGAAGCTCGCCATGTCGAACGCCGGTTCCAATCTGCCCGCGAGATGATTCATGTCAACACGCTGGTTATACTGCAATACCCTTTGCCGGTACACGTTCGGCCGCGAAGGCCCCAGTTCTTTTCGATACAGGACGCCTTCGGATGACGCAATTCGAACTGGCAAGCTTCACGGTCGATGTGACGCCCGAAATCGGGCAGCGCTTGATGGCGGTATCGGCGACGAAGGCCAAGGAAATTGTCGATCCACTGTTCGCCCACGGCTTTGTGCTCACCGGTGCCGATGAACCGATTGTCGTGCTTGCCATTGATTGGTGCGAGATCCGTAACGGCGCTTACGACCATTGGCGCGACGTCCTCGCCGAGGCCGCGGGGACAAAGCGCGAGCGCGTCCTTTTGTCCAGTCTCCATCAGCACGATGCACCGGTGACCGACATTGGGGCCGAGAATCTGCTGGCCAGAGTTGGTTTGGCCGGAGAAATGTTCGACCTGAAATTCCACGAACAATGCGTGCGACGCGCCGCAAGCGCTCTTGTAGATTGCCTGAAAACCAAGCGGCGCGTGACGCACGTCGGCGTCGGTCAGGCGCCCGTCGAAAACGTCGCATCGAACCGCCGCGTCGTCGGCCCCGACGGCAGCGTTTCATTTCATCGCGGCAGCAGCTCGGGCGGAGACCCGAAGTTGGCCGCGGCTCCGATCGGCATGATCGACCCCAACCTGAAGACGCTCACTTTTTTCGACGGCGAGACGCCGTTGTTGTCGCTGCATGCGTATGCCACGCACCCCATGAGCTACTATGGTCGTGGCGGAGTGAGTGCCGACTTTGTGGGTATGGCGCGCGACCTTCGGCAGCGCGACGAACCGGCCGTCAAGCAAATGTACGTGTCGGGCTGCTCGGGCGACGTGACCGCGGGCAAGTTCAACGATGGATCGCCGGCCAATCGACCGCTGTTGGCTCACCGGCTGCATCAGGCGATGCAAAAGGCGTGGCAGTCAACCGAACGCCACCCGCTGGAGAAGATCGGATTCCGTTCGACCGAGCTGGATCTCGAGTATCGCAAAAGCCCGACGCACACTCGGGAAGCGTTGGATAAAGTTCTTACAGATCCGCAGGCGCAAGTTCGCGACCGTATCTTGGCCGCCATGGGACTCAGCAGCCGGCAGCGCGTGGCGTCGGGCAGGCTGATTGATTTTCCCGTGATCGACTTTGGGCCGGCTCAAATCGTCCTGTTTCCCGCGGAGGTGTTCGTCGGCTACCAATTGATCGCGCAGCAAATGCGTCCGGAGTCGTTTGTTGTCTCGATCGGCTACGGCGAATGCTGGCCGGGCTACATTCCGACAAACGAGGCGTTCGACGACGGCTTCACCGACGTGTGGTTATGGGTCGCCCCCGGCGCCGAGGCGAAGATTCGAGCGGCGCTCCAAAAAGTGCTCCTCCCGAGTTAACCGGCCCCAAGCCGACGGCTTGCCGTCGGTCCGACCGGATTCCGGGCGACAGCCTGTTGAAAACGCTCGAAAAATAACCGATACTGCCAAATGTGTCCTTTGCCGACCATTTGTCGCTGAGGTGATAGGGGCCGAGCCATGAATCGAGAGCTTGAGGCGTTTAAGATCGACGTCGAGGGTGATGCGATCGTCGTGGCGCCGCAAGGCGACAGTCACGGCTTTCGCTACGACTCGCTGCACTACGAATACAATCAGTTGCACAAGGCGCTGTTGGCGCCCAACATCAAGCATCTCGTTGTCGACCTCATGAGCGTCGAATTCTTGGGCTCGCTGATGCTGGGCGTCATTATCAAGCTTTCGAAAAAAGTGAAGGATCGCGGCGGCAAGGTCGTGCTGTGCAATGCCTCCGACCAGATGAAAACCATTCTGGAAATGCAGAACCTGACGGGCGTCTGGCCGCAATTCGCCGCTCGCGGCGATGCGCTTAAGTCATTGGCGGGATAAATGAACGCGGGCCTCAGCAATTCCGTGGGTTCGACATCCTCGAGCCTGCTGGAGCGGGTTCGAAGTCAAGACGGCCGGGCGTGGCGGCAATTGACGGAGCTTTACGGGCCGCTGATCTACTCCTGGTGCCGTCAATCGGGACTGTCACCACCCGATGCGGCCGACGTGTTCCAGGACGTGTGCGCCGCCCTGTTCGAATCGATCGCCGGCTTTCGCAAGGATGGCCAGGGCGGCCGGTTTCGGGGCTGGCTATGGACAGTTACACGCAGCAAAATCATCGACCACTTCCGCAAGCAAAGGGGCAAGGCCTCGGCACAAGGGGGATCGGCCGCCAGGGACTGGTTCGCGCAGCTTCCCGAAAATCCGCCTGATGAATCAGCAGGAGGGGCCGGGCACAGCGTCGATTCGGCTCTGTTGAGGCGCGCTTTGCAGATAGTGCGTGCTGAATTCGAGCATCGGACGTGGGAGGCCTTTTGGCGCTGTGCCGTCGAAGGCGAGCCGACCGCGCAAATCGCCGTCGATCTGGGCATCTCGGCCAACGGGGTGCGACAAGCCAAAAGCCGCGTGCTGCGCCGCCTGCGCGAAGAACTCGGCGAACTCGCCGACGACCTTCCCCTCTGACACCAAAAGACACTCTCGCGACCAGATTTATGCCGCAGCGGCTGTGACAATCCTGGCGCGCCGATCACATAACCTCGTTGCACGTCGCGTCTTATGCGACGGACCAGTGAAGAGCGTACGTGCCGGAAATGCAGAGACCCACGATTGGTGTCGCGCTTTTGCGTTAAACACTGTGGGACGATTGATTCGCGCATGCGACGGGCCGCCGGCCAGTGTCGGCGGCACGCATGCGGGACCCGGTAGGCGGTGAACCAGGAGGTGGGCCATGGCGACAATGCAGTGCCCAGCACCAGACCGATTGCTGGCCTACTCGGTTGGCAAGCTGTCTGAAGAAGATGCCGGGGCGATTACCGCTCATCTCGAGCACTGTGCATCGTGCAGCCGGTTGATGGATTCACTCGACCAGGAAGCCGACAACCTGCTCGTGGGACTTCGAAGTCCACAGGCCGCCGATACGTACGCGGGCGAAGCCGAGTTTCGCCGCGCACTCTCCCGCGTGAGAGAATTCCCGGCACGCCAAGGCAACGCGCTCGACACTCGCATCGCGCCAAACGACCCGCTGCGCCAACTGGATGGGGTCAGTCATGTACGCGAATATGAGATTTGCGATTTGCTGGGCGAGGGCGGGATGGGGACTGTCTACCGTGCGTTCCATTCGAGGCTCAAGCGCTCGGTTGCCTTGAAGATACTGGCTGCCGATCGAATGCGAAATCCCGTAGCCGTCGAGCGCTTCGAACGAGAAATGGAGCTGGTCGGGCGTCTCGATCATCCGAACATCGTCCGTGCCACCGATGCCGGGGAGTTCGAGGGAACACATTTTCTCGCGATGGAATACGTGGCCGGACAAGACCTCTCGAGGCTCGTCAGGCGGCAGGGCCCCTTGCCGGTCGCGGTGGCTTGCGAGCTGATCCGCCAGGCAGCCTTGGGTTTGCAGCACGCACACGAGCACGGCCTCGTTCATCGCGACATCAAGCCGTCGAACCTCATGTTGACGGACGGCGGCATCGTAAAGATTCTAGATCTCGGTCTGGCGCGTCTGCACAGCGAGACCCCAGTCGCAAACGATTTGACCAATCCTGGTGAGCTCATGGGGACAGTTGACTACATGGCCCCCGAGCAGGCGACCGACACGCACAATGTCGACATTCGAGCCGACTTGTACAGCCTGGGCTGTACGCTGTACCAATTGTTGGCGGGCGAAGCGCCTTTCAGCGGTTCCCAATACCCTTCGACTTACCTGAAAGTCAAAGCGCATGCCGAACAGCCCCCGCCGCCGATCGCCGCACGATGCCCCGACGTTCCAGAGCAGTTGGTCAACGTTCTGAAACGATTGCTGGCCAAGGACCCCGCCGACCGCTATGCCACACCGGCCGAATTGGTCGCGGCGCTGCAACCGTTCGGTTGCGCAGAGGACCTCACGCGCTTTGCGTACGCCATCGATCAGGACGATTCAGGCTCGGCGAAGCCCGTTTCCCGTCGCCAAAATGCGCCGCCGATTTCGCGATCAATGTCGCTGACAAAGGTCCCCATCACGGGTGCTCAATCCGATACTCAAGTCGAACAAGAACGGCAACCCGCGTCTCGTCCCCCCCACAAAGTGATGATGTCCACCCCTGCACTCGGTTCGTTCGGACGAACCCGCCCGCTGTCGATGGCGAAACGGAGTCGGCGCAGACTGAACGCAATATTCACGCGGCCAGTGGTCCTGCTCGGTGCTTTGGCCGCTCTAGCAATCGCTGCCGCAATAATCATCGTCGTGAAGGACAAGAGCGGCAAGACGGTCGCCAGGTTCGAAGTTCCCGACGGTCAATCAGTGACGATCGAAAACGCTGCGGCCGCAGATGGGCCGATCGGAAAGCAGCCGGCTGGACCGGCGAACCAGGACTTCGACCGCCGAGCCGCTGAGTGGGTGTTGTCGCTCGGCGGCAGAGTCGAGGTGCGGCTGGCCCACGGAAATCAGACGGTTGGGCCCGGCGGCAATCTACCGATCGAGGCATTTCAACTGCAGCAAGTGAATCTCAATGACAAGGAAGTGCCGGACGCCGCGCTGGCCAATCTCGAAGGTTTAGCGGGGCTCGTGTCGTTGCACCTGTACAACACGCCGGTAACGGACGCCGGCTTGGTGCACCTCAAGGGCATGAAGAACTTGAAGGAACTCAACCTCTTGCGGACAAAAATCACTGACGCCGGCCTCACGTATCTTAAGAGTTTGAACGGCTTGGTCTTTCTCTCCCTCGGCCGCACACCGGTAACAGACGATGGACTCGCAAATCTTCAGGGGCTGACAGACCTGGAACGATTGGATTTGTCGCACACGCGCGTTACGGACGCCTGCGTACAGCGACTCCAGAGTTTCCCGAAACTGAAGGATCTAAACCTCGCCTATACAAAGGTGACTGACGCGGGGCTGATACGCCTCTCCGGGATGACGAGTCTGGAAGGACTTCATCTGGAGGGTACTACTGTGACGGACACCGGGCTGCAGCAAATTCAGGGGCTGAAGAACTTGCGCTCCTTGAATCTCAGCGACACTCGTGTGACCGACGCCGGGATGGCGCACATTGGCGGCCTGACGAACCTGGAACAGCTTGATCTGATTGCCATTCCTTTGATGGACGCCGGTCTGAAGCACCTCCAGAATCTGACGAAACTGCGGATACTTTTTTTGCAACGAACTCAGGTCTCCGACGCCGGGTTGGCGCAGCTTCTCCCGAGACTGACAGACCTGGAGGTCCTTGCCATGCCGCGTGCAACGACTGATGCCGGCTTGGCACACTTGAAAGGCCTGACGAAACTGTACGCGCTCTACCTCGACGGGTCGCAGGTCACCGACTCCGGCCTGGCGAGAATACAGGAATTGTTGCCAGGTTTGAAACAGATCGTCTTATCGGAAACTCAAGTCAGCGACGCGGGGGTCGAGAGAATTCGAGGTCTGAAACAACTCGTCAGGATTGACGTGACTTACACCCGCATTTCGTCCGATGGATTCACCAGTCTCAAGGCGGCGTTTCCGCAAGCCGAGATTCTCTGGATCGACAGGAATCAGCCGCCAGCGACGCCTTGAAGAATGATTCCGTGAAAGCCATCGCGCCATTGCAGGAGAAGTTTACGGTGCTTGCACATGTTTGCAGATGTCAGTCGTACCGACATTCCGTTGTGCCGGAGTGGAGAACGCAAATACCAGTCAGTAATACGGCAAATTGATTGAGCTTGTCATTTAACTGGCACCGTGACAATTGAAATGCAGCAGGTGTAAGACACTGTGTTGCAATGGCTTGCGACCAGCGTCTCAGGGATTTCACTTATCGTGGTGCACGCGCGGCAGGGCAAGACAGTCGGAGTTCGGTGAAGTTTGTTGCGATTGAGATGTCACGGTGCCACTTGCATGAGGGGACACACCGCGTGATCTCCATTCAGCGATGCTCTGGGGCTACTCTGTTGTTGCTCGTGCTGTTGTGCCTTTTGCCTGGCTGCGGCGGCACTGCCAAAGCTCCGGTGGAGGAGCTTGTTCCCGCATCCGGCGAGATTCAACTCGATGGTAAACCAGCGGGAGGAGTGTTCATCCGGTTGCTGCCAATTGGCGAAACTACCAAGACTGTCGGGGGCGCATGGGCCGTCACCAAGGATGACGGTACCTTTACGGTGACACACTGGTCGGGTAAGGAAGGCATTACCCCCGGTTCTTACCAGATCACGTTTTCCAAGCTGGTGAAACCCGACGGCAGTCCCCTGGGTGAGAATGATTCGCCCATGATGGTCAATGCCAAAGAGACGATCGCTCCGCGGTGGAGCACTCCTGAAGCGGACAAATTGTCGGTGAGGCGGCGCGTGGACATTCCCAAAGAGGGAAAAGATGACATTAAGTTTTCGATCACATCGGCGCCCAAAAAATAGGAATCCGGGTTTCGGTCTTTTCGCGCATGCAGACTGTGTCGAAGAGTGTTTCTTCGAATGTTAGAATGAGCCACCGTCACAACCATTGGGGCAAACTGTACGGACCTGGCAAAATCGAGCGGGTTTCAAGCTGCGTTGACTGTACGGCCAGAGGTTTTGACGGAGCCTCGGAAGTTCTTGTTTGTAGGAGTGTCACATGCGGATTTCTATTCGAATTCCCGGCGAATCCACTCGTGGAATCAGGGCATTCACGCTGATTGAACTGCTGGTGACGATCGCGATCATCTCGATCCTCATCGGTTTGTTGCTGCCGGCCATCCAGCAGGCCCGCGAAGCCGCGCGTCGGATTGAATGCAAGAACCATTTGAAGCAGATCGGCCTCGCATTACACAACTATCATGATGTGCACAATGTGTTCCCGTATGCGGCCAATTCGTTTGCGCAGAATGCGAACATCTACCATTTGCCGCTCATCAAGAACCAGACAGGCTGGGTGCCGTTGCTGCCCTATCTCGATCAGACTCCGCTGTACAACACGATCGACCATTCGGCGGCCATGGGACGCTTTATACAAGGCGGCAGTATTCCGCTCGCAGGCGGTGGTCCCACGGCAGCGAACGCTGCCGCCACGGCCACAAAGCTGACCGTCTTGCTGTGCCCCTCGGACTCAGGGAAAGAGTTCTTTCCCGGATTTGATGGCTCCTACGGCTGTGAAATCGGCGTGCCGTCCTATAAGTCGAACTATGGTTTCAGTGTCTCCGGGGGGTGGCCCAGCCTCGGCAGTATGTGGGCCGATGAAGATTATCCTACGCGTTCCATGTTCGGTAACAGCTCCAGCTCGTCCTTCAGTTCCCTCATCGACGGAGCGAGCAACACCGTGGCCATCGCTGAAACGACGCTGGACGTTTACGATGGCCAAACCTGCTCATGGGCTTGTGCCCAGCATGTTGGTATAGGAGTCGATTTTGCCAATCTCAACGGCCAGCGCAAAATCAACGATTGGGCCTGCTGTAACTACCTCGCTAATCCGTGGAGCATCCAGAATCCCCCAGGGGTCTTGGGTATCTGGGAGAGTGTCGGCAGCATGCACCCCGTGGGGGTGAATGTGCTGCTGGCTGACGGTGCCGTCCGCTTCATAAACGAAAACATCGACGCCATCACCCGGCAGCGGTTGGGTTACATCGGCGATGGAAATCCGGTGGGCGAATTCTAATTCGCGGCGCTTGGCTCAATGGTGTTAATGACAACGATTTTCGCTTGAAAAAACACGTGTTTTCGCAAATTTCGTATCTTCCCAGGTTGATCGAAATTGATCGTTTCTTGACCGGACAAACCGAATCGCGAAGAAAACACGTAAGACCCTGCAATTGTTGGACTTTATGATCGCAAAAACCGTTCACGGCGTTGCCCACAAGGGCTACATCAGTGCACCGGAAACGGCCTCGGAAGGTCTCTTCAATCGCGGTCGGGGAAAGAGCACCCGGGACTGTACCGATGGCACCAGTAACACCTTTGCCATGGGTGAAGCGGCGGGCGGCGACGGGTGGCCTCTCTGCCGTGGCATCGGGTGTACCGACCCGAATCTCTATCTGAGTCCGACCACGGGCTATCCCTTTCCGGCGAACGTCGGATGGGTTCAGGGCGAGCCGGGGACCGAGGAGGGTTCGGATATGGGCCTGATCGCGTCGCACCAATTCGCGTCGTGCCAGGAGCGGCTGAACAAGAACCCGGTGACGGACAGTTGGGATTGGTGGGACCGTTCGTTTTCGATGGGGGGATGGCGCATCGTGCAGCGGATCTGCGACCCCAACGTGAATTTAGGCACTGCTTCAAACTTCCGCAGCGATCATGCGGGTGGCGGCAACTTCCTCCTTGCTGACGGGTCAGTTCGATTTGTCAGCGAGGAAATTCAGTTCTCAGCGTATCAGGCCCTCAGCACGTGTGCCGGCGGCGAAACGATTGGGGACTATTGACGTTTCATTCGCACGTCCGACCACAACTTCCAGCGGTTTGCGCTGTTCGATCTCCGCACGTCTTGTAAAATGCAGTCAGTGCGGGCAGGGCGACCGCATTTCGAAAATGGCCCACGGCGACACATCGCCACGGAGCCGACTGCATGGCAAGACAAACCGACATCCAATTGCCCGATCCACTCGCGCGAGGCTTATCGCGGCTCGATTCGCACCTGCGTTCACTGCTTGTGGTGCGCGGCGTGGGCCTGTTGTTCGTTGTGGTGACATTGAGCTTGGGCGCCGGCTTGCTGTTCGACCTGGCGTTCAATCTCAGCCCGCATGCGAGACTCACCCTGTTGGTCGCACACTCACTCATCGCGGCCGCGGCAGTCGCGTGGCTTATATTGCGGCCGCTGTTTCGGCGTTTGCGATCCGAAGATCTTGCCGCCGTCGTGGAAACGGCATTTCCGCAGCTTGGCGAGCGGCTGATATCGACGATCGAATTCAGCGATCCCGCGACCCCGGACGAACAGAAGGGCTCGGCGCTCATGCGCGAGGAACTGCTGCGGCAAACGGTCGAGTCGTCGCAGGCGCTCGATTTCGCAAGCTCGGTCGCGCCGGTTCGATCGCTGCGGCTATTTACCTACGGCGCCGTCGGCGTGCTTTTGCTTGTCGTGCCGTTCGTGTTTTCGCCCGGCGTGTATGGGCTGTTGTGGTCGCGGTTGTTGACTCCATGGGGCAATTTCGACAGCGCCGGCAACCTGATGTTTGTCGTCGAAGACGGCGATCGCGTCGTAGCACGCGGTGACGACGTGACGATTCGCGCCCGGCCTCGCTGGCGGCACGTTGCCGTCGAGTTGACCGAACCCGTTTGGCTTGTCCGAGGCGGACCAGGGCCCGAGCAGGACGCACGCCGCATGGAATGGGACGCAGCGACCGGCACTTTCGCGACCACCATCGCCCATGTCTTGAGCAGCTTCGAGTTCAGCGTGTCGTCGGGACGATCCCGCTCGCGCGGTTATCACGTCGAGGTGCTCGATGCTCCGGAAATTGCCGAGCTCACACTGCAGGTCGAGCCACCGGCATACACAGGCCGCGTCGCCGAGAGGCACGACGGCGCACTCGGTGAAATTCCGATTTTCGAACGGAGCAAACTGAAGTTTCACGTCGGCTTCAACAAGACGGTTGCCGAAGGGCGGCTCGAATGGCTCGATGGCCGCGACTTGGTCGACGCAAAGGGCAGCCGGTCGAAGATGCCGCTCGCGCTGGCCGAGGACGGTCTGTCGGGGACGCTCGATGTCGAGGCAACACGAGGCGGCCCCTTCGCGCTGCACCTGGCCGACGAACACGATCTTCACAATCGCCGCCATCCACCCCGAGCCATTCGACTCGTGCACGATGAACCGCCGCGGTTGCAGCTTGCCGGCAGCGACGAGCCGGCTCAAGCACGACCGGGCGAGAAAGTGCGAGTCGCGGCGGAAGCCTTCGACGACGTCGCCGTCGAGGGGCTGGAGCTGCATGCCCAGATCCTGGGCGGCGACAACACCATCATCGCGGCCGACGCTTCGAAGCTGGGAACCGGTCGAGTTCAGCACGACTTTCTGCTCGATCTCGACGCATTCAAGCTGTCACAAGGAGCCGTGCTGACTTATCGCGTCCGAGCGGTCGATGGCCGGCCCGTGCCCGGCCCGCAAGAGGTCTGGTCAAATCGGCGCGTGTTGACCGTCGATTCATCCGCGGCAGGGCAGGGTGCTCAGGAACTCGCGAAGCGGCAACGGGACCTGAAGAAGCGACTCGACGAGATTCGCGCGCAGCTCGTCGAAAACCGAGATCAGACGGCTCAACTGCACAACTCCGCCACCACCGCCGCGGAGAAGAAAGTCGAATTTGCCGATGATGAGAAGCTGCGCCAAGTTCCCTCAGGCCAGCTCGATTTGGCGCGACGGCTCGAGACGTTGGCCGACGATTTCCGGGCACAGCCATTTTTCGAAAAGTTGGCAGATCGCACGACCGACGTCGCGCGTATGAGATCGCCGAGTCGAGCGTCAACCTGGCGAAAGTTCTG